>DASWDP010000094.1:0-11389 GCA_036395195.1 Gemmatimonadales bacterium | reverse complement strand
CGCGCGCCGTCGTGCACCAGCACGACGCCCGCGCCTTCCGGGAGAGCCCGCAGGCCCGCCTGCACCGACTGCGCCCGCGTGGCGCCGCCCGCGACGAGCACGAGCCGCTCGCCGACCACCTTGCCGAGCCAGTCGGGGGGGCGCGTCTCGAGTCCGGCGGGCACCGCCACGACCACCCGGCCGACCTCCGGGTGCGACGTGAACGGGCGGAGGGCGCGGAGCAGCAGGGGAACGCCGAGAATGGGGCGGAACTGCTTCGGCTCTCCTGGTCCGGCGCGCGCGCCCGCGCCCGCCGCGACGATCACGACGCCGACGTCAAGCCGCGAGGCGCCGAGCCAGCTCACCGATTCCGTCCATCCCCACGACCTCCAGCCCGGTCGGGCCCACGCGCGAGCGGGCCGACAGGAAGACGCGCCGGAAGCCCTGGCGCGCCGCCTCGCCCAGCCGGCGCTCGACTCCGGCGACGGGGCGGATCTCGCCGCCCAGCCCGACCTCACCGAGAAACAGCGCGTCCGCCGGGAGCGGCCGGTCGTGCACGCTCGAGACGAGCGCCGCCAGCACGGCGAGATCGGTCGAGGGCTCGAGCAGCCGCACGCCGCCCGTCACGTTGACGAACACGTCGAGCTGGCCGAAGGGCAGCCCGCCGCGGCGCTCCAGCACCGCCAGCAGCACGGCGAGGCGGCGGTGATCGAGCCCCGTCGCGACGCGCTGCGGCGTGCCGAAACCGGTCTTCGCGGCCAGCGCCTGGATCTCGATCAGCATCGGCCGCGTGCCTTCCATCAGCGCCGTCACCGCGGAGCCCGACACGCCGGTCGCCCGGCCCGCGAGGAACGCCGCCGCGGGGTCGGCCACCGGCTCGAGGCCCGCCCCCGTCATCTCGAACACGCCGATCTCGTCCACCGAGCCGAACCGGTTCTTCACCGCGCGCAGGATGCGGTGGTCGAGCGTGCTCTCGCCCTCGAAGTAGAGCACCGTGTCGACGATGTGTTCGAGGGTCTTGGGGCCTGCGATCCCGCCGCCCTTCGTCACGTGGCCGACGAGCAGCACGGCCGGCCCCGCTTCCTTGGCGAACCGCATGAGCTGGGCGGCGCACTCGCGCACCTGGCCGACGTTGCCCGGGGCGCCTTCCAGCGCGTCGGTGTAGGTCGTCTGGATCGAGTCCACGAACACGACCCGGGCGCCGAGGGCGCGGGTGTGGTGCACAATCGCCTCGAGCCGGGTCTCGCCGAGCACGTGCACGGCGCCGGCCGCGACGTTCAGGCGGTCGGCGCGGAGCCGGATCTGCTCGGGCGACTCTTCCCCCGAGACGTAGAGCGCGGGGATGCCCGCCTGCTCGAGCCGCGCGGCGCACTGCAGCAGCAGCGTGGACTTGCCAATGCCGGGCTCGCCCCCCACCAGGACTACCGATCCGGGGACGATGCCCCCGCCCAAGACGAAATCGAACTCGCGGAGGCCGGTTTGCCAGCGCTGCACGCCACCGGTTGGAAGGTTGGAAAGTTGGACGGGAGCGACGTCTCCTGCTTTCGCCTTCCAACCTTCCAACCTTCCAACCGTCCGCCCTACCGGTTCTTCCACCAGCGCGTTCCACGCCCCGCAGGCGTCGCAGCGGCCGCCCCACTTCGGCTGCTCGGCGCCGCACTCGGTGCAGCGGAACACCGAGTGAGCCTTCCCCCCTCCCTTACCCACGGCCGGCCTCGGGGGGCGCTTCGCGCGGCGAGTAGTTGTCGAAACGCGTGTATTCCTTCTTGAAGAACAGCTTCACCGTGCCGGTGGGACCGTTGCGCTGCTTCCCGACGATGAGCTCCGCGATGCCCTCGATGCTCTCGTTGGTCTTCAGGTCCGTCGGGCCGTCGTAGAATTCCTGCCGGTAGATGAAGCACACCACGTCCGCGTCCTGCTCGATCGCTCCGGACTCGCGCAGGTCCGAGAGCTGCGGACGCCGGTGCTCGCCGCCGCGCTGCTCGGGGGCGCGCGACAGCTGCGACAGGGCGACGACCGGGACGTCGAGCTCCTTGGCGAGCGCCTTGAGCGAGCGTGAGATGAACGAGATCTCCTGCTGGCGGCTCTCGGCGTCCGTCGGCCCCTGCATCATCTGCAGGTAGTCCACGACCACCATGCCCACGTCGTGCTCCGCCTTGAGGCGGCGCGCCTTGGAGCGCATGGCGAGCGGCGTGAGCATCGCCGAGTCGTCGATCCAGATCGGCGCCGTGCCGAGCAGGCCCGCCGCGCGCGCCAGCTTGGGATAGTCGTCGTCCCGCAGTTGGCCGCGGCGCAGCCGCTGCGCGTCCACCAGGCCCTCCGAGCAGAGCAGCCGCTGGACGAGCTGCTCCTTGGACATCTCGAGCGAGAAGACCGCGATCCCGACGTTGTGCTCGATCGCGGCGTGCTGCACCACGTTGAGCGCGAGGGCCGTCTTCCCCATCGAAGGCCGAGCCGCGACGATGACGAGATCGCCGCGCTGGAACCCGGCCGTCAGCCGGTCGAGGTCGGTGAAGCCGCTCGCGACGCCGGTGAGCGCGCCCTGGCTCGTGTGGAGCTGCTCGATCCGCTCCATCGTGGGCCAGATCAGCTCCTTCAGGCGCACGAATTCCTCGGAGCGCCGCAGCTGCGCGACCTGGAAGACGCGATGCTCGGCGTTGTCGAGCATGTCGGCCGACGGGGTGCGGCCCTCGTACGCGTCCTGGATGATCGCCGTGGCCGCCTCGATCAGCCGCCGCAGCACGGCCTTATCCCGGACGATCTTCGCGTGGTACTCGACGTTCGCCGCCGTCGGGACGACGTCGATGAGCCCGCCCAGGTACTCCATGCCGCCCGAGCGGTCCAGGTCGCCGCGCCGCATCAGCTCGTCGCGCAGCGTCACCGGGTCGATCACGTCGCCGCGCTCGGTGAGCGCGACCATGGACCGGAACAGCAGGCGGTGCCCCTCGCGATAGAACATCGTGTCGTCGAGGAGCTCGGCGGCCTTCAGCGCCGCGTCTTGATCGAGCAGCATGGCGCCGAGCACCGCCTGCTCCGCTTCGTTGCTCCACGGAGCCTGACGGCCGGCGAACTCGGGAGGCGAGCGCTCAGGCGATGAGACGGCGGGCGATGCGGACGTCATCCCAGGTCGGTTTCTTCCAATGGGGGTTCCGGAGCAGGGCGGCCGGATGGTAGGTAACGATAACCGGAATGCCCCGGAACCGATGGATCTGGTTCCGCAGGGCGCCGAGCGACTGCTTGGTGTTGAGGACCGTCTGCGCCGCCGTCCCGCCCATCGCGAGGATCACCTGCGGCTTCAAGAGCTCGATCTGGCGGAACAGGTAGGGGACGCACGCCGCGATCTCGTCGTACTGCGGCTGCCGGTTCTCGGGCGGTCGGCACTTCACCACGTTGCAGATGAACACGCGCTCGCGCGGCAGGTCGATCGCGGCGAGGATCTTGGTGAGCAGCTCACCCGCCGGCCCCACGAACGGTCGTCCCGTTTCGTCTTCCACCCGCCCCGGGCCCTCCCCCACGACGACGAGGCGCGCGTCCCCCGGGCCCTCTCCGGGCACGGTGTGCCGCCGGCCTTCGCACAGGCGGCACTTCGTGCAGGCGGCGACGAGCTGCGCGATCGTGGCGAGCGACGGCGCCTGCCGGACGGGGTCGTTCGAGAAGAGATCCCCGCTCGGGGGGTCATAGCTGAGGCCGGCGGGCGGCAGAGGTTGGCCCTTCCCCGGGCGCGAGCCCGGGGTGGGGCCATCCGGCAGGATCACCGGGTCTCCGCCCAGCAACCGCTGTTGCTCCAGGAATTCGCGCGCCAGTGCCCGCCCGTCGCTCACGTCAGCGCCTGTTCCACCGCGTCGAGGATCTGTTCCGCCACGTCGCGCTTGGAGAGCAGCGGCAGGCTCAGCGGATCGCCGCGCTTCCCGATGATCGTCACGCGATTCGTGGCCACTTCGAACCCCGCGCCGGGCTCGAGCGCGTCGTTCAAGATGACGAAATCGAGTCCTTTATCTTGCAGTTTCTTCCGGGCTTTCGCAACGCCGTCGCCGCCCGTCTCGAGCGCGAACCCCACCACCACGAGATCCTGGCGCCGCTCGAGCGAGCCGAGGATGTCGGGCGTGGCCTCGAGCTCGACCGTGAGCGCCCCGCCCGCGCGGGGCCGCTTCGCGGCGGCGGCGTTCGCGGGGCGGTAGTCCGCGGGAGCGGCGGCCATGAGGAGCAGGTGCGCCTGCTTCGCGAGCGTCCGGACGGCGCGCTGCATCTCCTCCGTGGTCTCCACGCGGTGCGTGGTGACGCCCGCCGGCAGCGGCAGTTCGGTCGGGCCGGAGACGAGCAGCACGTCCGCGCCCCGCAGGTAGGCCGCCTCCGCGAGCGCGTAGCCCATCCGGCCGCTCGACGGATTCGTCACGACGCGCACCGGATCGATGTGCTCGCGCGTCGGGCCGGCGGTGACGACGACCGTCTTTCCCTGCCACGGCGCGCGCGCCAGCAGCAGCCGCGCCGCCGCGGCGAAGATCGCCGCGGGCTCGCTCATCCGGCCCGGCCGCTCGCTCGGGCCTTCAGCCAGTTGGCCGATATCCGGGCCCACGAAGTGCCAGCCTCGCTCGGCGAGGGTCTTCAGGTTGGCGCGCGTGGCCGGGTGCGCGTACATGGCGTCGTTCATCGCGGGGGCGGCGAGCACGGGACCGGCGCGTGCCAGCAGCAGGGTGGTGAGCAGGTCGTCGGCGAGCCCCATCGCCGCCCGCGCCAGCACGTTCGCGGTCGCCGGCGCGACGATCACCAGGTCGGGCTCCTTCGCGAGCCCGATGTGCGAGAGCGCCCGGTCCCGCTCCCACAGGGAGGTGAGGACCGGGCGCCCGGTGAGCGCTTCGAAGGTGACCGGCCGGACGAACCCGACGGCGGACGCCGTGAGCACCACGTCCACCTCCGCCCCGTCCTCGCTGAGCCGCCGGGCGAGCGTGCAGCTCTTGTAGCACGCGATTCCGCCCGACACGCCGAGGACGACGTGCCGGCCGGCCAACGCCATCAGCCCTCCTGGCGCCGCCGCCGGACCAGCTTGTAGGTGAGCCGGCCTCGCACCAGCTCGTCCAGCGCCCGGGTGGTGAGCTTCTCCTCGAAGTCCACCGACCGGTCGCGGGGAAACTCGTTCACGAAACGGGCGAACTTCGCGGCCACGAGCACACCCAGGTACTTGTTCTGGGTCTGCGTGGCCACTTCGCTCGGCGTCACAATGCGCATCAGGTGCTCCCTCTTACAGACTGTCCGAGTTGATGAGCCTCTTGCTCGAGCCTCGACACGAAGGCTGCGAGCAGACGAATCATGTCCATCGTGCGACGCTTCACTGCGTTCGGGTTGTCGACGATCTCTATGACCTGGTTCACCGTCGAATCGAGAACGTCGTTGACGACGATGTGGTCGAACACCATCGCGCTCTGCACGTCCGCTGCTGCCGCTTGTACCTCGCGTACCGCGATCGCCAGGCGCTCCCGTAACTCCTGATCGGACTCCGTTCTGCGCTTGCGCAGACGTTCGATCAGGACGTCCGGCGACGGCGGTATGACAAAAATGCTCACCGACGCCGGGCGCGGGTAGACTTTCCGCACCTGTTGAGCGCCTTTCACTTCGATGTCCAGCACGACGTGGCGGCCGCTCGCGAGGATGCGCTCGACCTCGCTCTTCAGCGTGCCGTACAGCTCCCCCGCGTACTCGGCCCACTCGAGAAACTCGCCCGCGCGCACCCGCCGCTGGAATTCCTCGCGCGTGAGAAAGTAGTAAGCCTCCCCATTCTGCTCTCCCGCCCGCGGCTTCCTGGTCGTGGCCGAGACGGAGTAGCCGAAGGCCTGCGGGCGCCGGCGGAGCAGCTCCCGCGCGATGGTCGTCTTGCCGCCGCCCGATGGGGCGGCGAGGACGACGACCCGGGGAGGGAGCGTCACTCCAGGTTCTCCAGCTGCTCCCGGAACTTCTCGAGCTCGCCTTTCATCGCGATCACCGTCTGCGTGATCGCGGCATCGTTCGCCTTCGACCCGATCGTGTTCACCTCGCGCAGCAGCTCCTGGGCGAGGAAGCCGAGCTGCTTGCCGACCGCACCGTCCCGGCCGAGCGTGCCGCGGCACGCCGCGAGGTGCGTGCCCAGGCGCACGAGCTCCTCGGTGACGTCCACCCGGTCGGCCATCAGGGCGATCTCGACCGCGAGCCGCTGCTCGTCCACCGGCACGCCCGCCGCCAGCTCCGCCACGGCCTGCTTCAGGCGCGCGAGCTCCGCGCTGAGCCGCTGCGGCGCCCGCTGCTCGACCGCCCGCGCGCCCGCCTCGAGGGCGTCGAGCCGCCCGGCGAGCTCGGTGGCGAGGGCGCGCCCCTCGCGGTCGCGCATGACGAGCACCTCCTGCGCCGCGTGCTCCACGATCGGCTCGACATCGCTCCAGGTGACCGCTCCGGCTCCCTCTGCGCCGTTGCGCTGCACGCCCATCACGTCCGGCTGGCGCGCGACGAAAGCGAGGTCCACCTCGCCCTTGAGCTTGAGCCGCTTCTTCAGCTCCTTCGCCGCCGCCACGACCTGACGCGCCCGGGCCAGGTCCACCGCGAGCTCCCCCGCCGTCGCCGGCGGCTCGAGCCATCGGCCCGACACGACCACGTGGCCGCGCTCGAGGAGCTGGCGCAGCCGCTCGCGGAGCTGGCCTTCGATGCCCGCCAGCTCGAACGGCAGCTTGAACTGCGCATTGAAATAGCGATGGTTGACGGTGCGGATCTCGATCGAGAGCCGTCCGCCGAGGGCTTGTCCTTCGGCCGACCCGAAACCCGTCATGCTCCGCGGCACAGACTTTAAAGCTAGCCGCGCAAAGCACTTAGGTCAATCGGTCGCGCTCAGTTGGTGAATAGCCAGCGAACCCCGAAAAACTGATAGCGCCGCGGGTAGTCGAGGCCCGGCACGTAGCTGCCGCGAAACAGGTTCGCGTTGCGCTGCACGTAGAAGATGGTCACGCCAGCGATCCGGATCTCGACGTTCAGCTCCGCGAACGTGGCGCCGGGGAGGGTGAGCGCATTGCCGGTGCTGTCGAACCCGGCGGTGCCCCTGCTCCACGAGTCCAACACCCCTTCGGCCCGCAGCGCGAAGACGCCGCTCCGGTACACGCGCCAGAACTTCGAGTAGAAGGTGAGCGACACGCGCCCGTGCAGCGGAGGCTCGAAGTCCTGCCCCTCCTGAACGAGGGGGTCGAAGTACCATCCCGCGAGGTGGAGGCCCGGCAGCAGCTCCACGCTGCCGTTGAGGGTGACGTAGCGGGCCCGCTGGGTGGGCCCGAGCGCCGCGACCGGCTTCAGTCCCGCCGGCCGGCCGATGGGGGTGAACGAATCGCGGGTCGCCCCCCCAACCTCGAGCGAGATGCGGCGCGCGTCCCAGCGCACGGCGCCCGACAGATCCACGGCCTGCCGCGCGCGGTCGGTCGAGTCCACCGGCGCCTGGAGGTCGCGCTGCCACGCGACGTCGCCGCGCAGCGAGAAACCCAGGGGAAGCGCGAGTCCGGCCGCGAGGTGCGCGCGGCGGCCGCTCCGCCCGCCGCCGTAGCGCGCGTAGCGACCGTCCGCCGCGAGGGTGAGGGACGGCCGCGGCATCCAGGCGGCGTCCCCCTCGAGCTGCCACGGCCGCGCCTCGTCTTGCGTCCGGAACGTGAGCCCCGCCGCGCCGCGGGACCAGCGGTCGCTCACCTCGATCGCGCCCTGCGACAGCGACCGGTCGGCCACCGCGGTGTCGCGGCGCGCGGTCGCGGTGGCGAAGGTCAGCTGCGCGCGGGGGCCGAGCCCGTCGTCGCGCGCGGCGGCGAACAGCCGCAGGGTCCCGTCACGGCGCTCGTAGCGGAACGCGTCCGTGAGACCGACCCCGGACGCGAGCGCATGGCGGTGCCAGGCCGAGGAAAGGATCTGGTACGAGACACCCACGTTCGGGCTCGGCAGGTATTGGGCCTCGAGCCACAGGTCGACGCTGTTGAACGCGGTGCTCGAGCTCCCGCCGACGCCATCGTTGTTGTTGTAGTCGGCGACCAGCGAGAGGCCGAGCCCCGAGCGCCAGCGCCGCAGGAAGGCGCCGCGATAGTTCGCGGTGCTCAGGTCGCCCGTCGCCACGCCGACGGCGGAGGCGGTCTCAGTGGAGCGCTGGCGCCGGGTGACGAGGTAGACCCGCAGCGTGGCGGGCAGCACCACGACGTCCACCCGCTCGAGCGGCGCTAGCGGGATGCGCGCCGGATCGAGAAACACCGAGTCGCGGCCGATCGGCAGGTACGGGAGGCCATCCCAGTAGACTTCGAGTCCCGCCGCTCCGCGACCGCCGTAGAACACGATCTCGGCCTGCCCGTAAATGCCGCCGCGGGCGACGTACACACCGGGCACGTGGACGAGCAGGTCCGAGAGCGTCTGGATGCCCGAGAGCGCGAACGAATCGGTGGTGAAGCTGTAGCGCGTGCCGCGGGGGAGCGGGCCCGGCGGAATCGGCTCGGCGAAGACGGGGAGGTAGGCGGGTGCGGTGTCGCGCGCGGTCGTGTCACGGCGGACCGTGGTGTCGCGCGCGCTGGTGTCGCGGGCCCCCCCCGTCGTGTCGACCTGCGCGGCGGCCGGGCCCCCCCCTGCTCCTCCGGCGAGCGCGAGCAGCGCGGCCGCGCAGAGGAGACCGCGGGTCACGCGCCTGCGCGCTTCAGGATGAATTCGCTGAAGAGCCGGACCCCCACTCCCGTGGGGCCCTTGGTCTGGTGGGGTCCGTCGCCGTCGGTGTACGCCGTGCCGGCGATGTCGAGGTGCACCCACGGGTACCCGTCCACGAACTCGCGCAGGAACCACCCGCCTGCGATCGTGCCGGCCCCGCGGCCGCCCGAGTTCTTCACGTCGGCGATGTCGGACTTGAGGAGGTCGCGATAGTCGTCCCACAGGGGCAACGGCCAGCAGCGCTCCCCCGCGCGCTCCCCCGCCTCGCGCACTTCGGCGAGGAGGGCCTCGTCGTTCCCCATCATGCCGATCGCTGCGTGCCCGAGCGCCACGACCACCGCGCCGGTGAGCGTCGCGGCGTCCAGCACGGCGGCGGGCTTGAAGCGCCGCACGTACGAGAGCGCGTCGCACAGGATCAGCCGCCCCTCGGCGTCGGTGTTGATGATCTCGATCGTCTTGCCGAAATGGCTCTTCACGACGTCGCCCGGCTTCACCGCCGTGCCGGAGGGGAGGTTCTCGGTGGCGGGAATCAGGCCCACGACGTTGATCTTCGGCTTGAGCCGGCCGAGGACTTCGAAGGCGCCAAGCACCGCGGCGGCCCCGGACATGTCGAACTTCATCTCTTCCATGTTCTGCGCCGGCTTGATCGAGATGCCGCCCGAATCGAAGGTGACGCCCTTCCCCACGAGCGCGACCGGCGCCGAATCGCCGGCGCCGCGATACTCGAGCACGATGAAGCGCGGCTCCTGCGCGCTGCCCTGCGCGACGGCGAGCAGCGCGCCCATGCCCTCCTTCGTAAGGGCGGCGCGGTCGAGCACCGTGACGGCGAAGCCGTACGCGTCGGCGAGCTGCTTCGCCCGGTCTGCGAGGTAGCTCGGCGTGCACACGTTGCCCGGCTGCATCTGGAGGTAGCGCGTGAGGCGGTGACCGGCGGCGACGGCGTCGCCCACGCGCTGGCCGGCCGCGACGTCCTTCGCCTCCGTCGGCTCGCACACGATGGCGACCGCCTCGACGTCGGCCTTGGGCTCCTCCGGCGCCGCCTTGAGCTCGGTGAACGCCCACGCTCCCTGCGCAGCGCCCTCGACCACCACCTGGCCCAGGTCCTTCCCCGAAACGCCGTTCCGCGCCGCGACGGCGACGGCGAGCTGCTTCGCGCCGAGCGCGCGTGCCCGCTTGGCCGCGACCGCGGCGGCGCGCCGCACGCTGGTGCGCGTCACGTCGCCCGGCTTCCCCATGCCGACGAGCAGCAGCCGCTCGGCCTTTCCGCCGCTCGGGTACAGCAGCGCCGTCTCGTCCCGCTTGCCCTTGAAATCGCCGCTCGTGACGGCACGCGCGATCACCCCGCCCGCGGCGCGGTCGAGCTCGGTGAGCGCCGCCGGCACCGCGTTCCCCTGGGCGAGCGTGACGGCGAGGAGCGGCGTTTCGACCTGCGCGAGGGGGACGGTGACCGCGCTGCTGGTCATCGAATTAGACATGCTCGATTATGCACTCGGCGAAGGTGGAGGTCGAGACCTCGACGGCGTCCGGCATCTGCCGCGCGAGATCGTACGTGACGCGCCGCGACCGGATCGCGCCCTCGAGCCCCCGGACGATCGCCTCCGCTACGTCGGTCCAGCCGAGCTCCTCGAACATCATCGCGCCCGACAGGATCACGCTGCCGGGGTTCACTTTGTCCTGGCCGGCGTACTTCGGCGCCGTGCCGTGCGTCGCTTCGTACACGGCATAGCCGTCGCCCACGTTGCCCCCGGGCGCGAGTCCGAGCCCGCCGACCTGCGCCGCCGCCGCGTCGGAGAGCAGGTCGCCGTTCAGATTCGGCGCCGCGATCACGGAATACTCGTCGGGCCGCAGCACCAGCTGCGCGAACATCGCGTCGGTGATGCGGTCCTTGATCACCACCCGTCCCGCGTCCCCCGTCCCCCGTCCCAGTTCGCTTTCAGGAATGGTTTTGTCGCCGAACCGTTCTTTCGCGATCTGGTAGCCCCATTCCCGGAACCCGCCCTCCGTGAACTTCATGATGTTGCCCTTGTGCACGAGCGTCACCGAGCGGCGGCCGGAGCGGAGCGCGTATTGGATCGCCTTCACCACGAGTCGCTGGCTCCCGAACTGGGACATCGGCTTGATGCCGATCGCGCTCCCCGGCCGGAGCTTCGCCTTGAAGCGCTCCGTGAGAAACGCGATCACCGCGTCGGCTTCGGGGCTGCCGGCGCGATACTCGACCCCCGAGTACACGTCCTCGATGTTCTCGCGGAAGATCACGACGTCGAGCTTCTGCGGCTCCCGCATCGGGCTCGGCACCCCCTGGAAGTAGCGCACCGGGCGGATGCAGGCGTACAGATCGAGCAGCTGGCGCAGGGAGACGTTGAGCGAGCGGATCCCCCCCCCCACGGGCGTGGTGAGCGGGCCCTTGATGGCAACCCGGTGCTGCCGGATCGCGTCGAGCGTCGTCTCGGGGAGCCAGTTCCCCGTCTCCTTGAACGCCTTTTCCCCGGCCAGGATCTCGAGCCAGTCGATGCGCCGCTTGCCCTGCGACGCCTTGTTCACGGCGGCGTCGAACACCCGCCGCGCGGCGCGCCAGATGTCGGGCCCGGTGCCGTCTCCCTCAATGAAGGGAATCACGGGATGCTCGGGGACGACCCAGCGGCCGTCGCGGTACTCGATGCGCTCACCCATGGTGGGCTTAGTCTACGAGGCCCGGACGGGGTTGCGCCAGCCGAGCGGCGGCGTCTAGAATTGAGCG
>DASWDP010000093.1:0-7433 GCA_036395195.1 Gemmatimonadales bacterium | reverse complement strand
CACGAGCACGTTGCAGAACTGGAGGTTCCGTCCTTCGCTGCCGGCCCGGGTGGCGATCAGCACGCTGCGCTTGTCGTCGTGGAAGGCGCGGATGCGTTTGTCCCGGTCGGCCGTCGAGTGAGCGCCCCAGTAGACGATCGGTTGCCGGCCGAGCTTCTTCACGCGCTCCTCGATCAGCTGAATCGTCGGGCGATGATCGCTGAAGACCACGAGGCGGTCAGGCGTTTCCCGCAGCAGCTCGGTCAGCACGTCCAGCTTGGCGTGCGTCTTTATGCCCTCCGCCCGCTTGGCGAGCTGCTTCGCGATGTCGCGATATCCGGGATTGACGCGCTCGCCCTCCGCGAGGTGGGCGAGCGATTCGGCGAGCGCCCGTGACGAGGAGCAGAGCCGCTGGCGCAAGTGGATGACGGCCAGCTGCAGCATCCCCTTCCCCGTCGGCTTCTTGCGCCGGACCCCGTCTTCCACTTCCTCCTGCTCGGCCGGCTGGATGAAGCCTTCCCGATAGAGCCGGCGCAGGAACTCGGTCGTGCGCCCGTACAGGTCCGCCTCGGCGCGCGTCAGCTTGACCTCTGGGTGCCGGGGCCGGCGCGGCGGCAGGTTCAGGTCGTCGACCACGCTCGAGCGCCGGGTGCGGATCATCACCTCGTGCGTGAGCGCGCGCAGGGCCTCGGGGTCGCGGGGTTGGCGGCGATCACCCGAGACCAGATGCTCGCTCTTGAACTCGTCCCAGGTGCCGAGCTGGCCGGGCCGGAGCAGGGTGATGAGGTTGTACAGCTCGCGCAGGTCGTTCTGGAGCGGCGTGGCCGTGAGCAGCAGGATGAAGTCCCGTTCGATTTTCTCAATGAATTGGTAGGTCGCGCCGCGGTGGCTCTTCACCTTGTGCGCCTCGTCCACGATCACCAGGTCCCAGCGGTGTCTCAAGATTTCCTCGGCGTGGCGGCGCGAGCGCGCGCGGTCGTGCGACACGATCGCCTTGGTGACCCGCTGCCAGTCGTCGGGATCGGTCGGGGTGTCGAAGCGCTCGAAGAACTTCTCCTCCAGCTCCCCCTGCCACTGCCCGACGAGCGAGGCCGGCGTCAGGATCAGCGCGCGGCGCGCGAGCCCGCGGATCGCCAGCTCCTTGTAGATGATGCTCGCTTCGATCGTCTTGCCGAGGCCCACTTCGTCGGCGAGGATCGCACGGCCGCCCATGTCGCGCAGCACCCGCTGAGCCACGTCGATCTGGTGGGGCAGCTCCTTGATCGCGTTGGCGTCGAGGGTGATCAGCCGGTCGAAGCCCGGGACCAGGGCGATCCGTTCCGCCTCGCGCCGCAGCTCGTGCCAGGCGCGCTCGGCGGGCGGACCCTGGAGCTGCTCGGTGAACAGCTTCAGGGACCGTTCGTCGACCGCCCAGGAGTCGTCGGGGAGGGGGTCGGGTGCAGTCACGCGGTGCCTCTAAAGTCGGGGGACGCAATATAGCATCCCCTCTCCCGGATCCCCGGGTTTGCGCGCGGGATCAGTGGGGCGACGTGGGCATCGTAGGTTTCCCCGGGCTGATAGCCCGGGCTCGGCGCGAGGTGCGCCCTGTAAGGGCGCACACAAGGCCGAGCGCGCCCTGTCAGGGCGCGGATTCAGGAGACGGCCGGGTCGCTCGTTTGAGTCGTGATCCGCAGGGTGTGAATCGACGAGGTTACGCCTTACGTGTGGAGTCTCTGCGTAGCCAGGTCGCTACGCCAGGAAAGCTGGGGACCGTTGGGCTCCCCGGCTTTTTCTACCCTCTTCCCAGCACCAGCAGCGCGCCCTCGTGCTCCAGCAGCCAGCGCTTGCGGTCCAGGCCGCCGCCAAAGCCCGTCAGCTCGCCGTGGGCTCCAACGACACGGTGACAGGGGACGATGATCGGGATCGGGTTCTTCCCGTTGGCCGCACCCACCGCGCGCGTGGCGCGCGGGTCGCCCAAGCGGCGCGCCAGTTCGCTATAGCTCAGGGTCGCGCCGTAGGGGATCGTGCGGAGCGCGTCCCACACGCGCCGCTCGAAGGCCGAGCCGGCGGCATCCAGTGGAAGGTCGAAAGTCGTGCGCGTGCCGGCGAAGTACTCGGTCAGTTGCCGGCGGGCGCGAGCGAGCACGGCGCCGGCGGGTCCCGAGCCTTCGTCCTCACCCCCTATCCCCCTCTCCACTTCGTGGCCAGGAGGGACGTGGCGCGAGGTCGGGAACTCGACGCCGGTGAGCGCGGTGTCCGAGGCGGTGAGCAGCAGCTCGCCGAGGGGGGTGGGGAGGCGGGTGAAAGTCGTGGGCATCTGGCTGATCCAGGAGCAATGTAGCGTGGGGCCCGGGGTACGGGGGGTCGTGTTACGGAGGCCTCCGCACTGCGGGACCCGACAGGCGAGTGAGGTCGCCGTCCACCAGGATGGTGCCTCGGGCCATACTTCGGGGCCCCGTCGTCACGCCAATCCAAGCCGGTGTTTCGGGCGCACGTCCACCGGTGCCATGACAACACCTCGCTTGAGCGCCTCCGCGAGCGCCGCGGTGGCGGCGGCCCGATCAGCGTCTAAGCCTCGCTCCCGCAGTTGTTGGATCATTCGGGCGAGCCAGCGCGCGTAGGCGAGCGATTTGAGGCGTGCCGCGTTCGCCTGTGGCTTCAGCTTGTCCAGCTCCCTTACGAGGCGCTGGAGTGTGATCGGTGCCATCAGACTGCCTCCTTCTCGTCTTCGCGCTGGCGGCGCATGCCCGAGTCGGCCTCCTGCTGACACTGCCGCCGGGCCGCCACGACTCCGCACTCCGTCGCCGGATGGGGTTGAGTAATGGGACATTCGCGCGTAGCGATATGCGTGGCCATCTCGTCCATACCCGAACCGTAGGCCGCTTTACTATCTTTGTCAAGTAGGTGGCCTATCTGGTGAGTTAACTTGACAAGTGTGGTACATTGCGACATCTTTGCGACAGTTAGAACGCCCGCGATTAGCCAGCGGAGGTGCCCGGCGTGAAGGGGGCGACATGTTGACGGAGCACACACATCCTCTGGAAAGCCTGCTGACACACGTCGGCAGTGCCGACTGTTTCATCACTCTACCGCACCCGGCGCTGCAGTGTGGGATCGTCACGGCGTGGTGGCAGTCCCAGGTAGAGGGGGACACGCTCATGCGGCAGCACGAGCCGATCGAGCGACCCGTCAGGTGACACGAGCAACGGTGTGACTGATCCTACGGATTCCGCGCTGGAGCGCCTGCCCCGCGACGCCCGGGAATACCTGGCTCACCGGCTCGACGGCGCTCGGGATCTCTACCTGTTAGCCCTGGCGCTGGGAGCCCGGGGGGACGGGGCGACACTGTTCGGCCGTATGATCCGGGAAGCCCGGATCCATTTCACCGCGGTTATTGAAGAGTGCCGCATCGCCGGCCTGGACACGAGCTCGATCGCCGTGATGCTCGGCAAGATGAACAAAGAGCTGGTGGACAGCATCAGGCCCGAGATCTGGGAGCACTTGGAGCATCTCATCGCCCAGCGTGAGCGAGGGCACGCGGGGTGAGACCCGAAGACCTCTAGCGGTGGTCCTTCCAGGCGCCGAGCAGGCGTCGCAGCAGCACGAGCTGTCCCAGGTGATACGAGTTGTGGTCCGCGAGCACGAGCGCCTCGCGCAGCACAGTTTGCCCGGTGCCGTGCGGGATGCGGGCGAAGAGGTCCGTCTTGGGGTCGCTCACGATCCGCGCCATCTCCCGAAGGTCGCGCTTGACCTGCGCGACGCTCTTGTCCCAGGCGGCGGCGTCGGGCGGCGCGTCGCTCTGGGGCCAGTACCCCGCCGGCCATTCTGGGGAGACGTGCTTCGCGCTCTTGGTGAACTCGACGATGTCCCACTGCGAGATGCGGATGTGCTCGAGCACGCGCCAGGGGGTGAACGGTTGCCCCGGGGGCTTGGTGCCTCGCAGCTCGGGCGGCCAGTCGGCGATCGCGTCCTTGAAGGTGACGTGGGCGTGGCCCCCGTCGAGCAGCTCCACGAGGTGGTCCCGGAGCGAGCGGTCGGGATCGGTGCGGCGGGGTTTGGGCTTGGAGGGCATCGGGTGCTCCTCAGAGGTTTGGCCGCGGTGCTTCGGCGACGCTGGCGAAGCTCAGGCTGACGAACCACCGCGTCTACGAGAAGACGGGGACGGTGTTGCTGACTTACGCGCTGAAGTAGAGCTATTGCTGCCTGCCCCCCAGGACCACTTGCAGCTGCCGCAGGGCCTCCTCCAGGCGCGACAGCTCCTCGCCGTAGCGTGCCCAGTCGCCCGCGCGCTGCGCCTCGACCGCGCGCCGGAACGACTCGGCCGCCCGGCGGGCAAGATCAACAGCGCGTCCCCCCGCGTCGTCGGGACGGGCGGTGCCCGAAGCGGCCGCAACCCGCGCCGGCTCTCCGCCGCCCCCGCCACCGAACAGCCGCGACAACCCCTCCTCCAACGTCTCCTCCATCACGACCTGATTCTGGTGCGCGACCACCACGCGCTTCAGCTCGGGGATGCGCCCGCCTTCCGCCCGCAGATAGAGCGGCTGCACGTAGATCAGCGACTCCTCGATCGGGATGACCAGCAGGTTGCCGCGGATCACCTGGGAGCCGCGCTGGTCCCACAGTGAGACCTGGCGCGCGATCTCGGTGTCCTGGTTGATCCGGTTGACGATCTGCGTCGGCCCGAAGACGAGGCTCTGTTTGGGGAAGCGATACACGACCAGCCGGCCGTAGTGCTCCCCATCGTTCCGCGCCACCATCCACGACGCCAGGTTGTCCTTGCCGCGCGGCGTGAACGGCACCATGAGGATGAACTCCGCCTGCCGCTCTTCGGGCAGCCGCATCACGATGTGGCGCAGGAACGGGTCCCGCCCCTCGGGCGTCCGCGACACCACGGGCTTCTGCCACTGGTCCTCGCGGTGGTAGAAGATCTCCGGCTCGGCCATGTGGTAGGCCGCGTACATGTCGCTCTGCACACGGAACAGGTCCTCGGGGTAGCGCAGGTGCGCGCGCAGATCGGCGGGCATCGCGTCCAGCGGCTGGAAGATCCCGGGAAACACCTTGGCGAAGGTGCGGACCAGGGGATCGGCCGGGTCGGCCAGATAGGCCGTGACCGTGCCGTCGAAGGCGTCGATCACGACCTTCACGCTGTTGCGCATGTAGTTGATGCCGTTTGCCAGCGGTTGTGCGTATGGATAGCGGCTGGTCGCCGTATAGGCGTCGAGGATCCAGCGGAGCCGGCCCGCGTCGTCGATCACGATGTACGGATCGCCGTCGAAGATCAGGAACGGCAGCGCCATGCGCGCCCGCTGCCGGATGTTGCGGACGTACATCGCCCGGCTGTCGCTCGTGATGTCGCTCGACAAGAGCACCTTGAGGGAGCGGAGGTAGGCCGCGAACACCATCCGGCGCCAGAACGAGCCGACCCGGACGCCGCCGCTTCCCTGGTAGGACGTAAAGATGTTTTCGTCGCCCGAGGGGTAGTCGAACTCCCGCTGCCGGGTCCGGGCGAAGACCCACGAATCCGTCAGCTCGCCGAAGTAGATCGCCGGGCGCGTCACCCGCAGCGACACGGTGGACACGGGCGGCAGGTCCTTGATGAAGAGGACCGGCAGTCCTTCCTCGGTCACCTGGTTCACCGGGCCGAGCGTGAGTCCCATGCCGTGCGTGAAGGTGAGCCGCTCGTTGATGAAGGTCCGCGTGGGGAGCGAGGCCGGATTCAGCTCGCGCGGCGAGAGCAGCACCTGGCGGTACTGTCCGTCGATCACGTAGCGGTCGTCGTCCACCGAGACGAAGTCGTAGTAGGTGCGGATCTCCTGCAGCTGCCCGAAGGTCTGGAGCAGCGGGTCGCGATCCCACAGCCGCACGTTGTCGATGGTCGGCCGGTTGGCCCGGATGTCGCGCTCGGTGAGTCGGGCCTCGCCGCTCAGATCGCGCGTCACGACGCTGTCCAGGCCCCAGGCCCGCCGCGTCGCGGCGATATGGTAGGCGAGCTGCGGAGTTTCTTTCACCAGCTCGTTCGGCGCCACGACCAGCCGCTGCACCAACAGGGGATAGAGGCCGACGCCGAGCAGCGACACGCCGACATAGAGCGCCAGCGCGAGCAGGGTGTTGCGGGCCAGCCGGCGGCCCGCGGCTCCCCACAGCACGAGGCCGGCGCCGGCCAGCGCGGCGACCCCGGCGATCCGTAGGCCGGTGAGCGTCGCGTGCAGATCGGCGAAGCTCGCGCCCACGAGCGGTCCGGTGGTCGAGTACAGCAGGGCCGGGATCCGGACGAAGAACACCCGCAGCGCCGTCAGGAGGAACAGCAGGGCGATCAGCCCGGCGAGGTGCAGCCGGGCCGACGGCTCGACGGTGACGTTCCGCCGGAACACGATGACATCCCGGCGCAGCACGTACAGCGCCCCGGCCGCGAGCAGCGCGAACGTCGCGAGCGCGGTGAGGATGCCGATGCCGCCCGCGAGGACCGGCACCGTGAACACGTAGTAGCTCAAGTCGCGGCCGAACACGGGATCGGTGGCGCCGAACGGTGTCCGGTGCAGGAACTGGAGCACCGGCAGCCAGGCGCCGGCCGCGCCGATCGCGAACAGCAGCCCGAGGCCGAGTGCGGCCGGCAGGGCCAAGCGGCGCACGAGACGCGTCACGTCAAAGGGGGCGGCCTGCGCGTTGAACCGAACGACGAGGGGGTTCGGGGCGACGCCGCGCTGGGCGAAGCGGAGATTCGCGTAGAGGAACGCGAAGGCGATGGCGCCGACCGCCAGGCCGAGCAGCCCTCCCGCGAGGAGCCGGGTAGTGAACACGCGTCCGTAGCCGATCGCGTTGAACCAGGGCCATTCCGCGGCGAGGCGGATCAGGGTCGGCAGGACCAGCACGAACACGGCTAGGAAGGCCACCAGGCCGACGCCGAGGCGGCCCGGCCGGCGCGCCGGGAGACGGAGGGCGCGTGGGGAGGGGGGAGCGGTCATGGAGTAAGGTACCCTCCCGGGAAGGATCGGGGAGCAACCGGGCCCTCTCGTAACCTCACCCCCCGTCCCGGTTCCGAGATCCCCGGGCTTGCGCCTGGGATCAGTGGGGCAACGCGGGCATCGTGGGTTTCCCCGGGCTGACAGCCCGGGCTCGGCGCGAAAGTGCGCCCGCGTGGTTTCGCTCCTCCCGGCAATGAAACGAGTCCGCTCGCGCACGCCTTGGTCTCAGCTTCAGGCTGTGCTCCTTACTTGCCAATCCCACGCCGAGGACTCGATCATATGGGCATGGCGGCGCCGATCTATTACACGGCCGAGATGGTGCGCGCGCTCCCCGACGACGGCAACCGGTACGAGACGGTGCACGGGGAGCTGTTGGTGACGCCCGCTCCCCGGATGTGGCACCAGGTGGTCTTGGACCGCCTGCGCGATGGGCTCAAGGCGTACCTGGTGCGCCATCCCGAGTGGCACCTGTTCGTCGCGCCGGCCGACGTCTCGTGGGCACCCGACGTGTTG
>DASWDP010000092.1:0-11100 GCA_036395195.1 Gemmatimonadales bacterium | reverse complement strand
CGACCTTCTCGCGCAAGCCGCTGTTCGGGTACACCGTGGTTGTCTACTCGGGCGCGCTGATCGGCTTCATGGGGTGGGGCGTGTGGAGCCATCACATGTTCTCGGCGGGACTCGGACCCATCGCCGATTCGGTCTTCTCGGCGACCACGATGCTGATCGCGGTGCCCACCGGCGTCAAGATCTTCAACTGGATCGCGACGCTCTGGGGCGGCGCCATCCGCGGCACCACCGCGCTGCACTTCGCCGTCGGGTTCATCGCGATGTTCATCATCGGCGGGCTGTCGGGCGTCTCCCACGCCTCGCCCCCCGCCGACCTCCAGCAGACCGACACCTATTACGTCGTGGCGCACATCCACTACGTGCTGTTCGGCGGCACGATCTTCGGCCTGTTCGCCGGGATCTATTACTGGTGGCCCAAGATGACCGGCCGGCTGCTGAGCGAGCGCCTGGGCAAGTGGCACTTCTGGCTGCAGTTCATCGGGATGAACCTCGCCTTCTTCCCGATGCACTTGATCGGGTTGCTCGGCATGCCGCGCCGCATCTACACGTACTCGCCCGACCTCGGCGTGAGCGACCTGAACCTCGTCTCGACCGCCGGCGCGTTCCTGATCGCCGTGTCGATCGTGTTCTTCCTGGTCAACGTCTGGCGCTCCCGGACGCACGGACGGCCCGCCCCCAACGATCCGTGGGGCGGCGCCACGCTCGAGTGGAGCATCCCGTCGCCACCGCCGGTCTACAACTTCTCGGTGATTCCCACGGTCGCGAGCCGGCTGCCGCGTTGGAGCACCGAGCACCACGGGCCGATGCAGGATCCGCCGGCCACGCCCCCCGCGCCGATCCACGTCCCCGCCGGCTCCTGGTGGCCCATGGTCGCCGCGCTCGGTCTGCCGGTCATGGCGCTCGCCCCGCTCACGCACACCGTGTGGCTCGCGTTCGCGGGCGCCGCCATCCTGCTCTTCGGCATCTACCGCTGGGCCTTCGAGCCCTTTGAGGTCTGAGCGATGACGCACGGCGCCGTGGCGACACATCACACGAGCATGGGGCTCGACAGCCGCAAGATGGCGTTCTGGGCGTTCATCGGCTCGGAATGCCTGCTGTTCGGCTCGCTCATCTCGACCTATCTGGTCTACAAGGGGAGGAGCGTCGTCGGGCCGTATCCGCCCGAGATCCTCAACATCCCGTTCACGTCGGTCAGCACCTTCGACCTGCTGATGTCGAGCCTGATGATGGTGCTGGCGCTCGCGGCGGTGCAGCGCGGGGACATGAGGTGGGGCAAGATCTGGCTGTTCTGCACGGCGCTCCTCGGGCTCGTATTCCTCGGCGGGCAGGTGCTCGAGTTCACCGAGTTCGTCCACAAGGGGCTGACGATCTCGACGAACCTGTTCGGCTGCACGTTCTTCGTTTTGACCGGAACGCACGGCGCGCACGTCACCGTGGGCGTGCTCTGGCTCCTCACCCTCTGGGTGCGCGCGCTCCAGGGCAAGCTCGGGCCCGCGAACGCGATGACGGTCGAGATCACGGGCCTCTACTGGCATTTCGTAGACGTCGTTTGGATCGTGATCTTTACGGTGGTCTACCTCATCCAATGAACGAACAATCGCATCCCACGGCCGGAGTCTACCTGCGGGTCGCGGCGGTGCTCGTGATCCTCACGGTGCTCGAAGTGGGCGTGTTCTACGTGCCGGCGTTCCATCCGGTGCTCGTGCCGACGCTCCTCGTGCTCTCGGCCGCCAAGTTCGCGCTGGTGGTGATGTTCTACATGCACTTGAAGGCCGACAGCAAGTTCTTCACCTTCCTGTTCGGCGCCCCGCTGCTGCTCGCGACTGTGGTCCTCGTGGCGTTGCTGCTCCTCTTCTTCGGAACGCTGACCCTGCGGGGGGCGTCGGGAGCGGGATGAGCGCCCCTCCCCCGGGACCGGAGCCCTGGCAGCACTGGGGGGGGGACCTCCATCCGAGCGTGGTGATAGGGCTCGTCCTCCTGGGCGGGCTCTATGTGTATTGGGGAGGGCTCGGGGCGCCGCGCCGGCGGGTGGCGTCGTTTGCCGCCGCCCTGGTCGTCATGGGCCTCGCGCTCAACGGGCCGCTGCACGACCTCTCGGACCGCTATCTCTTCAGCGCCCACATGGTGCAGCACCTCGTGCTCACGCTCGTGTTCCCGCCGCTCCTGCTCTACGGGACGCCCGCGTGGGTGGTCCGGCCGCTGCTCCGGTCCCACGCCGTGTCGAGCCTCGCGCGGTGGGCGACGCGCCCGCTCATCGCGGGCGCGATCTTCTCGGCGCCGATGACGCTGTGGCACTTCCCGCAATTCTACGAGGCGGCGCTCGAGCACCACGGTCTGCACATCGTGCAGCACCTGGTGTTCATCGCGACCGCCGTGATCATGTGGTGGCCGGTCCTGTCGCCCGTTCCCGAGCTGCCCCGCGCGCCCTACATCACCCAGCTGCTGTATCTCTTCGCCCTGGGCCTGCCGATGTCGCTCGCGGGAGCGCTTATCACGCTCTCCGACAGCGTGCTCTATCCGTTCTACGCGACCGCGCCGCGGGTGTGGGGCCTCGCGCCCCTGGTGGACCAGCAGCTGGGCGGGCTGTTGATGTGGGTGGTGGCGACGATTTATCTGTGGGTCGCGGCCAGCGTGGTGTGGTTCCGGTGGTCCGCACGGGAAGAATCCGGTGATGCAGAGCGAGCGGTGCCGCTGGAGGCATACGGCAATGCGGAATTCGGAATGTGGAATGCGGAATCGAAGAGGCGAGCGTCGGATACGTAAGTCACGAGACCCGACGCCCGGCAGTCAATTCCGCATTCCGAATTCCACATTCCGCATTTGCTACTCCCCCTCGTCGGTCTCTCCCAGGGGATGCAGCTTGAGCGTCGCCGCGATCTTGGGGTGCTCCCGCCACAGGTAGTAGCCCATGGCATACGCCGCGATGGCGTTGCCGATCGCCACGTTCCACCAGGTCAGCGCGCCGAGCAGCGGCTGGGCCAGCACAGCGAGCATGATGTAGAACCCGAATTCGAACACCGCGAATGTCACGACGATGAGGTACAAGGTCGGCGGGGCTACCTCGACCTCGGCGGCAAGCGCCGCCGCCACGGTGCCGACGATGATGAATGCGCTCACGTGGATCATCGTGTAGGGGACGACGCGCGAGAACGCGATCACGACCTGAGTGGGGTCGTGGGCCTGGAAGAAGACTGCCGAGCCGAGCATGGCGGGCGTGAAAAACGGGCGCCCGGCAATGATGTCCACGATCAGGAACCACAGCGCGACCGCCGCGGCCCCGATCAGCCCGGCGATGAACCCCTCGCGCAGGATCCGCGTCAGCTGCATGATCCGTCCTCCGGGGATCGGTCTCCGGCAATATAGCGCCGCGTCGGGCGACAGGTAGATTGGGCCGATGCTCGCCCGTCGCCTCGTCTTTCCGCTCTGCCTGCTCGTCGGCCCCCTGCTCGTGATCGTCGCGGGAACGCTGCATCCCGATCTCGTGGGCGACGGCGCGGCGCAATTGACGACCATCGCGCAGTGCCCGGCGTGGCGCGCCATCCATTGGACCTTCCTGTTCAGCTTCCCGCTGGCGCTCACGGGATTGGTGGGGTTGGCGCGGGTGCACGCCGGCATCGCCGGGGAAAGCGCGGTCCGGGCCGGACTGATCGTTGGCACCTTCGCCTACACCGCGTGGACGGTAATCGTGGCGTTCATGGCGGGCGCGGGTTGGTCGCTCGCGCAGGCTTTCACCCTGGCCGACTCTGGGATGACCGCCACCCGCGCGGTGTTTCTGTTCGACATGATCCATCCGTTCGCGCTCGCGACCCAGCGGGTGGCCGGCTTTGCGCTCGGCCTCTCGACCGGTCTGTTCGGCTGGGGTGTCGTGGACGGGAAGACGTTGCCCCGCTGGCTCGGCACGGGGGGGCTCGCGGCCGGCGCGGTCGCGATGGTGTTCGCCCTGGTGTTCCGGGAAGACACGAAGGCCGACCAGGCGGCCTTCGTGCTCCCCGTGCTGTGGCAGGTGGTGACCGGCGGCGTGATGCTGCGGGGGGCGTGGCGCGGCCCCGCGTCGTTCGCGCCCTGAGAGGGCGCGCTCGGCCCTTAGTGCGCCCTTATAGGGCGCACCCTCGGCCGAGCCCGGACTCTCAGTCCGGGTATTGTCGCGAGAGAGCCCTGTTCGTTCACCGCGCCCGCAGCCGCACGATCCGGCCGGTCCAACCGTCCGGGGTGTCGGAGGTCCGGTAGAGGACCTGCAGCGTCACGACGTCACCCGGCTTCACTTGGCGCAACGCCTCTCGGAACGCGGCGCGCGTGCGGGTCGGGACGCCGTTGACCGCCACGATGATGTCCGGGCCGCCCTGGTCATCGGCCGACAGCAGCCGCTGGTACGCGGGGCCCTCGGGTGAGACGTCCGTCACCACGAGGCCGCCGCCCCGCTCGATCACCGGCCGGAGCCGGGGATCGCGCGCGTCCTCCGGGGTGAGCGGCTCGACCGAGATGCCCAGCATCTCCTCTTTGCTCGAGGCGTCGCCCTTCACTTTCCCGGCCCCGGCCGAGGCCACCTCGGTGTCCGCCTCGCTCGGCGCCCGCACGAGCCGCACCGTGACGGTCTTCTTCGCGCCGCCCTGGCGGAGCAGCGTGACCTGCACGGTCTCTCCCGGCCGCTTGAAGGCGACCTTCTGCTGCAGCTGGGGCGTGTTGTCGATCGGCTCGCCGTCGAGAGCGATGATGACGTCGCCCGGCTGGATGCCGGCCTTCTTGGCGGGCGAGTCGTCGCCGGTGTAGCCGTTCACCACGACTCCCGTGATCTGCTTCAGCCCCACGGCATCGGCGTCCTCCGGGGTCGCGTCGCGGATGGAGATGCCCATGACCGCCCGCTCCACGTGGCCGGTCTTCACCAGCTGATCCATGACGGTGCGGGCCAAGTTGATCGGGATGGCGAATCCGTAGCCCGCGTAGAACCCGGTCTCACTCGCGATCGCCGAGTTGATGCCGATCACTTGGCCCCGGATGTTCACGAGCGGCCCGCCCGAATTGCCCGGGTTGATGGCGGCGTCGGTCTGGATGAAGTCTTGGATCGCATAGCGGGTCTGCTGCAGCCCGGCGAGCAGCCGGCCCTTGGCGCTCACGATCCCCGCGGTGACGGTGAACGCGAAGGCCTCGCCGAGCGGGTTGCCGATGGCGAGCACCCACTCGCCGACCCGCGTCGAGTCGGAGTTGCCGAACTGGACGGTCGGCAGGCCGCGGGCGTCGATCTTGATCACCGCGACGTCGGTGTTCGGATCGGTGCCCACGACTTTCGCCGTGAACTCCCGCTTGTCGTACAGGCGCACCGTGACCCGGTCGGCGCCCGCGACGACGTGATTGTTGGTGAGGATGTAGCCGTCGGGCGACACGAGGAAGCCCGAGCCCGAGCCCTGCTCCACCTGCGGCCGGCGGCGGAACTGCGGGAAGAAATCCTCGAACCCCGGCGGCAACCGCCGGTTGTCGCCGCGCTCCACGTGCTGCGCCTTGATGAACACCACGGCCGGCTTCACGTGCTCGGCGACGGCGACGAACGCGTCGCTGAAGTCGGCGGCCGCCTTGGCCTGCGGGATCTGAACGGGCGGGGCGGCGGCCCGCTCGGCCAGCAGGGGCTCCGCGGCGCCGCCCGGCTTCGGGAGATCGAGCGTGGACGCGAACGCCAATCCGAAAATGAACGCAATCGCCACCAGGGCCCCGAACTTGAGCCAGTCCCGCGTACGTACCGACATCGCCGTTCCGTTCCGTTGAGAAGGGTTTATTTCTTCTTGTCGTCGTCCACGATCTCGTAGTCCGCGTCCACGACGTTCTCTTTCTTGTTCTTGTCAGCCGGGGCACTCTCGGCGCCGCCCGCCGGTTGCTCCGCACCCGGACCGCCCGCGCCGCGCTGCGCCGCGTACAGCGACGCGCCCGCCGCGGAGTACGCCTGCTGCAGCTCGTCCAGGGCGCGGGCAATCTCGTCCGCGCTGCCCGAGCGGAGCGCCTGCTTCGCGCCCTCGATGGCCTTGTCGAGCCGGGACTTGAGCTCGGCGTCGAGCTTGTCCACCCACTCCTTCGAGCTCTTCTCCACCTCGTACACCAGCGTGTCGAGGCGGTTGCGCCGCTCGATCTCCTCCCGGCGCCGCTTGTCCTCGGCGGCGTGGGCCTCGGCGTCCTTGACCATCTTGTCGATGTCCTTGTCGCCGAGCCCCGACGAGGCCTCGATGCGGATCTTCTGCTCCTTGCCGGTGGCCTTGTCCTTCGCGGACACGTGCAGGATGCCGTTCGCGTCGATGTCGAACGTCACCTCGATCTGCGGCACGCCCCGCGGAGCCGGCGGGATGCCCGTCAGCTGGAACTTGCCGATCGTGCGGTTGTCGATCGCCATCTGGCGCTCGCCCTGGAGCACGTGGATCTCGACGGTGGTCTGATTGTCTTCCGCGGTCGAGAAGATCTCCGACTTCTTGGTCGGGATCGTGGTGTTGCGGGGGATGAGCACCGTGGTCACCCCGCCCAGCGTCTCGATGCCGAGCGACAACGGCGTCACGTCGAGCAGCAGGACGTCCTTCACCTCGCCCGCCAGCACGCCGCCCTGGATCGCGGCCCCGATCGCCACCACCTCGTCCGGGTTCACACCCTTGTGGGGCTCCTTCCCGAAGAAGCTCTTGACGATCTCCTGCACCTTGGGCATGCGGGTCTGGCCGCCCACCAGGATCACTTCGTCGATCTCCGTGGGCTTGAGCCCCGCGTCCTTCAGCGCCTGCTCCATCGGCGGGATGGTCCGCTTCACCAGGTCGTCCACCAACTGCTCGAGCTTCGACCGGGTGAGCGTGATGTTCAAGTGCTTGGGCCCGGACTGGTCGGCGGTAATGAAGGGGAGGTTGATCTCCGTCTGCATCACGGTCGACAGCTCCATCTTGGCCTTCTCGGCCGCTTCCTTGAGGCGCTGCAGCGCCATCGGGTCCTTGGAGAGGTCGATGCCCTGGTCGCGCTTGAACTCCGCGACCAGCCACTCGATGATGCGCGCGTCGAAGTCGTCGCCGCCGAGGTGCGTGTCGCCGTTCGTCGACTTCACCTCGAAGACGCCTTCGGCCAGCTCGAGCACCGAGATGTCGTAGGTGCCGCCGCCCAGGTCGTAGACGGCGATCTTCTCTTCCTTCTTCTTGTCGAGCCCGTAGGCCAGCGCCGACGCGGTCGGCTCGTTGATGATGCGGACCACGTCGAGGCCGGCGATCTTGCCGGCGTCCTTGGTCGCCTGGCGCTGCGAGTCGTTGAAGTAGGCGGGCACGGTAATGACCGCCTTCTCCACCTTGTGGCCGAGGTAGTCCTCCGCCGTCTGCTTCATCTTCTGGAGGATCATCGCCGAGATCTCGGGCGGCGTGTACCGCTTGCCCTGGATCTCGACCGAGGCGAGCCCGTTCGGTCCCTCAACGACTTTGTACGGGACGCGCTTCGTTTCCTCCACCACTTCGTTCATCCTCCGGCCCATGAAGCGCTTGATCGAGAAGACGGTGTTCTGGGGGTTGGTCACGGCCTGGCGCTTCGCCACCGTGCCAACGAGCCGCTCGCCATCTTTCGTGAATGCGACCACGGACGGCGTGACGCGCCCGCCTTCGGCGTTGGGGATGACGACGGGATCGCCGCCCTCCATCACCGCCACCACCGAGTTGGTAGTGCCGAGGTCGATCCCGATGATTTTCTCAGCCATGACGACTGCTCCTTATTGTGAGGGTGATGCTCATGCGAAGTCGCCCGTCGCAGGAGCAAGGCCCGTGCCCGAGAAAAATGCCAAAAAGGCAGGGGCGGCAACAGGCGCCTTTCCCGCCTATCTTTACCCCCGTGATCCCCTATAGAGACGAGAATCCAACCGACCTGACCCCCGTCGCCACCGTCGGGATCATCCTGCTGAACGTGCTCGTCTGGGTGTTTGTTCAGGGGGCGGGCGCGGTGGAGTCGCTGGCCAAGTCGGTGTGCGAGCTGGGGCTCGTGCCCGGCGAGGTGCTGCGCACCGTGCCGCCGGGCACGGCCGTGCCGCTCGGGCCGGGCCTGCAGTGCGTTCTGACGGGCGACCCGCACTGGTGGACGGTGGTGACGTCGATGTTCCTGCACGGCGGGTGGCTGCACATCATCGGCAACATGTGGTTCCTGTGGGTATTCGGGAACAACATCGAAGACTCGATGGGGCACGGGCGGTTCGTCGTGTTCTATCTGTTGTGCGGCGTGGCGGCGGCGGGAGCCCAGATGTTCGTCAATCCCCATTCCGCGGTCCCGATGGTGGGCGCCTCAGGGGCGATCAGCGGAGTGATGGGCGCCTACATCCTGCTGTACCCGCGGGTGCGGGTTCATACGCTCCTCCCGCTCGGCATCTTCGTGACGACCGTGGTCTTGCCGGCGTACGTGATTCTGGGCTACTGGTTCCTCTACCAGGTGCTGCTCGGCACGGTGGGCGCGCTGTCGCACATGGAGGGAGGCGTCGCCTTCTGGGCGCACGTCGGCGGGTTCCTCGCGGGGCTGGTGGCGGTCAAGCTGTTCGCGAACCCGGAGTTCCTGGAGCGCCGGCGCGGCGGAGTCGTCATCCTTCCGCGTGATGTTTGATCGACTTTCCCTCCACGACGAAGACGACGTCTTCCGCGATGTTGGTCGCGAGGTCCGCCACGCGCTCGAGGTTGCGGCTCACCAGGAACAGTTCCATCGCCGCGCCGATCGAGTGCGGGTCTTCCATCATGTGCGTGAGCAGGACCCGGAACACGGAGCGGTGGAGGGCGTCCACGGAGTCGTCGCGGCGGCAGATCTCCCGGCCCAGCCTCGCGTCCCCGCGCACGAACGCCTCCAGGGCCCCTGAGAGCATTGCGCGGGCCTGACGCGCCATCTCGAGCAGCTCCGGCTCGGGCGCGATCGGCGGCGCGTCCCGCAGCCGCTCGGCGGACTGCCCGATGTTCACCGCGTGATCGCCGACCCGCTCCAGGTCGTTCGCGATCTTCATCGCCGCCATGAGGAGCCGGAGGTCGCGCGCCATCGGCTGCTGCGTGGCGAGCAGGTCGACCACGGTCTCCTCGATCTCGAGCTCGAGGGCGTCGATCGTGCGGTCGCCCGCGATCACCTGTGCGGCGAGCGGGCCGTCGCGCTTGAGCAGGGCGTCCAGGGCGTGGCCGAGCGCGTCCTGGGCTTCGCCCGACATGGTGAGCAGCTTCGCCTTCAGCTCGGCGAGCTCGTCGTGAAAGTGGCGGTGCACCCCGGGGCGTGGCCCCGGGGTCGGTCCACCCGCGTCGGGTCGCCCGGTCATCCGAACCTCCCGGTGATGTAGGCCTCCGTCCGCTCGTCGGCGGGCCTGGTGAAAATCTGCGTCGTGTCGCCGAACTCGACGAGTCGGCCGAGATAAAAGAACCCCGTGACGTCCGCCACGCGCGACGCCTGCTGCATGTTGTGCGTGACGATCACGATCGCGTAGCTCCGCTTCAGCTCGACCAGCAGCTCCTCGATGCGCTGCGTCGCCCCCGGATCGAGCGCCGAGCAGGGCTCGTCCATGAGGAGCACCTCGGGCTCGTTCGCGAGCGCCCGGGCGATGCAGAGGCGCTGCTGCTGGCCGCCCGAGAGGCTGGTGCCCGGCGCACGCAGGCGATCCTTCACCTCGTCCCACAGGGCGGCCTGGCGCAGCGCCCGCTCCACCCGCTCGGGGACCTGCCGCTCGGGGCAGAGCCCGTGGAGGCGCGGCCCGTAAGCCACGTTGTCGAAGATCGTCTTGGGGAAGGGGTTCGGCCGTTGAAACACCATGCCCACGAGCTCCCGCAGCTTGACCGGATCGGTGCCGGGGGAAAACAGCGAGACGCCCTCGAGCAGGATGTCGCCGGTGTGCCGGGTGCGCGGGATCAGGTCGTTCAGCCGGTTGACGGAGCGCAGGAACGTGCTCTTGCCGCACCCCGACGGCCCGATGAGGGCGGTCACCGCCCGGCGCGGGATCGTGAACGTCAGGTCGAACAGCGCCTGCGTGGCGCCGTACCAGAAGCTGTACGCCCGCACGTCAATGATCGGCGTCGGACGGTCGGACGGTCGGACCGCCGGGCGGGCGCGGTCGGGTTGTCCGACCGTCCGACTGTCCGACAGGGTCGTCGTCATCCGAACCTCCCCGTGATGTAGGCCTCGGTCTGTTCCCTGGCGGGCGTCGTGAAGAGCGCCTCGGTGCGACCGACCTCGATCAGCTCGCCGAGGTAGAAGAACGCCGTGTAGTCCGAGACCCGAGCCGCCTGCTGCAGGTTGTGCGTCACGATGACGATAGTGTAGCGAGTCTTGAGCTCGTGACACAGCTCCTCGATGCGCTGCGTGCCGGCGGGATCGAGCGACGCGGTGGGCTCGTCGAGCAGCAGCACTTCCGGCTCGGGGGCGAGCGCGCGCGCGATGCAGAGCCGCTGCTGCTGGCCGCCCGACAGGTCGAGGGCGCTCGCCCGCAGCCGGTCCTTCGCCTCGTCCCACAGCGCGGCCTGCGTAAGGGCGCGCTCCACCGCCGCGTCGAGCTCGCCGCGCGAGCGTCCCCCGTTCACGCGGAGCCCCGCGG
Source organism: Gemmatimonadales bacterium (assembly GCA_036395195.1). Lineage (GTDB taxonomy): Bacteria > Gemmatimonadota > Gemmatimonadetes > Gemmatimonadales > GWC2-71-9 > AG41. The sequence continues at coordinate 569 of DASWDP010000092.1, read as the reverse complement.
CCACGTTGTCGTAGATCGACATGGTGGGAAACGGGGTGGGACGCTGGAACACCATGCCGATTCGGCGCCGCAGCCGCACGGCATCGACGCCGGCCTCGTAGATGTCCTGCCCGTCGAGCAGGACCCGACCGGTCACCCAACCGCCCTCCGACAGCTCGTGCATGCGGTTCAGGCAGCGCAGGAACGTCGTCTTGCCGCACCCCGACGGGCCGATCAGGGCGGTGACGGTGTGCGCCGGGAAGAGGATCGAGACGTCCTTCACGGCGGCGCGGCGGCGGTACAGCGCCGTGAGGCGCACCGTCTCGAGCCGCAGGCGGGCGTCAGCGGGTGGGGGGGGCGCCATGACGTTGCCGGATGGCCCAGCGGGCGGCGAGGGAGAGGAGCAGCACCAGGCCCATGAGGACGAGCGCCGCCGCCCACGCGAGGCGGTGCCACTCGTCGAACGGGCCGGTCGCGTAGGCGTAGATCTGGAGCGACAGGGTCTGCATCGGCTGGAGGACGCTCGTCGAGAAATTCAGGTTGCCGAGCGCCGTGAACAGGAGCGGCGCCGTCTCCCCGGCGATCCGCGC
>DASWDP010000091.1:0-28765 GCA_036395195.1 Gemmatimonadales bacterium | reverse complement strand
CGTGCTGTTCTCGCACCTCGCAGGAGACGCGATCGCGCCGCCGCTCATCGGGTATCTCTCCGACCGGTTCGGCCTGCGGCCGGCGATGTTGCTGCTCCCGACCGCGGGGGCGGTGGGCGGCTTGGTCATCTTGATCGCACTGACTACTGTGGGCAGGGACATGCAACGGGTGAGAGCGTGATTGCGGATTTGGGATTGCGGATTGCGGATTATCGCGAACGAAGCTCGTGCGCTTCAATCCGCAATCCACAATTCGCAATCCGCAATGGAGAGGGGTGGTGGAGGGCGGGATGAAGATCGCCGTGGTGTTCGACACCCTGCACCCCGAGTGGGAGGACGCCGACTACGAGAAGGAAGTCGACGCCAAAGTCGAAGAGGCGGAGTACGACGTGGCGCGCGCGCTCCTGGCCCAGGGGCACGAGGTGCTGATGGTCGGGGTCGGGGAGCAGCTGGGGCGGATGCTCGAGCGACTCGAGGCGTTCCAACCGAAGCTCGTGTTCAACGGGTGCGAGGCGTTCCGCGGGCACGCCCGTCATGAGTACGCGCTCGCGGCCGTGCTCGAGATGCACGGCTACCGCTACACCGGGTCGTCTCCGACGGCGCTGCTCGTCGCCCGCAACAAGTCGCTCACCAAGAAGATCCTCGCCTACCACGGGATCCGGGTGCCGGCGTTCGCCGAGTTCCACGCGGGCGAGAAGCCGCTGCGGCCGTCCGAGCTGCGGTTCCCGCTCATCGTGAAGCCGCTGCTCGAGGACGCCTCGGTCGGCATCGCGCAAGCCTCGGTGGTGGAGAACGACGACGACCTCGCGGAGCGTGTCAAGTTCGTCCACGAGAAGTTCCATCAGGCGGCGATCGTCGAGGAGCTGATCGAGGGGCGCGAGCTGTACGTCGGGCTGCTCGGGAACGCGACGGTGCAGGTGCTGCCGGTCGTCGAGATGACGTTCGGTGAGGCGAACGGCGGCGAGCACCGCATCGCGACGTACAAGGCGAAATGGGACGAAGAGTACCGCAAGCGCAAGAAGATCAAGAACATCTTCGTGAAGGGCCTGTCGGACGAGGTGGCGGCGAAGATCGCCGACATCTGCACGACGGCGTTCCACGCCCTCTGGCTGCAGGACTACGGCCGCGTGGACCTGCGGTGGACGCACGACGACGAGGTGTACGTGCTCGAGGTGAACCCCAACCCGTTCATCGCCTACGAGCACGAGATGGCGAACGCGGCCGAGAAAGCGGGGATGGGTTACAACGAGTTCGTCCAGCGGATCGTGGACGAGGCGCTGGCGCGTGACCCGGCGTAGGCGCGAGGTCCCGACCCCCGAGCTCCGCTGCCCGACCTGCCGGGCGGAGCTCGAGCGCTTCTGGTCCTACTGCTCGAACTGCGGCCGGCGCCTCGAGTGGCGCGACACGACCAAGGAGACGGGGACGGAGTGCTACTACTGCCGCTGGGTCGTGTCGGACAGCTTCGCGTTCTGCCCGTGGTGCGGCCGGGAGATCCGGGACCAGGACTCGAGTGCCGAACCGCTCAAGGCGCCGAAGGGGTTCCGCTACGAGCGGCGCTGCCGCTGGGGGTGCGGCGGCGGCGTGATGTACCCGATGCGGTTTTGCCCCTGGTGCGGCCGGCCGCAGAAGTGGCGCTACTACGAGTTCCAGAACGTCTGCCCGCATTGCAGCAAGGGCGTGAACGACTGGATGGAGGTCTGCCCCTGGTGCGGCGAGGACGCGACCGGGCGCGATCTGATCCGCCGGGGGCTGCGCCGGGTGCGCCAGCTGCTCGTGGTGGCGCGCATCAAGGCCTGGGACTACCGGGTGCTGCTCCGGCCCGGCATGTCGGGGGTGACGCACCGCACGCCCAAGATCATCGAGATCGAGCGGCGCTACGTGACGGGGAAGCGGCGGCGCGACGAGATCTCGTGGAACATGCTCTCCGGCCTGATCCTCCACGAGCTGGGGCACTCCTTCCTGTACCACAACTGGGTGTTCACGCGGACGGGGCGGTTCCGTCGCGCCTTCGGCGAGGTGCGGAGGGCCTACCGCGTGGCGGACTCGAAGTGGGTGGACTTCGAGCGCCGCGGCGTCACGACGACGCTGCCCAACTTCGTCACCGGCTACGCCGCGACGCACCCGCAGGAGGACTTCGCCGAGACGTTCCGGTTCTACGTGGCGCGGCGGGGGCGGCTCCGCGAGCTGTTCGCCGAGTTCGGCCGCAAGCGCAAGGGCGTCCCGGTGTTCGAGAAGTTTCTGGTGCTGCACGATTACGTGAGAAGCCTGCGCGGGTGGAGATGACTTCTCTCCATTAGTTTAGTATTGAAGCACCCAACCCTGGCCAAAGGGGACTCATGGCTCTGATGCGCACCTCGAATCCGGCCCTCAACGCCAAGACGTTCGCCGACCTGCGGCGCGATCCCGCCGCGCCGCCGATGACGCTCGAGGGCACGGTGAACAAGGCGGCCTTCCTCCTGTTCCTGGTGATCGTGCCGGCGGCCTGGGTGTGGTCCCGGGTGCGAACCGGCTTCGACCCGGCGGTGGCGGGCCCCTTCATCCTGCTCGGCGCGATCGGCGGATTCATCGTGGCGATCGTCACGATCTTCAAGAAGCAATGGTCTCCCGTCACGGCGCCCGTGTACGCCGCGCTCGAGGGCCTGGCGATCGGCGGGCTCTCGGCGCTGCTCGAGACCAAGTACCCCGGGGTCGTGATGCAGGCGGTGGGACTCACCTTCGCCACGCTCGCCGCCATGCTGCTGGCCTACCGCTCGGGGCTGATCAAGGCCACCGAGAAGTTCAAGCTCGGCGTCGTCGCCGCGACCGGCGCCATCGCGCTGTACTACCTCATCGGCCTCGGCCTGTCGCTCTTCGGGGTCGCGATGCCGTTCCTCCAGGGGAACAGCACGGCGAGCCTCGTGGTGAGCGGCGTCATCGTGGTCGTCGCGGCGCTGAACCTCATCCTGGATTTCGACTTCGTCGAGTCCGGCGTGACCGCCGGCGCCCCGAAATACATGGAGTGGTACGGAGCGTTCGGCCTCATGGTCACGCTCATCTGGCTCTACCTGGAGATCCTGCGGCTGCTCGCCAAGTCGCGCAGCCGGCGGTAATCACGGTTTACTGACCCGCGCCACTTCCTTCGCGAACGCGCGCGACCGCTCCACCAGCTTCAAGTAGGCCGCGATCTCCGCCGCGCGGCGGTCCGCGTCCCAGCCGAGCGCCTCGCCCATCCGATCCGCGATGGCGCTCGTTGCCGGGACGGCCTGGTCGCGCGTCGCGTAGAACAGATGGAGTCGCCGCACCAGCACATCCGCGAGGCGGACCGCCATCTCGCGCTCCACGGCGTGCGCCACCTCGGCCCAGATCTCCGGCCGCCCCGCCACGATCGGCTCCCCCAGGGCGCGCTCCCGGTCCACCACGTTGAGCACCGCCGCCGCCTCGCTGCCGTAGCGTCCCACGAGGTGGCGCGCGGTCCCCTCGGGCACGCCGCGCGCCGTCGCCGCCTCCACCAGCACCTCGAGGTCCGCGGTCTCGCCGCCCGGAAGCGGCAGGCGGTCCGTCGGCGGGCGCGGGGGGCGCGGGCGGCCGTCGAGGGCGCGCAGCCGGGAGGCCACCTGGTCCACCATGTCGCGCGCCATCACGCGGTGGGTGGTGAGCTTGCCGCCCGCGATCGTCAGGAGCCCGCTCGGGCTCTCGACGATGCGATGCTCGCGCGACGCCTGCGAGGGGGCCATGTCCCGGGTCGGGCGGAGCAGCGGTCGCAGCCCCGCCCAGCTCGCGACCACGTCGTGCGGCGAGAGGCGCGCCTGGGGGAAGAAGGCGTTCGCCGAGCGCAGCAGGTAGATCACGTCGGGCGCCGTGGCGCGGACCTCGTCAGGCGATACGTCCTCGTCGGTGTCCGTCGTGCCGATGTAGCTCAGGTCCCCCCACGGCAGGACGAACATCACCCGCCCGTCGATCGGCGAGGTGAGGGTCACCGCCTGCGTGTTCGCGAGGCGCCGGCGCGGGACGGCGACGTGCGCGCCTTTGGTGAGCCGCAGCAGGGGCTCGGCGCCGGGGTCGTCGAGGCGCCGCAGCCGGTCCACCCACGGCCCCCCCGCGTTCACCACCACGAGCGCCCGCAGGGCGTACGGGTGGCCGGTTAGGCCGTCGCGTACGGTGGCCCCGCGCACCCGCCCGTCCGGCTTGAGGAGCGTCGTGACCTCGGCGTAGCTCGCGACGAGGGCGCCCGCCTGCGCCGCGCTTCGCATCGTCGCGATCACCAGGCGGGCGTCGTCGGCCTGGGCGTCGTAGTACAGCGCCGCGCCCTTCAGATCCTTCTCGCGCAGCGCCGGCTCGAGGCGCCGCACGGCCTTGCGGCGGAGCCAGCGGTGCCGGTGGACGTTGCGGAACGCAGCCAGCAGGTCGTACAGCCACATGCCGGCCCGGAGCTTCCAGGCGGGCACGCGCGCCCCGCGGTACGCCGGGAACAGGAAGGGCAGGGGGCGCACCAGGTGGGGGGCGATGGTGAGCAGCACCCGGCGCTCGCGGCTTGCCTCGAGCACGAGCCGGAAGTCGTACTGCTCGAGGTAGCGGATGCCGCCGTGGATGAGCCGCGAAGACAGCGACGACGTCCCGCCGCCGAAGTCGCCCTTGTCGACGAGCGCGGTCCGGAAGCCGCGCAGCGCGGCATCGCGCGCGATCGCGGCGCCCGTGATGCCGCCGCCGATCACGAGCACGTCGACCGGCTCGGCGGCCATGGCTTCGAGCGCCGCGCGGCGCGTGCGAAACGAGAACGGTGTGTCGACCGACAACTCCCGCCCCTCCCGGGGTCATGGTAGGTTTCGAGCGTGTTTTCCCAGGGTGTGCCGCCGAGCACACCCTTCAGGGTGTGACCACCGGGAGGAGAATGTAATGCCGGGAGTGAACGGACGGCGCGTCGCGGTCATCGCCGGTTGCCGCACGCCGTTCTGCAAATCGGGGACACTGCTCAAGGACGCCCGCGCGGTGGACCTCGCCCGCTTCGCGGCTCGCGAGCTGCTCGAGCGCACGAGCCTCGACCCCGCGGAGGTGGATGCGGTCATCTTCGGCCAGGTGGTCCCGTCGGCGCTCGTGCCGAACGTCGCCCGCGAAGTGAGCCTCCTCCCCCAGTTCCCCAGAGAGATCCCCGCCTATTCGTTGAACCGCGCTTGCGCCTCCTCCGCGCAGGCCGTCGCCAACGCCCACGACGAGATCGCCCTCGGCAAGGCCGACGTCGTGCTCGCCGGTGGCGTCGAATCGCTCTCCGACATCCCGATCCTCGCCTCGCGCCGCCTCGCCGACATCCTCGTGGAGGCGAGCAAGGTGAAGACGCTCGCGGCGCGGGTGCGGACCTTCAGCCGGATCCGGCCGCGCGATCTGATCCCCGTCTCCCCCGCGATCGCCGAGCCGTCCACCGGGCAGACGATGGGCCAGTCGGCCGAGAAGATGGCGAAGGAGAACCAAGTGTCGCGCGCCGAGCAGGACCGCTGGGCGCTCCGCAGCCACGAGCTCGCCGCCCGGGGGACCGACGACGGCCGGATCACCGCCGAAATCGCGCCCTGGCTGCCGACGCGCCTGGACGATCCGGCCGTGACGACGGACAACGGCATCCGGCGCGACACGTCGCTCGAGCAGATGGCGAAGCTCAAGCCCGTCTTCGACCGCCGGTACGGCACGGTCACCGCGGCGAACTCTTCGCCGCTGACCGACGGCGCGTCGGCGGTGCTGCTGATGAGCGAGGAGGCGGCCCCCGCCCTCGGCTATGCGCCGCTCGCGTACATCCGGTCGTATGCGGTGGCGGCGGTGGACCCCGGCTGGCAGCTGCTCCAGGCCCCGATCTTCGCAGTCCCCAAGGCGCTCGAGCGCGCGGGCATCGAGTGGCGCGAGCTGGGCTTGATCGAGGTGCACGAGGCGTTCGCGGCGCAGGTGCTCTCCAACTTTCGCGGGTGGGCCACCAAAGGGTGGGAGATCGATGAGGACATCATCAACGTGATGGGCGGCTCCATCGCGATCGGCCACCCCTTCGGCGCCACCGGCGGCCGCATCGTGACGACGCTCGCGAACGAGATGGCCCGCCGCGACGTGCAGTTCGGCCTCCTGTCCATCTGCGCCCAGGGCGGGATGGGTTTCGCCATGGTCCTGGAGCGCCGCTGATGGCCGGACCCGCGCTCACCTGGGCGCTCGCCGACGGGGGTGTCGCCGTCGTCACCTTCGACCTGCAGGGCGAGCCGGTCAACAAGATCTCGAGCACCGTGAAGCGGGACATGCTCGCCACGTTCGAGGCGCTGGAGCGCGACGCGGCGGTCGCGGCCGTCGCGTTCTTCTCCGGAAAACCCGACAACTTCATCGCGGGCGCGGACATCGAGGAGTTCGTCCGGCTCGCAAGCGCCGCGGAAGCGGAACGGCTCTCGGCCGACGGCCAGGAGCTGCTCGAGCGCGTGGCGCGCTTCCCCAAGCCGGTGGCCGTCGGCATTCACGGCGCGTGCCTCGGCGGCGGCCTCGAGTTCGCCCTCGCGTGCCGCTACCGCGTCGCCTCCGATCACCCCAAGACCCAGCTCGGCCTTCCGGAAGTGCAGCTCGGCATCCTCCCCGGCGCGGGCGGTTGCCAGCGGCTGCCGCGCCTCATCGGCGCGCGCGCCGCGCTCGACATGATCCTCGCGGGGAAGGTCGAGCCGGCCCAGAAGGCGTTCCGGCTCGGGATCGTGGACGAGCTGGTGCACCCCGCCATCCTCAAGGACGTCACGGTCGCCGCGGCGCGGCGGATGGCGGGCGGCTGGCGACCCAGACGCAAGCGGCAGGGGGGCGGGGGCTTCGTCGGGTGGCTGCTCGACGGCAATCCGCTGGGCCGCCGGCTGGTGTTCCGGGCGGCGCGGAAGCAGGTCCTCGCGAAGACCGGCGGCAACTATCCCGCGCCGCTCGCCGCCCTGGAAGCGGTCGAGCACGGACTCAAGCACGGGATGCCGGAAGGCCTAAAGCGGGAAGCGCAGCTCTTCGGCCAGCTCGCCGTCACCGACGTCTCCCGCAAGCTCGTCCAGATCTTCTTTGCCACGACCGCGCTCAAGAAGGACTTCGGGATCGCGAATCCCCCGCCGCCGCTCGAGGTGAAGCGGCTCGGCGTGGTGGGCGCCGGGTTCATGGGCTCGGGGATCGCGGGCACCGCCGTCGCCCAGGCGGCGGTGGACGTCCGGCTGAAGGACGCCGACCTGCCGCGCGTCGCCAAGGGCCTCGCCGCCGCGCGGGAGATCCTGGACGACCGGCTCAAGCGCCGCCGCATCAGCCGGTACGAGCATGCGCGGCTGGTGGCGCTGTTGTCGGGCGGGGACGACTACGCCGGGTTCGGGCGTGCCGATCTGGTGATCGAGGCGGTGTTCGAGGACCTCGCGGTCAAGCGGCAGGTCCTGAAGGAGGTGGAGGGCGCGACGCGAGACACCGCCCCCCCCGTGTTCGCCTCCAACACGTCCACCATCCCGATCACGAGCATCGCCGAAGGAGCGAACCGGCCGGAACGCGTGATCGGCATGCACTTCTTCTCCCCCGTCGTGCGCATGCCGCTGCTCGAGGTGATCCCGGCGGCGCGGACCGCCCCGGAAGCGATCAGCACCGCGGTGGCGTTCGGACGGCGGATGGGGAAGACCGCGATCGTCGTGCGGGACAGCCCCGGGTTCTGGATCAACCGCATCCTCACGCCCTACATGAACGAGGCGGGCCAGCTGCTCGCCGAGGGGGTGGCGATCGAGGAGATCGACCGGCTGATGGTCGAGTTCGGGTTCCCCGTCGGGCCGATCACGCTGCTCGACGAAGTGGGCATGGACGTCGCGGAGAAGGTGGCGGGCGTGATGCACGCCGCGTTCGGCGAGCGCTTCGCGCCGTCTCCGGCGTTCGCCGGGATGGTCAAGGCCGGCCGGCTCGGCCGGAAGGCGGGCCGGGGCTTCTACAAGTACGGCGGCGGGAAGAAGGGCGACGTCGACCCCTCGGTCTATGAGCTGATCGGCACGCAGCCGAACGGCGGCCCCCGGCCGGCGGAGGTCATCCAGCGCCTGGTGGTGGTGATGCTGAACGAGGCCGCGCGCGGCGTGGGCGAAGGCATCGTCCGCACCCCGCGCGACGGCGACATCGGCGCCATCTTCGGCTTCGGATTTCCGCCGTTTCGCGGCGGTCCGCTGCGCCATGCGGACGACCTCGGTGCCGCGCGGCTCGTCGGCGAGCTCGAGCGGCTCGCCGAGCGCTACGGCCCGCGCTTCGCCCCCTGCGACGTGCTGCGTGATCAGGCGCGGCACAACTCGAAGTTCTACCCTGGCCCCTAACCCCAGCCCCCAACCCCTGATGTTACGCGCCAGTCTCCTCTGGCTCAGCGAGCAACCCCGCGTTTTCCGGTTCATCCGCACGAACGGCCTCGCGCGCCGGTTCGCCGCGCGCTTCGTCGCCGGCGAAACGGTGGACGAGGGGATAGCCGTCGTGAAGGAGCTCAACGCGGCAGGCATCGCCGCGAGCCTCGACCTGCTGGGCGAGGCGGTGCACAACGCCGCCGAGGCGCGCGCCGCGCGCGATACCTACCTCCAGACGCTGGACCGCGTGCGGGCGGCCGGCGCCACGGCGCACGTGTCACTCAAGCTCACGCAGATGGGGCTCGACATCGACGAGGCGCTGTGCGTCGAGAACGTGCGCGCCGTCGTCGCGCGGGCGAAGGCGCAGGGCTCCTTCGTGCGCATCGACATGGAGCAGTCCGACTACACGGAGCGCACCCTGCAACTCTTCAAGCGGACCTTCCATCCGGAGTTCGGCAACGGTGTCGGCATCGTGCTCCAATCGTACCTGCGCCGCACCGAGCAGGACGTGGAGCAAATGATCGCGCTCGGCGCCCGCGTGCGGCTGTGCAAGGGCGCGTACCAGGAGCCGGCCACGGTCGCGTTCCCGGACAAGCGGGACGTGGACGCGAACTACGTGCGCTGCATGGAGGGGCTGCTGCTCAAGGGCGACTATCCGGGCATCGCGACCCACGACGTGCGGATCCTCGAGCGCGCGAAAGCGTTCGCGCGCGACAGGGGCATCCCGCACGCCCGTTTCGAGTTCCAGATGCTGTACGGCGTGCGGCGCGACCTGCAGCTCGCGCTCAAGCGTCAGGGCTACAACGTCCGGGTGTACGTCCCGTTCGGCACGCAGTGGTATCCCTACCTGATGCGCCGGCTCGCCGAGCGGCCGGCGAACGTCGCCTTCCTGGTCGGCAACGTGCTGCGGGAGTCCCTACGGCGGAGCTGACCGACGACACGCTCGGCGGGTACCAGCGCGTGCACGAGCGGGCGCCCGCCTTCGGCGGCTCGGACGGCCAGGCCTATTCCGTCGCCACCTTCGTGGACGACACCCCGGACGCGACCGGCCGCTTCGGGGCGGCGTTGCTGTTCGTGCGGTGGTCGGAGGCGGGTGACCGCCCCGTGGGCCATCTCGAGACGGATTATCTGGCGTGGGGCGCCACGCCCGCCGCGGCGCTCGCCCCCCTGCTCGCCCTCCCGCTGCGCGAGGTGAAGCGGCATCTCGATCGCTGTATCGACGCCCAGGGAGGGGGGACGGGGGAAGGGGGACGGGGGTGACGACGGGTGTGGTGCTGGCTCGTACAGGATCCACCTACCGCGTGCACACCGATCGCGGCGAAGTGACCGCGAGGCTGCGCGGCAAGCTCAAGCACCGGGACGACGACCGGGTAGTGGCGGGCGACGTCGTCGAGCTCGAGGTCCACGCCGACGGCGGCGCGACGATCTCCGGCGTGCGGCCGCGGCGCAGCGTCCTGGCGCGCCGGGCCGCGGGCGAGCGCCGTCCCCGGCCGCAGCCGATCGCCGCCAACGTGGACCAGGTGCTCGTGGTCGCCGCGGCGCGCGATCCGGAGCCCAACCTGCGGATGCTCGACCGCTTTCTGGTGATCGCGGACGCGAACCGGCTGCCGTGCGTCGTGATCCTCAACAAGATCGAGCTCGACCGGGGCGCGCTGGCGCGGCTCGCCGGGCGCTTCGGCCCGGCAGGCTACCAGGTGCTCGCCACCTCCGTGAAGCAGGCGGAGGGGCTCCCCGCGCTGCGTGATCTGTTGCGCGGCCGGGCCTCGGTGCTCACCGGCCCGTCGGGCGTCGGGAAGTCGAGCCTCGTGAACGCCATCGAGCCGGGGCTGAAGCTCCGCATCGGCGAGATCAGCGGGAAGTCGGGGACGGGGCGGCACATCACGCGGGCGGCGCAGCTCGTGCCGCTCGCGGCGGGAGGGTACGTGGTGGACACCCCGGGGCTGCGCGAGGTGGGGACCTGGGGGATCGATCCGGAGCTGCTCGCGGCCTGCTTCCCCGAGTTCCGCCGCTTCCTCGACCAGTGTCGGTTCGACAACTGCCGCCACCTGGTCGAGCCGGCGTGCGCCGTGCGGCAGGCGGCGGAGGAAGGGAAGTTCGCGCTCGATCGGCTCGTGTCCTACCAGCGCATCTACGAGGAGGTCAGCGTTCCTTCCTGGTCCAGCGCTCGGCGTCGCGCGAGGTGACCTTGCGCATCGTCGCGGCGAAGGCGTCGTCGAGGTCGATCCCCAGCGAGTTGGCGAGACAGATCACCACGAACAGGATGTCGGCGAGCTCCATCGCGATCGACCCTTCGGCCTCGTCCCGCTTCTTGGTCTTCTCGCCGAACCGGTGGTTGATCTCGCGCGCCAGCTCGCCCACTTCCTCCGTGAGCCGGGCGACGTTCGTGAGCGGCGGGAAATACCCTTCCTTATATTGGCCGATCCATCGGTCGACCGTTTGTTGTGCTTCGCGCAGGGACAAGGGAGGCTCCGCGTAGTCGTGAAGGCCGATCTGCCGCCGCTCGTGGTCCCGTTCCGCGGCGAGCGCTACGCCGCCAGGGAGCGGCTCAGCGCGCTCATCGCTCCTCCGTACGACGTGATCTCGAAGGACGACCGCGCGCGCTACGCCGCGCGGGACCCCCACAATATCGTGCATCTCATACTCCCGGAAGCGCCGCCCGGCGAGGACCGGTACGCGCGCTCGGCCGCCGCGCTCGCGGCGTGGCGCGGCGAGGGCGTCCTCGCCGCTGACTCCGCGGACGCCGTGTACGTCGTCGCCCAGGAGTACGCCCTGCCGTCCGGCGAGCGGCGCACGCGGACGGGAATGTTCGCCGCCGTCGCCGCCGAGCCGTTCGCCACCCGGCGGGTGCGGCCGCACGAGCGGACGCACGCCGGACCCAAGGCCGACCGCCTCGCCCTCCTCAAGGCGACGCGGACGAATCTCGAGTCGATCCTCCTGCTCGCCCCCGACCCGGACCGCGCGCTGGCCCGGGCCCTGGCCGAAGCTGCGGCGGGCGTGCCCCCCCCCGCGGCGCGGGCCGAGCTCGACGGTACCGTGCTGCGTCTCTGGGTCGTATCGGGAGAGCGGGCGGCGCGGCTTGCCGAGCTCGCGGGCCGGTCGCAGCTCTACATCGCCGACGGCCATCACCGCTACGAGACCGCCGTCGCCTACGCGCAGGCCGATCCCGCCGCCGCCCGGGTGCTCTCCTTCATCGTGCCGACGAGCGATCCCGGACTCACGGTCCTTCCCACCCACCGCATCATCTTCGGGGCCGGCCGCGACGCCGCGACGCTCGTCGCCGCCTGGCGGGAATGGTTCGACATCGGGCGGGTGGCGCCCTGTATGGACCGCGTCGAGCGCCTCGCCGAGCTGGGCCGGGAGCGCACCGCGTGCATCGTGGCGTTCCCGGGCGCCTACGACGTGACCCTGGTCTTGAGGCCCGACGCCGCACTCGACCGGATCCCGGAGCTCGGCGGGTCACCCGCCGTGCGCGCGCTCGACGTCGCGCGCATCGAGGCGCTCGTGGTGCAATACATCCTTGGCGCCGGCACGGCGACGCCCTCGCTGTCGTACACGCCGGACGCGCACGCCGCGTTCGACGCCGTGCGCAGCGGACACGCCGCGGCGGCCGTGCTCCTCAACCCGACCAAGGTGGAGCAGGTGCTCGCCGTGGCGGACGCGGGCGACGTGATGCCGCCGAAGTCGACGTACTTTGTTCCCAAAGTCCCGAGCGGTCTGGTGCTCCGACCCGTATCTTCCGAGCCATGAGCCCCCGTCCCCGCGACCGCATCCTCGCCAATCTCGAATCCATCTACCGCGAAGCCTACGAGCGCGCCAAGGCCGCCGGCGACCAGGCGCGCATGGCCGACCTCGACGCCGCCTATCAGCGCGAGCAGCTGCTGCTCGAGGTGCTGCTCGACGTCCGCGATGCGCTGGCCGCGCTGCCCGCGTCCCCCCCCGAGTCGCGCCCCGACCAGAATCCCGGGCCCGATCCGATCACGGCGCTCGAGACCATCCGCCGGATCACGAGACTCCGCTGAGGACCACTGCATGAACCGACGACTTTTGGTGGGTGCGCTGTGCCTGGCGCTCGCCGCCTGCGGCCCCCCCCCCTCCCGCACGGCCGACATCGTCATCACGGGCGGCCTCGTGTGGACCGGCCTTTCTTCCGACGGACCCCAGCCCGGCGCGGTGGCGATCGCCGCCGGCAAGATCCTCGCCATGGGCGACTCGGCCGCCGTCGCGCGCTACGTGGGGTCGGGCACCCGGGTGATCCGGGCCGACGGCGGGCTGGTGACGCCGGGCTTCGCGGACGGCCACACCCATTTCATCGACGGCGGCTTCCAACTCGCCTCCGTGGACCTGCGCGATGCGGCGACGCCGCAGGAATTCATCCGCCGGTTGAAGCAGTACGCCCGCACGCGGCGACCCGGGGAATGGATCCTCGGCGGCGATTGGGACCACACCCTGTGGCGAGGGGCGCCGCTGCCGCGGCACGAGTGGATCGATTCCGTCACGCCAGACAACCCCGTGTTCGTGAGCCGGCTCGACGGGCACGAGGCGCTCGCCAACGCCGCCGCCATGCAGGCTGCGGGGATCACGAGGGACACGCCGACGCCGCCCGGCGGCGAGATCGTGCGGGACGCCCGCACCGGCGAGCCGATCGGGATCTTCAAGGACCAGGCGCTCGACCTGATCGGCCGCGCGGTTCCCGCGCCGTCCCCCGAGCAGCGCGACTCCGCGCTCGCTCGCGCGCTCGCCTACGCGGCCTCCCTGGGCGTCACCGCCACGGCCCATATGTCCGCCTCGTGGGCCGACCTCGCCAGCTACCGCCGCCTCGAGCGGGCGGGGGGGGGGCGCCTCACGCTGCGCGTCGCCCTGTACCTGCCGCTCGACGCCTGGCGCGCCGTGGCGGACACCGTCCGGCGCGCGGGGGCGGGAGACGATTGGGTGCGGATCGGCGGGCTCAAGGGCTACATGGACGGGTCCGCGGGCTCGCGCACCGCGTACTTCTTCGAGCCGTACAGCGACTCGGCGGGCTACCACGGTCTGATGCAGAACAGCGAGGCCGACATGCGGGCGTGGATCGGCAACGCCGACTCGGCGGGCCTCCAGGTCGCCGTGCACGCCATCGGCGACCGCGCGAACGCGATCCTCCTGGCCATCTACGACAGCGTGACGCGGGCCCACGGGCCGCGCGATCGGCGCTTCCGCGTGGAGCACGCGCAACACCTGCGCTCGCAGGACGTCCCGCTGTTCGGCCGGCTCGGCGTGATCCCGTCGATGCAACCCTACCATGCGATCGACGACGGGCGCTGGGTGGAGCAGCGAATCGGCCCCCAGCGCATCAAGACGACCTACGCCTTCCGCGGGCTCCTCGACACCGGGGCGACGCTGGCGTTCGGCTCCGATTGGACCGTTGCACCGCTCGATCCGATCCTCGGCGTCTACGCCGCGGTCACCCGTCGCACCCTCGACGGCAAGAACCCCGGCGGCTGGGTGCCGGAGCAGAAGATCACCGTCGGCGAGGCGCTGCGCGCGTATACCGCAGGGAACGCCTACGCGACGTTCGCGGAAAAGCGATGGGGTGCGCTCGCGCCGGGGTACGATGCGGACGTCGTCGTGCTGGACCGCAATCTGTTCGCCGTGCCGGCCGACTCGCTCGACCGGGCGCGGGTGGTGGTCACGATTGCTGGGGGGAAGGTCGTGTACGAGAGGTGGTGAGAGGGACTAGGGACTCGGGGCTCGGGGTTAGACCCCTAACCCCGAGCCCCGAGCCCCTACCCCGAGTATTCCAGCCCCGCCTCCTGCACCGTGAGCGGCTGCGTCCCCTCGTGCTCCACGCCCGCGCCGATCACCTCGCCCAGCACGAGGGTGTGGTCGCCCGACGGCAGCGTGGCGACGACCCGGCACTCCACCCACCCCAGCGCGTCCGTGAGGATCGGGGCGCCCGAGATGGGGGCGGGCTTCGTCTTGATTCCCTTGAGCTTCTGCGCCGCGGTTCCAGCGGCCCCCGCGGTCCCCGACCCGCGGCCCAGCCTCCCCGCCAGCTCGCGCTGACCCTGCTGGAACAGGCTGAGGGCGAAGTGGTGGGCGTCCCGGATCATCGCGATCGTCTTCGACGTGTTCTCCACCGCGACCGCCACCATCGGCGGCTCGAATGACGCCTGGGTAACCCAGTTCGCCGTCATCCCGTGCTCTTCGGCCTCGCGCTTCACCGTGAGGGCGTAGAGGCCGTAGGGAAAATGGCGCAAGACGGTCTGTGTGGCCACATTGTCCATGGCGTGAAATATTGACCGCCGGTCGGGGCGGCGCCAAGTTGCCGCACATCCGCCCACCCGTGAGGGCTCTCGTGAGGCTCGGTATCCTGCTTCCGCTCGCCTTCGTGCCGGCAAGCCTGGCCGGGCAGACACCTGACCCCGGAGCCGCGTCGGCACCCGCGAGCTCCTACGAGCAGCGCTACGGCGAAGTGATGGCGCTCGAGCCCCGCGCCGACCGCATCGCCCAAGTGGACAACCTGGTTCTCAGGCGGGACGTGGCGCAGTTCAGCCTCGCGAGCGGCACGCTGTACCTCCTGTCTTCCGTGGGCGGTCACACGATAGGTGCGGTGTTCCAGGGCCGGGGAACGTTCTCGTTTTCGCCGCCTACCCGGATCGAGCAGGACCGGCTGGTCCGCTTCCAGGGGACCCGTTCTCTCGAGGTTCCGTTCACGGAGGTCGTCCTGCTGTTTGCTGACACTACGCTGGCTGAGCTGGAGCGAAAGCTCACCTTCAATCAGGCCAAGATGGCCAGCGACCCGCGCCCCGTGGTGAAGAAGAGCCTGGAGTACCTGAGCAGCGACGACGATAAGTCGTTCGACCCGGACCTGATGGCCGCCTTCCTGAACGGTGAGTCCAGCGATCTCTTCTACGCGCACATCAATCGGGATAGGGGCAGCCCGCTGATGTTCATGCTGAACCCCTTCGAGTTCGAAGGCGTCACGCTGGCGATCCGGGCGCCGCGGATCGCGTGGACCCGCCGGCCCGAGGTGATTTGCCAGTTTCCGCGGCAGGGGCCCCCCGTCGCGGCCGGCGTCACCACCGAGCGCCAGGGCACCGCGACGATCCGACACTACCGGCTCGAGGTGACGCTGGCGCAGACCGGAATGGGTGACCTCAGTTTCGCCGCCGCGGCGCGGCTCGAGATTGCCACTGCGTCCCCGGTCGGCCCCTGGGTCCCCTTTCAACTGTTCTCCAAGCTACAAGTGGACTCTGCACGCTGGGAGGACGGCGCGCCCGCGCAGGTGTTCCGAGGCAAAGACGGGGAGCAGCTCTGGGTAAGGTTAGGCCGTCGGCTCCAGCCCGGCGAGACAGCCCCGCTCCTCCTCTACTATCACGGCGACCTGATCGACCGCTTCGGCGACTTCTTCTTCATCAAGTCCTCGATCGCCTGGTATCCGCGCTCGCTTGAGGGCCGCAGCTACGCCACCTTCGACATCACGTACCACGGCCCGAGCCACTACCTGATTGCGAGCGTCGGGAATCTCACCGACTCGGCCGTCGCCGGGAGGGTGCTGACCACCCGCTGGACGACCACCGAGCCGATCCGCAACGCCTCGTTCAATCTCGGCCTCTTCGAGGACTACCGCGTGCGTGAGGAGGGAATATCGCCGGTGACGGTGATGGTCTCTGAGCAGGCGCACCGCCAGCTCTCCAGGGTTCTCCGCCAGCAGGGCGTCTTGGTACTCGAGCAGCGCAAAATGAAGGAGACCGTGGGAAGCGACATGCTGCAGAGCCTCAAGTTCTTTCAGCGCGTCTACGGCACCCCGCCGGCCGCGCACTTCTACGCTACGGAGATCCCTTACCTGCACGGCGAGGCCTTTCCCGGCCTCGTGAATCTCTCTTGGATAACCTTCCAACAGACTGACCAGCAGGGCGAAGACCAGGTGTTCCGGGCCCACGAGGTGGCGCATCAGTGGTGGGGGATTGGCGTGGACTTCGCGACCTACCACGACCAGTGGTTGAGTGAAGGATTCGCGGACTTCTCGGGGTTGTGGTACCTCCATGCCGCGCGAGGCGGCAGCGACAAGTACTTCGGGATGCTCCGGCGCTGGCGGATGAACATCTTCGACAAGAGAGACGAACCAAGCCCGATCTGGCTGGGCTACCGGACCAGCAGCTCCAAGGACCAGACCGCCTATCAGGTCTTGGTGTACGAGAAGGGTGCCTGGGTGCTCCATATGCTGCGGATCCTCATGCTCGAGCTCAGGACGGCGAAGGACGACCGGTTCACCGGAATGATGCAAGACTTCTACCGCACCTATCGCGGCCGGCGGGCGTCAACTGAGGACTTCCAGCGCATCGTCGAGCAGCATATCGGTACGAGCATGGAGTGGTTCTTCAAGCAGTGGGTGTACGGCACCGAGATCCCGACCTATCGCGTGGCGTACAAGACCGACCGAGTCGAAGGCGGGCAATTCCGCGTGACACTCCGGGTCGTACAGGAGAAGGTGGCAGACGATTTCCAGATGTACGTGCCCGTCACGGTCGATCTGGGCCAGAACCGGCAGGGCAGATTCCGGGTCAACGTTCGCGGGCCTCGGTCGGAGATCGTGCTCCCCCTGCTGCCAGCGGAGCCGAAGGGCGTCACGTTCAACGACCTCGAAGGAGTGCTGTGCGACGTCAAGATGGTCGACTGGTAACGCCACCGTCGGTGACTTCTCGCGAGTGAAGCGGTTTTTGGCACTGGTCCAGCACCACGCTATCTTTCCGGCATGGCGACGCGTACCCAACCCCGGCCCCGGGCCGCCAAGGCGCTGGCCAAGGCCGACCTGCTCGACGTCTGCCGGCTGATGCTCCTGTCCCGCCGCATCGACGACAAGGAGATCCAGCTCAAGCGGCAGAACAAGATCTTCTTCCAGATTTCGGGCGCCGGACACGAGGCCGTCCTCGTCGCCGCCGGCAAGGTCTTCCGCCCAGCCTACGACTGGTTCTATCCCTACTACCGCGACCGCGCCCTCTGCCTCACCCTCGGCATGACCCCCACCGAGATGCTGCTCTCGGCCGTCGGCGCGGCGGACGACCCCAACTCGGGCGGCCGGCAGATGCCGTCGCACTGGGGCCACAAGGCGCTCAACATCGTGAGCCAGTCGAGCCCCACCGGCACCCAGTTCCTCCAGGCCGTGGGCTGCGCGGAGGCGTGGCTGCGCTACGACCGCAGCGACGCGACGCCCGAGAAGCCGATTCACGGCGACGAGCTCGTCTACTGCTCCGCCGGCGACGGCACGACCAGCGAAGGGGAGTTCTGGGAGGCGCTGAACAGCGCCACCAATCTCAAGCTGCCGGTGCTGTTCCTGATCGAGGACAACGGCTACGCGATCTCCGTGCCGGTCGAGGTGCAGACGCCCGGCGGCTCGGTCTCGAAGCTCGTCCGCACCTTCCCCGGCCTCCTGGTCGAGGAGGTAGACGGGTGCGATCCCGTCGCTTCCTACGAGGTGCTGCTCCGCGCCGCCGAATACGTGCGCCAGCGCAAGGGCCCGGCCCTCGTGCACGCCCACGTCATCCGGCCGTACTCGCATTCGCTCTCGGACGACGAGGTCCTCTACAAGTCTCCCAAAGAGCGCCAGGAAGAGGCGAAACGCGATTGCACGCTCACGTTCCCCAAGCGGTTGGTCGCGGAAGGCGTGGCCACCGAAGCGGAGATCGAGGCCATCAAGCGGCAGGTCGAGGAAGACGTGCAGGTGGCGGCCGACATGGCGCTCGCCTCGCCGCAGCCGAAGCCCGAGACGGCGCTGCTGTACGTCTACTCGCCGGACGTGGATCCGGCGTCCGAGCAGTTCGACACCGAGGACGACCCCCAGTTCACGGGCGATCCCACGACCATGGTGGATCTCCTCAACGGGTGCTTGAAGGACGAGATGGCGCGCGACCCGCGCATCCTGCTGTTCGGCGAGGACGTGGCCGACGCGAGCCGCGAGCAGCACCTCGGCGAGGTGAAAGGGAAGGGCGGGGTCTTCAAAGTGACCTGGGGGCTGCAACGGCAGTTCGGCAGCGACCGCGTCTACAACTCGCCGCTTGCCGAAGCGAACATCGTGGGCCGCGCGATCGGGCTGGCCACGCGGGGCCTCAAACCCGTGGTCGAGATCCAGTTCTTCGACTACATCTGGCCCGCCTATCACCAGCTGCGCAACGAGCTCGCCACGTTGCGGTGGCGCTCGAACAACGCGTTCAGCTGCCCCGTCGTGGTGCGGGTGACCTACGGCGGCTACTTGAAGGGCGGCTCGATCTACCACTCCCAGACCGGCGCGGTGGTCTTCACCGCCATCCCCGGACTGCGCGTCGTCTGTCCCAGCACCGCGCTCGACGCGAACGGCCTGCTGCGCACCGCCATCCGCTGCGACGACCCGGTGTTGTTCCTCGAGCACAAGCACCTCTATCGCCAGACCTACAACAAGGCCCCGAATCCCGGCCCGAACTTCATGGTGCCGTTCGGCAAGGCCAAGGTGGCGCGCGAAGGGCGGGACCTGACGGTCGTGACCTATGGCGCCGTGGTCCAGCGCTCGCTGGTCGCGGCGAAGCAGCTCGAGGAGCGGGACGGCGTGAGCGTCGAGGTGATCGACCTGCGCAGCCTCTCGCCCGTGGACTGGGACGCCGTCGCCCGCTCGGTCCGGAAGACGAACAAGGTGCTGGTGGCCTACGAGGACTCCCTCTCCTGGGGGTACGGCGCGGAGATCGCGGCACGGATCGCCGACGAGTGCTTCCCCTGGCTCGATGCGCCGGTGAAGCGCGTCGCCTCGAGCGACACGTTCGTGGGCTACGCGCCCGATCTCGAGGACTTCATCCTGCCGCAAGTGGAGGATCTCACGCAGGCGCTGCGCGAGCTGCATGCGTTTTAGCGCCGCGCGCGCGTACGCCCTGCTGTTCTTCCTCTCCGGTGCCACGGGGCTCGTGTACGAGCTCTTGTGGGTGCGGGTGCTGTATCAGGCGTTCGGGTCCACGATCCAGTCGGTGACGACGGTGGTGGCCGCCTACATGGGCGGCCTCGGCCTTGGCGCCTGGCTGTTCGGCCGCCGCGCGGACCGCCATCCCCGGCCCGCCGCGCTGTACGGCGTGCTCGAGATCGCAATCGGGGTGTTCGGGCTCGTGTCGCCGCTGGTGCTGGCCCTCGCGCACCGGCTCTACATCGGCGTGGCGGGCGCCCTCGAGCTCGGCGGCGGCGCCAGCGTGGCGCTCCGCTTCGGCCTCGCCGCCCTCGTGCTGCTCGTGCCGACCACCCTCATGGGCGGCACCCTGCCCGTGCTCACGCGGGCGTTCACCGGCCCCGATCGCGGCGCGCTGCAACGCTCGCTCGGCCTCCTGTACGGGCTCAACACCCTCGGCGCCGTCGTCGGCACGGCGCTCGCGGGGTTCTTCCTCATCGAATACGTCGGGATCCGCGCGAGCCTGTGGGGGACGGCCGCCGTGAATCTCGCGCTCGGCGCCGGCGCGATCGCGCTCGCCCGGCCCATGGCGCCCCTGGCGGCGACCGCTGACCCCGGGCGCCAGCCCGGGGAGCCCCGGGGGTCGGGCCCGCTGCGTCGCCTGGCGCTCATCCTGCTCGCGGTGACCGCCTTCGCCTCGCTGCTCGACGAGATCGCGTGGACCCGCGTCCTCGTCATGATCGTCGGGGGCTCGACCTACGCGTTCACGCTGGTGCTGCTCGTGTTCCTCCTCGGGATCGGGATCGGGAGCAGCCTCGTGGCGCGCCGCGGCGCGGCGCCGGGCGGCACCGCGGCGAGCGCGGCCCTCGCGCAGGGGGTTACGGCGGCCGGGGCCGCCCTGCTGTTCGTCACCTTCGGCGCGCTGCCCCGCTACGTGATCACGATCTTCCAGATGCCGTCCCTCGGTGCCGTCGAGCGGCTGCTCGCGCTGGGCTTCGCGGTCGGCGCGGTGGTCCTGGTCCCCGCGATCGGCATGGGCATGACGTTCCCGCTGCTCACCGACCTGGTGGCGCCGCCCGACGCCGCGCGCGGCGCCGACGTGGGGCGTGCCTACGCGCTCAATACGCTGGGCAGCATCGTCGGCGCCGCGCTCACGGGCTTCGTCCTGGTCGTGGCTTTGGGCACCGAGACGACGCTCCGCGGTGGGCTCCTCATCAACGGCGTGGCGGCCCTTCTCCTGGCGGCGCTCGCTGCGCGGGGCGTCGCCGAAGGCTCGGCGGACCATCGGGCCCTGCGCGTCCCGGTGCTGGGCGCCGGCGCACTCGCGGCCCTCGCGCTCGGGGTCGCCGTCGCCGCGCCCGGGTGGACCACCAAGCTGATCGACCTCGGGCCGGCGATCTACGGCCGCCAGCCGATGGATGCCGCCGGCCGCCGGGCGTTCCTCGCGCATCGCGGCGGGCGCCAGCTCGCGTTCCGCGAAGGCCGGAACGCCACGGTGAGCGTCTGGGAGTCGGTCACCGGCCGCACGCTGCGGGTGAACGGCAAGGTGGACGCTTCCGACGGCGGCGACATGACCACTCAGATCATGCTGGGGCTCGCGCCCGCCGCCGCCCGGCCTGGCGCGGCCTCCGCCCTGGTGATCGGCTACGGAAGCGGCGTGACCGCGCGCGTGCTCGCGGACGTCCCCGGCATGGGCCGCGTGCGGGTCGTCGAAATCGAGCCGGCCGTGCTGGCGATGAGCCCGTACTTCACCGGCGTCAACGACTCGGTGCTCGCCCGTCCGACCGTGACGGCCCTGGTCGACGACGCGCGGAGCGCACTCCAGCTCCACGACGACCGCTTCGACGTGATCGTCTCTGAGCCGTCCAACCCCTGGGTCGCGGGCGTCGCCACGCTCTACACGCCGGAGTTCTTCCGGATCGTGCGGGCGCGTCTCGCCGACGACGGCGTCTTCTGCCAGTGGATCCAGATGTACCAGCTGCCGCTCCCGGTCGTGGCCGGGATCGTGGGCAACCTGCGCCGCGTGTTTTCCCACGTGGAAGTCTGGTTCTCCACCGGCGTGGATATCATGGTCCTGGCTTCCGGACGGCCTCTGCAATACGATCGCCCCTGGCTCGACCGGCTGTTCGCCCGGGGCACACCCATCGGGCGGCTGAGCGGCGAGTGGCTCGGCATCGACTCGGCCGGTGACTATTTCGGGCGGCGACTCCTTGGCGAGGCCGGCGTGGCGCGGCTCGCCTCCCGGGGGGGGCTCACGCACCGCGACGACCGACCCGAGCTCGAGTTCGTGGCGGCCCGCCGCTTCCTCGATCCCGCCTGGGACGAGCACGTGTTCGACTCGCTGCGCGCTATCGCGGCGGGCGCTGGCGAATCGCCGGGGGGCACGCCGGTCCTGCTCGCGCGGGCGCTCACCGCGCCGCGCGTGCCGACCCTCCGGCGCGAGGTGATCGAGGCGGCAAGGCGGACGCGGCCCGACGACCCTCACTGGACCGTCCGGCTTGCGCAGGCCCGTTACGCCGACGGCGACACCGCGTTCGCGGACAGCGTCGTGCCCCGCGTGCTCGCGCGCGTGCGCGACCCGGACGCCTTGCTGTTCGCCGCCTTCCTCACGCGGCACCGGGGCGACGCCGTGCGGCAGCGGGCCTTGCTCGTCGAGGCCCTCGCTCACGGCGGCGATACTGCGGAGGCCCGCGCCGCGCTCGGCGTCCTCGCGGCGCGCGCCGGACGCTGGACGGAGGCGGCGGGCGACGTGCGGGCGGCACTCGCTGTCGGCCGCGGAACCTACCGCCACCCGCTCCCGGCCGACGCCCTGCGGGACGCGCTCACCCGGCTCGCCCTCGAGGGACCGCCGGCGCTCGCGGATAGCGCTCTCACCGTAGCGCTCGCGGCGCGTCCGGGGTGGGCGACCCTCTACGAGTTGCGCGCCGTGACCGCCCTGCGCGCGGGGCGCTGCCGCGACGCGGTGGACCAGTTTCTGTTCCTGCAGGAGTTCGGTATCGAGGTGGCGGACGCGCCCGAGCGCCTGCTCAGCTGCCGCCGGGGGGAGAGACTCTAGGCGCCCGGCTGCTCTCCGAGTGCTTCCCTGATCTCCCCGGCGGCCGCGATCGCATGGTCCACGTCGCGCGACAGCGCCCGCGCCTGCTGCGTCGCGTGGGTGAGGTCGTCCAGGACCGCCGCCACGCCCGCCGACCGGAGTCGCAGCAGGTCGAACCGCACGTTCTGCATCGCGAGCACGCACGACTCGATCTGATCCTCGACCAGCTGGCGGCGGGTGACGAAGTCCGTCAGCGCCCGCCGCTGGCGCTCCAGCAGGCCGACCTGACGGTCTCGCTCCGCGCTCTCCGGCTGCCGCCTGGTCGCCGCGATCGTCTCTTCGAGCCGCTGCAGCGCCCCCGGATCGAGGTCGGCGGTCATCGTGTGCAACGTCCGGGCGAGGTCCTCGGCGCGCTTGAGGAGCGCGTCCACCGTGGCGATCACGTCCGGCAGGAGCTTCTTCTCGGACTTCGGCAACCGCTCCATGATCCGCAGGATCGCCTTGCGGTCGTTCCGGGCCTGCTGGACCGCCCCGATCTGTCCGCCGAACTCGCCTGACGTCGCCGGCGCCAGCTCCGCCGGCCGCGAGCCCGCCGCCGCGAGCTGCGCGGCGATCCCGTCCGGCGCCGCCGGCCGGTGGAACACGTCGCGCCACGAGTAGCCGGCGTGCCACAGCCGCAAGAACCGTGGCAGCACGCCGAACCCGCCCCACAGGGCGACGCCCCACATCGCCCAGTCCCAGCCGCCGCTCGCGACGTGCAGCAGGATGACGCCGGCGGACACCGACGCCCACGAGATGAAGGTGCCGCGCGTCCGGCGCACGATCGCCGCTTCGCCGCCCGGCGCCGCCTGCGGGAGATCGCGTCGCCGCTCGGTGCGCCGGCTCGGGCGGCCGAACTCCCGGCCGGGCAGCGGCGGCAGCGCGGGAGGGGGCGGGGGCGGCAGGCGTACCGCGCGCGAGGGCGATGCGGCAGTCGAGCGGCGCGCCTTGTAGAGCGTCGCGCTGCGCGATTCGAGCGCGCGCCGCAGCGCGTCGGCGGTGGGCCAGCGGTCCTCGGGGTCCTTCTCGAGGCAGCGCATCACGCACGCGGCGAGGTCGTCGGGGATGTCGGGCCGCTTGTCGCTGATCAGCGGCGCCCGCTCGGTGATGTGCTTCATCAGGATCCCGGGCACCGTGGGCGCGTGGAACGGCAACTCGCCCGTCAGCATCTGGTAGGCGACGACGCCCAGGCTGTAGATGTCCGACCGCCCGTCGATTTCCCGGTCCCCCGCGGCCTGCTCGGGGCTCATGTAGTGGGGCGTGCCGATCGCGACCCCGGTGGCGGTGAGTGTGGCGGAACCGGTCGTCGAGGACAGCGCCTTCGCGATCCCGAAATCGGTCACCACGACGCGGCCGCGGCTGCCTTCGAGCAGGATGTTGTCGGGCTTGACGTCGCGGTGGATGATGCCGACCGCGTGCGCCGCACCGAGAGCGTCCGCGGTCTCCTGCATGATGCGGCGCGCCTCGTCCGGCGGGAGCCGGCCCCGGCGCTTGAGCTTGGCCGCGAGCGACTCGCCATCCACGAACATCATGACGAAGTAGACGAGCCCGTCCGGCCCCTCGCCGACCGCGTGGATCGGCACGATGTTGGGGTGGGACAGGCGCGCCGCAGTCTCCGCCTCGCGCAGGAAGCGGATGCGGATCTCCTCCCGGAATGCGAGCTCCGGCGGGAGGACCTTGATCGCCACCTGGCGTTTCAGCCGCTCGTCGCGGGCGTTGTACACCACGCCCATGCCGCCGCGACCGATCTCCCCCTCGACGGTATACGAATTCCCGAGCGCCTGGATGAGGCGGGCGGAGAGTGAGTTGGCGGCTGCGTTCATCGGGTCCGCGTGAAGTGCGCGCGCATAGATTAGCCGCGCCGGGGCGGGCGTGCAACCTGCCGATGGGTTTCGACTTACGGCTTTGAAACGCGCCAAGCTGACCGCTGCGAGCCGCGGAGCCGTGGCTATTCGGCAGCTCCTGCCTAATTGGCCGCCGGCGCGCGGAACGCAAGCACGGTTGCGCGCGTTTGCTGGTGGCATGGACGATGCTACGCCCGGTGAGCCGATGTGCTTCACCACTCATTCGCAAGCGAGAACCAGCCTATGTCCGAGCGATTGACGCTTCCGGTGCTTCCGCTCCGGGAGGTCGTGTTGTTTCCCGGCGTCTCCACGCCGATCGGCGCCGGGCGTCCCTCCACATTGCGCGCCATCGAAGCGGCGCTGAAGACCGACGATCACCTCGTCTTCGCCGTGTCGCAGCGGGAGAACGTGGACCGCGTCACCCCCGCCGTGTTGTACACGACCGGGACCATAGCCAAGATCAGCCAGGTCCAGCGCGGCCTGGGGGGTGCGCAACTGCTGCTCCACGGGGAGAGCCGTGGCACCGCGCTGCACTACACGGAGCCGGGTGGCTACCTGGAGGCGGTGGTGCGTCGGATCGAGGACCTGCCGCCGATCAACCCCGACGATCCCGCATTCGTAGCCCTGCACCGCGAGGCGCGCGAGCGCGCGGCAGAGCTGGGCCAGAAGTCCGGTCTTCCCGAGGACGCGGTGCGCCAGGTGCTGGAGGGCGTGACCGAACCCGGGCGGTTCGCGGACCTGGTCGCGGGCTACCTCGACATCAAGCCGGCCGAGCGGCAAGGCCTGCTCGAGACCCTGGCGGTCGAGGAGCGGCTGCGCCGGGTGCTGGTGCACGTGCAGCGCCAGATCGGCGTGCTCGACGCGCAGGAGCACATCAAGTCGCAGGTCCAGGAGGAGCTGGGCGAGCGCCAGCGCGAGATGTTTCTGCGCGAGCAGCTGAAGGCGATTCGCAAGGAGCTCGGCGAAGAAGACGAGGCGGGCGAGGTCGAGGAGCTGCGCAAGCGCTTCGCGGAGCTCGATCTCCCCGACGCGGCTAAGAAGGAAGTCGAGCGCGAGCTGGAGCGGCTGGAGCGCGCCAACCGTGACTCGATGGAAGCCCAGGTGATCCGGACCTACCTCGAGACCATGGCCGAGCTGCCCTGGAACAAGCGGGCGGAGGAGGCGCTCGACCTGAAGCGCGCCGCCGAGATCCTCGAGCAGGACCACTACGGGCTCAAAGACGTGAAGGATCAGGTGCTCGAGTTCCTGGCGGTGCGCCAGCTGCGGCAGCGCTCGCCGGACGCCGTGGCGCAGGGCAACGAAGACGACAAGCAGGCGGGGGGCCAGATCCTCCTGTTCGTCGGGCCCCCGGGCGTCGGCAAGACGTCGATCGCCAAGTCGATCGCGCGGGCGATGGGCCGGCCCTACGTCCGCATCTCGCTCGGCGGTGCCCGCGACGAGGCGGACATCCGCGGCCACCGGCGCACCTACGTCGGTGCCATGCCGGGGCGGATCATCCAGGGCATGAAGCAGGCAGGCGCCAAGAACCCGGTCTTCCTGCTCGACGAGGTCGACAAGCTGGGCGTCTCCTTCCAGGGTGACCCCGCGGCGGCGCTGCTCGAGGTGCTCGATCCGGCGCAGAACGATTCGTTCACGGATCACTACCTCGGCGTGCCGTTCGACCTCTCGGAGGTGTTGTTCATCGCCACCGCGAACTTCCTCCAGAGCATTCCGGGGCCGCTGCTCGATCGCCTCGAGACGGTGAACTTCGCGGGCTACACCGAGCGGGAGAAGCTCGAGATCGCGAAGCGGTATCTCGTTCCGCGGCAGCGTTCGGAAAACGGACTCACCGCCGAGCAGCTCACGATCACCGACGCCGCGTTGAGCCGAATCATCACGAGTTACACGCGCGAGGCCGGCGTCCGCCAGCTCGAGCGCGAGATCGGCAAGCTGGGACGCAAGGTCGCGCGCAAGATCGCGGGCGCGGAGGTCGAGCGCCTCGCGGTGGACGCCAGAGACGTGGACGACCTCCTCGGGCGGCCCAAGGTCCATCCGGAGCACATGGCGCGCGAGGACCAGGTCGGGGTTGCAACCGCGATGTATTACACGCCGGTCGGCGGCGACATCATGTTCGTCGAGGCGAGCGTGATGCCCGGCAAAGGCGAGCTGCTGCTCACCGGCCAGCTCGGCGACGTCATGAAGGAATCGGCGCGCGCGGCCCTTACGTACGCCAAGTCCCACGCCGACCGGCTGGGCATTCCCGAGGAGGCGTTCGTCGACACGGACGTTCACGTCCACGTGCCGGCGGGCGCCATTCCGAAGGACGGACCGTCGGCGGGTGTCACGATGGCGACGGCCCTCGTCTCGGCGCTGTCCCGGCGGCCGGTGCGGCACGACCTCGCCATGACGGGCGAGGTCACCCTCCGCGGCCGGGTCCTCCCGATCGGGGGGGTCAAGGAGAAGGTGCTGGGCGCCGTGCGGGCGGGGATCCATACGATCGTCCTCCCCAAGGAGAACGAGCCGGATCTCGATGACCTCCCCGAGGATGTCCGCAAGTCCTTGGACGTCCACCTCGTGGAAGAGCTGGGCGAGGTGCTGAGCCTGGCGCTGCGGGGCGCCCGGTTCGAGGCTGGTCACCTCGTGTTCGACGGCGAAGCACCGGTCGAGCCGAGCCTGCTCGCGAAGCACAACTGAGCCTTGGGAGGGACAAGCCCCCGGGATCTCCCCGGGGGTTTGTCTGGTTTTTGTCACGGCCGGAACCTGCCCAACCCTTTCCCCGTAAGACCTGTCTAACCATCCGACCATGTCACGGGGCTCCCGTCATGCCGGCTGTCGTCCTGCTCGCGATCGTCCTGCAAGCCACCACGCCCCCTCCCGACGCGGGCGGCGTCGTCCCACCCCCGCCCCCGAGCGCCACGCAGGCGACCGCCGTGCGGGCGACCACGCCGGTGGTGATCGACGGTCGGGACGATGACGACGTCTGGCGCATGGCGCCCGCGATCACCCAGTTCCGGGAATTTCAGCCCAAGGAAGACGGGGACCCCAGATTCGCCACCGAAGCGAAGGTCGCCTACGACGACCGCTATTTCTACGTCTTTGTCCGGGCGTTCGACCCGCATCCCGACAGCATCCTGAAGCTGCTCGCGCGGCGGGACGTGCGCGCCGCCACCGATCAGCTGAAGATCATGGTGGACTCGTATCACGACCGACGCTCGGGTTTCGAGTTCGCCGTGAACCCGGCCGGCGTGAAGCGTGACTACGCGATGTACAACGACGCGCAGGAGGACGAGGCCTGGGACGCGGTATGGGACGTCGGCACGCAGGTCGACTCGCTCGGGTGGACGGCCGAGTTCCGGATCCCGCTCTCGCAGCTACGCTACGTCCCCGGGGCCAGGAACACGTTCGGGTTCGCGGTGTGGCGTGACATCCAGCGCTACTCCGAGCGGGTCAGCTGGCCGGTGTACCGGGGTTCCCAGGCCGGAGTCTCGTCGCAGCTCGGCGAGCTGACCGGCCTCGTGGGCCTGCCGTCGCCGCGCCGGCCCGAGGTTGCGCCGTACGTGGTGACGAAGAACGTGTCCGTGCCGACGGGCGCCAGTTTTGACCGCTCTCAGAAGGTGACAGGTGGCGCCGACTTGAAGTACGGGATCACGCCGAGCCTCACGCTCGATGCGACGATCAACCCCGACTTCGGGCAGGTCGAAGCGGATCCGGCGGTGCTCAACCTCACCGCGTTCGAGCCGTTCTTCGAGGAACGGCGCCCCTTCTTCGTGCAAGGCGCGGGGATCTTTCGGTTCGACGTGAACTGCAGCGCAGTGAACGACTGCAGCACCGGCGAGGGCCTGTTCTACTCGCGGCGGATCGGGCGCGCGCCGCACCTCGATTACGGCGACCCGAACCCCCCTAGCGCCTCGACGATCTACGGCGCCGCGAAGCTGACCGGCCGCCTTCCCGGCGGCCAAACGGTGGGCGTGCTGGACGCGGTGACCGGACGCGAGGTCGCTACGCTGGACCGCACCATGGAGCCGACCACCAACTACGCCGCGGTGCGGGTACAGCAGGACTTCCGCAGCGGCGAGAGCGGCATCGGCGCCATGGTGACGGCGGTGAACCGCCATCTCGACCAGTGGACCGAGGATTCGTTACACCGCAGCGCCTACGTGGGGGCGTTCGACTTCCGACACCGCTTTTTCCGCCGCCGCTACCAGATCTCGGGCTCGTTCGATCTGAGCCGCGTCGCGGGAACGCCGTCCGCGATCGCCGCCACCCAGAGCGATCCGGTGCACTACTACCAACGGCCCGGCGCCGGCGTCTCCTACGACCCGACGCGGACGTCGCTCGCGGGCGACGCCGAAGAGGTCAAATTCGGAAAGGTGGGTGGTGGAATCACCCGGTTCGAGACCAGCTACCAGCGCCGCTCCCAGGGCTTCGAGGTGAACGATCTCGGCTTCCTGCGGCAGGCGGACCAGCAGAGCTGGAACACGTGGTTTGCCTTTCAGTCCCGGCACCCCAGCTCGTTCTATCAGACCGCGTTCTGGAACTTCAACTGGTGGCAATTCTGGACGGCGGCGGGCACGGCCGTGGAGCGCGCGGGGAACACGAACGTGCACGCCCAGCTGAAAAACCGGTGGTGGCTGCACGGGGGCGTGACGGCGGGCCAGCTCGGCACGACCTTCTGCGATCGCGACTGCAC
>DASWDP010000090.1:0-2040 GCA_036395195.1 Gemmatimonadales bacterium | reverse complement strand
GCCGAGCGTCAGGAACAGCCCGAGCGCGCCGAAGAGGGACGGTTTCACAGCGGGGTATTGTAACCGGGCCCCGTGGACGGAAACAAGGCGTGCGCGACTGGGAGTGCCGGGTCACGTCGTCAGGATGAACCAGTCCATGCTCACGCCCACAACCCAATGCAGCAGCGCGACGTACCAGATGGAGCCGACCTTCAGATCCACCGCCCCGAACACGAGGCCGGCCGGTGCGGCGGCAAGGGTCTCGTTCACCGCGCGCCCGAAGTGCGCGGTGACCGACAGCGCGGTCTGCACGAGGTTCGCCGGGGCCGCGCCCATCCGCGGCCCCAACCCGAACAGGAGCACCCCGCGGAACAGCACCTCCCACGAGCCGAAGTACAGGAACTGGAGCGCGGCATAGCGGGCGAAGGTGTACGGCGCCGCGGAGAGCGCCGGGTCGAGCGGATACACCGCGCGGATCGCGGGTGACAGGGCCGCGATGCGCCCGGCGGCGACCGCGAGCGGGACCCCCACCACGAGCCACGCCAGCCCCGCTCGCCAGCGGCCGAGCCCGAGCCCCAGCTCGGCGAGCGAGCGCCCGGTGAGCCACCGCGCCGCGAGCACCGGGATCACGGCCAGGAGCAGCGCCGCGGCGACGAAGTGCCGCGGCGGCGCGAGTGCAGCGCCGGTGAGGGCGAACCAGCCGCGCGCGGGTGAGAACACCCCGATGGTGTCGGCGCGCGCCACGTAGTAGAAGCATACCAGCGCCAGCGTCGCCACCGCGAGCAGCGCCTCGGGGGACCTCACCCCCTGACCCCCTCTCCGCCATGCAGAGAGGGGGAACGGAGGCTGTCGAACGGGCGGCGTCACGCGGCGAGCGGCCATGGCCTGGTCCCCCCCTCCCTGAGCCAGGCGACGGTTTCTGCCACGCCCGCCCGTGCCGGCCGCGGCTCGTAGCCGAGCTCGCGGCGCGCGGGCTCGATGTCGGCGGGCCGGTCCTCGAGGAACACCCGCACCCAGCCGGGTGTGATCGGCGCGACCCCGCCGAGCCGCCCCCACAGCAGGCCGACGTAGCCGGCAGCGAGCGCCGCCGCCCGAGGCAGCGCGATCACGCGGTGCCGCGCGCCCGAGACCTCGCCGACGAGGTCGAGGAAGGCACGGAACGACAGGTTGTCGCCACCGAGCACGTAGTGCGCGCTCCCCCCCGGGCGCCCGGCGCGGGCGGCGGCGCGGATCCCCGCCGCGACGTCGGCCGCGTGCACGTAGCTGCCGAGCACGTCCCCGTCGTCGAGACGCACGCGGAACCGGCCGCCCAAATAGAGCGCGATCACGCGCGTCAGCGCGTTGGCGTCGTTGCAGGGCCCCGGGCCGTATACGCGCGCCGGGTGGACGATCACGGCGTGCCGCCCCGCCGCCGCGTACGACTCGACCAGGCGGTCACCCGCGCGCTTCGACTCCTCGTACGGCGTCGGTCCCTGCCAGGGGCCGCACACCGGCGCGGGACGGCGCGGCGGCAGCGCCAGGATCGTAGAGACGTGCACCAGCCGCTCGACGCCGCTCCGGAAGGCGGCCGCGAGCAACCGCTCCACCGCGAGGACGTTGACCGCGTGGAACTCGGTCGGGTCGCGTGACCAGGCGCGGGCGCACGCCGCCAGGTGCAGCACCGTGTCGGCGCCCTGCACCGCCGCCGCCAGCGCGGCCCCGTCCCGCACGTCCCCCCGCGCCACCTCGACGCGGGGCCGCACCTCCGCGGGCAGCAGCTCCGGACGGCGCACCAGCACGCGGGTGCGCGCTCCCGCGGCCACGAGCTGGCGCACCAGGTAGCTGCCGATGAATCCGGTGGCGCCCGTGACGAGGGTCAGCCCGCTCATGTTCGCTCCGCGACGGGCAGGACCGGGGCCGGAATCGCGCGCTTCCCCCGCCCCTCGGTGAGCCAGCGCGCCGCCGCCGGCGCGACGGCGATCTGCAGCGCCAGCCCCCAGGCGAGCCCCGCGAGCGCGTCGATGGGATAGTGGTTCTGCGTGTACACCGTCGAGACGAGGACGCCGATCGCCTCGATCCACA
>DASWDP010000089.1:0-21252 GCA_036395195.1 Gemmatimonadales bacterium | reverse complement strand
GGAGAGGTGGCCGAGTGGCTGAAGGCGGCGGTTTGCTAAACCGTTATAGGGGCTAATACCCCTATCGGGGGTTCGAATCCCCCCCTCTCCGTACCCCCATGACCGTCCGCGTCCGCTTCGCCCCCTCCCCCACGGGCTACCTGCACGTGGGCGGCGCCCGCACCGCCCTCTTCAACTGGCTGTATGCGCGCCACACCGGCGGCAAGTTCCTGCTGCGCATCGAGGACACCGACAAAGCTCGCTCGACCGACGAGCACACTCGGGTGATCCTCGACGGCCTCACCTGGCTCGGCCTCGACTGGGACGAGGAGCCGGTGTTTCAGGGCGCCCGCATCACGCGGCACCAGGAGGTGGCCGACAAGCTGTTCGCCGAGGGCAAGGCGTACCTGGACGACGGCGCGATCCGGTTCCGCGTCCCGCCGGGCGAGATCGCCTGGGAGGACGCGGTGCACGGGCGCATCTCGTTCCAGGGCGACGACGTCAAGGACTTCATCATCCTGCGCTCCGACCGCACGCCGATCTACAACCTCGCCGTCGTGGTGGACGACCTCGACATGGGGATCACCCACGTACTGCGCGGCGACGACCACATCTCGAACACGCCGAAGCAGATCGCGCTGTATCGCGCGCTCGACGCTGCGCTCCCGGTGTTCGGCCACGTGCCGATGATCAACGGCCCGGACGGCAAAAAGCTCTCCAAGCGCCACGGCGCCACCGCCGTCGGCGACTACCAGCACATGGGGATCCTCCCGGCCGCGATGCGCAACTTCCTCGCGCTGCTCGGCTGGAGCCCCGGCGGCGACCGCGAGATCATGACACTCGACGAGATGATCGAGCTCTTCTCCTTCGAGGGAATCCAGCAGAAGAGCGCGATCTTCGACACGACGAAGCTCGAGTGGATGAACGGGCAGTATCTGTCGATGACGTCCGCCGATGACCTGTACCCGCTCGTCGCCCTGCGGCTCGAGCAGCTCGGCGTGAACGGCAACCGGGACGCGGTGCTGAAGGCGATCGCGGCCGTGAAGACCCGCTCGCGCACCACGATCGATGTGGCGCGCCAGGTGGCGGTGCGGCTCGACCCGAAGTACGCCACGCTCGACGAGAAGGCCCAGAAGGAGGTCGCGAAGGATCCGGCGGGCTACAAGACGTCGCTCGCGGCGAGCATCGCCGTCCTCACGACGGCTGACTGGACTCCGGAAGCGCTCGAGCAGGCGCTGCGCCGGCTCGCCGAGCAACAAGGCGTCGCCGCGGGCAAGGTGTTTCAGCCGATCCGGATCGCCCTCACGGGCGGTACCGTGTCGGAGCCGGTGAACGAATTGTTGTACGTCGTGGGGAAGGAAGCGGCGCTGCGGCGGCTGGAGGCAGCCGTCCGGGGATTCCCAGGCTGAAGCCTGGGCTCGGCAGGCACTACGCTTAAGCGTAGCGACTCGCCGAGCACACCCTTCAGGGTGTGACTCTCACGGTGTCTGCCTTTGCTTGTGTCGTATCCCCTCTCACCCGCTTCTCCGCGTCGCGCTCCGCCTGCTTGCGAGCCCGCAGCTCGCGCACGTATTGCTTGAAGAGCTGCAGCGTCTCGGTACGCCGCGCGGCCTGCATCAGGTCCTGCCGCATGTGCTCGAGCTGCCGCGCCCGCATCTGCTCGTCGTAGTTCCCCTCGGGCAGCCGGATCGGCAGCAGCGCAAGCGCCGCCGTCGGGATCTTGATCCCCGCCACGTGGATGTACTGCGAGTCGATCCCGAACATCTTCCCCGCCACCTCGGTGGTCCACGTGGGGCGCTGGCGACTGCGCTGCTCCTGATCGACGATCACGTTGAGCGAGTCCACCATGGCGCGCAGCCGCCGCACCACCACCGTGTCCCGCTGCTCCTGCGGCGCGTACAGCGCATCCGCCACCTCGGGCGGCAGCGCGGGCCGCGGCACGACCCACAGCCGCCCGTCGCCCACCGCCGGCTGGCTCACGATGTGCGGGCCCACCGCGACCGGGCTCGCGGCGAGGTTCGTGTCGGGCTTGCCGACGGGCGCGGGGACGGGCGGCGTGGTGTCGGGCACGGCGACGCGCGGGAGCGGCCGGCCCAACCCGCCGCTCGGTCCCAGGCCGCGCCGGGTGCCCCCGTACGGCGGCAGCTCCGGAGGCCGGGGCGTGTCGGGGGGAATGATCGTGATCAGCGTCTGGTGCCGGTCGATGCGCCACGACGCGGTCACCGCGACGGCGATGAGCGCGACGTGCACGGCGGCGCTCGCGGCCCACGTGAGCCGCCGCCCGCCGCGCGGCAACACGCGGAGCCTAAACAGCGGCGAGCACCTTTCCCAGCCGCTCCGCGGCCTCGACCAGCCGCGCGGTGCCGACGGTGAGCGCGATACGGAAGAAACCTTCCCCACCAGCACCGAACCCGCTCCCAGGAAGCACGACCACGCCGGCCTCTTCGAGCGCGCGCTGCTGGAACGCGGCCGACGGCACCCCCCCCTCGGGGAGCGGCACCCAGATGTACATCGTGGCCCGCGGTGTCTCCGGCTCGAACCCCTGCGCGCGGAGCACGGGGAGCATGGCGTCGCGCCGCTCCTTGAAGCGCGCCACGTAGCCCTGCGCGAGCGCCTCCGCCTGCGGCAGCACCGCGGCGCCCGCCGCCTGCACCGCGAGAAACGCGCCGGTGTCCACGTAGTTCTTGACGCGCGACAGCGCGGCGATCAGCTCGGGCCGCGCCACCGCCCAGCCGAGCCGCCACCCCGTCATGCAGAACGTCTTCGAGAGCGAATGGAACTCGACCGCGATGTCGCGCGCGCCCGGGATCTCGAAGATGCTCGGCGCCACGTACCCGTCGAACGTGATCTCGCAGTACGGGTTGTCGTAGGCGATGATGATGCCGCGCTCGCGGCAGAACGCGACCGTGCGCTCGAGGTACTCGCGCGGCGCGACCGCCGCGGTCGGGTTGTTCGGGTAGTTCAGGTAGACGAGCTTCGCGCGCCGCACGACGTCGGCCGGGACCTGCGCCAGCTCGAGCAGGAAGTCGGTGCGGGGCGCGAGCGCGTAGCGGTACGGCTCCCCCCCCGCGAGCCGGGTGCCGCCCTCGTACACGGCGTAGCCCGGCTCCGGGACGATCGCGACGTCGCCCGGGTCGAGCAACGCCACGGCGAGGTGCGCGATGCCTTCCTTCGACCCGAGGAGCGGGTGCAGCTCGGTGAAGGGATCGAAGCGCACCCCGAAGCGGCGCTTCAGGTACGCCGCCGCCGCCTCGCGGAACGCGGGAAGACCGAGCTGGAACGCGTAGCGGCTCATCGCGGGATCGCGGGCGGCGCGGGCCAGCGTCTCCACCGCCACCTCGGGGGGCGCGAAGTCGGCATCGCCCGCGCCCACGTCGATCACGTCCACGCCCTGCTGGATGAGCCGCCGCTTGATGGCCGGGATTTCCGCCATGGGGTAGCTGGGGAGCGCGGACAATCGCTTGCTGAAGCTGGTCACTGGGTCACCTGTATGGGCTTACGCACCACCGGCCGGGTTTGCAGACCCCGGGGCATGGCCCCGGGGTTGGTCTACCCGGGCGAGCATGGAATCTACCGCCTTCTCCCGCCCTCTACCGCCTTCTACCGCCCTCTCTTCTCCGATGCTGTGCCGCGCAAAGAACTCCTCGCAGGCGCCCCGCACTTCAGCCCAGCGCCCTACGACCCGGCTCGCCCGGGGGAGGCCTTCGAGAATCATAGACCCGTAGCGTTTTGTGACGACGCGGCGGTCGAGCAGCACGACCGCCCCGACGTCGCTGCGGCTGCGGATCAGGCGGCCGAAGCCCTGCTTGAGCTTCAGGGCCGCGTTGGGGACGAGGTAGTGCGTGAAGCCGTTCAGGCCGCGCGCCTCGAGCCGCTCGAGCCGGGCCGCGGTGAGCGGCTCGGTGGGCACCTTGAAGGGGAGCTTCGCGAGGATCAGGACGCGCAGCGCCCGTCCCGGCACATCCACTCCCTCCCAGAACGAATCCGTCCCCAGGAGGATCCCCGAGCCCGCCTCGCGGAACCGCCGCAACAACTGGTCGCGCTGCCCCTCACCCTGGACGAACAGCGGCCAGCGGCCGGCGATCGCTTCGCGCACGGCATCCGCCGCGCGTCGCAGCGCCCCGTGGCTCGTGAACAGGGCGAACATGCCGCCGTCCGAGGCGCGCGCCAGCTCGACCAGGACGCGCGCGACCGCCGCGTCGTGCCCCGGCTCGTCGTCGCGCGGCTCGGGCAGGTCGGTGGGGATGCCGAATACGCACTGCGACGGGAAATCGAAGGGGGAGGCGTGGATCTCGCGTGCCCGGACGCGCGAGGGCGGGAGGTCCAGGCCCAGCCGCTCCTCGAGGTAGGAGAACTCGCCTCCGGCCGCGAGCGTGGCGCTCGTGAGCACCACCGTTTCGACGCGGTCGAACAGGTTGTCCTTGAGGATCGGCGCCAGGTCGAGCGGCACGGCGGCGAGCGACACGTTCGGAACCTTCCTGCCGCGCCGCTCGAGCCAGCGCACCGCCGCGGGACCCCCCGGGGGCGGCCGCAGCGCGGCCGTAAGGCCCGCGGCGGCCGCGTCGAGCCGCCGCAGGACGCCCCGCAGCTCCCCCAGGAGCTGGGCCCGCCGCTCCGACGGATCGTCGAGCGCGAGGCGGTCGGCGATCGTCTCGACGCCGTCGCGCAGCCGCGCGAAGGCGAGCAGCAGGTTGTCGAGCGCAACGCCCAGCCCGCCGGCCCAGACGGGATCCGCGCCGAATTCCTCCCGCAGCCGCAACACAGGCGCCTGGCCCGACGGGGGCTCGGCGTCGAGCCGGCGGGCGAGCTGCATGAACAGCTCCTCCGCGCCGCGCCGCGCGGCGCCGAGGGCGTCAACCAGCCCCTGTTGCACCAGGTCGCGGCTCGCAGCGGAGAGGAGGTCGTCCCGGCCGAACAGCACCGACTGGAGCGTGGGGAGGAGGCCGCGCCCGTTCCGCTCGAGCCGCGCCAGCAGCCGCTCCACGCCGAGCCGGCTCACCTGGGCGCCGAGGTGCATCGCGGCGACGTCCTCGAGATGGTGCGCCTCGTCGAGCACCAGGCGGCGGTAGGGCGGCAGCACCGCCGCCTCCTGCCAGTTGTCGGATGCCATGCGCACCGCGAGATCGCTCGCCAGCAGGTGATGGTTCACCACGACGACGTCGGCTTCGGCGGCGCGGCGTCTCGCCTGGAACAGGAAACAGCGCTCGAAGTGCGAGCACTTGAGCCGCGTGCACAGGTCGGACTCGGCCGCGACTCCGTCCCAGACTTCGGCGCTCGGCTCGTCGGGGAGGTCGGCGAGCGAGCCGTCGCTCGTCTTCGCGGCCCAGGCCGCGAGCGTCTCGACCTCCACCCGGCGCTCATCCTCGAACAGCGAGCCCTCCCCCTGGCGCGCCTGCTCGAGCCGGGCGAGGCAGATGTAGTTCCGCCAGCCCTTGAGCAACGCGAAGCTCGGCGAGTGCTCCCCGCTGCCGAGCGCGCGCGCGAGGATCGGCAGGTCCTTGCCGACGAGCTGCTCCTGGAGGTTGATGGTGTTGGTCGAGACGACGGTCCGCTCGCCGTTCTCGCGCGCCCACACGAGGGCGGGGACCAGATAGGCGAACGACTTCCCCACGCCGGTGCCGGCCTCGAGCAGGCCCACGCCGCCGTCGTTGTAGAGGTCGGCGATGTAGGCGGCCATGTCGCGCTGGCTCGGGCGGTCCTCGAAGCTCCCCAGGGCGCGGGCCACCGGCCCGCTGGGCGAGAGCAGCGCCGCCACGTCGATCGGATCGATCCGCGTGGTGGCCCGCGGGCGGGGGCACTCGACCACGACGTAGCAATCGGTGACGTCGTTATCCACGATGGCGAACCCGACGCCGCCGTCGTGCAGCCGGGCGGCCACGGTGAGGTCGGCGCCCGACGGCTCGAGCACGCCGCTCGGATGGTTGTGGAGCAGCAGCTCGCCGCGCGCCGCGACGCCCGGGAGCGCGAGCACGGCGTCCACAGTGCCGCGCGCGACCGCCCGCGCCTCGACGATCAGGCCGTTCGCGTCGGGGCGCGCGACGAACGAGACCTCGCGCCCGTGGGCCGCGGCGATCTCGGCACGCAGCAGCTCGCGCACCCCGGGCGCGAGGCGCTCGGCGCTCACGTCTTCAGCTCGCGCTTCTTCGCCGCCGGAAACAGGACGTTGTTGAGGATCAGCCGGTAGCCCGGCGAGTGAGGGTGGAGCGACAGGTCCGTCGGCGGGTCGCCGATCTGGTGCTGCTGGTCCTCGGGGTCGTGCCCCCCGAAGAAGGTCCACGTCCCCTTGCCGTGGTCGCCGTGGATGTACTTGACCCACGGCGCGCCTTCCTCGTCGCCGAGCACCAGGTCGCTCGGCTTCAGGCGGTTGCGCATGAAGGAGGTGGTGAGGCCGTAGAAGTCGGGGATCACCTGCCGGTGACTCTGCACCAGCATCGTCGGCACGGGATCGATCTTGGCGCTGAAGTTGAACAGCTTGAACGCGCCGAGCGGCTGGCGGCGGGGGCCGGCGTTCACCTGGTGGCCGTCGATGTCCGAGAAGCTCGCGACCTGCGGATTGGGCTCGAGATGCGCACCGCTGAACGCGAGCGCGCGGGACCAGTCGAGTTTCTGGTCGGCCTGCGGGTCCATCGCCGTGCCGTCGGCGAAGGCGGCGGCGATGTCCACCCGCTCCGCGGCGAGCGCCAGGTCGATCGTCTCCGTCGCGGTGCACATCGCGAACAGGAACCCGCCGTTCGCCACGTAGTCCCCGATCCGCCGCGCCACCGCCTTCTTCAGGTCGGGGACGCTCGCGAACCCGAGCCGCCGTGCCGCATCGCCGTTGAACCGCACCATGTCGCCGAGCCACGGCGCGCCGGCGTAGATCAGGTAGAACTTCGAGTACTGGCCGGTGAAATCCTCGTGGTGCAGGTGCAGCCAGTCGTACGTCGCGAGCTTCCCCGCGATCACCTCGAGGTCCCACACTTTCTCGAACGGGATGCCGGCGTATTGCAGCGCCATTGTGACCGCGTCGTCCCACGGCGGTGCGTTGGGCGGCACGTACACGGCGACCTTGGGCGCCTTTTCGAGCGGCACCGCGTCCATGTTGTTGGCCGCGACGTCGCCGCGGATCGCGCTCACCTGGCCGTCGTCCGCCGGCTCGAAGCTCACCCCGGCGAGCATCGCGTCGCGCCGGATCGCCGCCGCGTCGGGGATCAGGAACGATCCGCCGCGATAGTTGAGCAGCCACTCGGCCTTGATCCCCGCCTGCACGACGCGATAGGTGACCCCGTACGCCTTGAGATGGTCGGATTGCGCGTCGTCCATGGGAATCAGTAGGTAGGCGGTTAGGCGGTTAGACGGGTAGCGACGCAGCACGTCGGCACCGACCGCCCAACCGCCTAACCGGCTAACCGTCTGAACAAACTCGCGCCGCTTCACGACTTCGGGATCGCCCCCTTCGCCCGCTCGAGCTCCCGCCGCGCCTCGGGCACGACCGCGCTCCCGGGATACGTGAGGATCAGGTGCTCGAGATGCTGGATCGCCTCGGCGGCGCGCCCCTGCTGCGCGAGCAGCCGCGCCCACTCGAGCTCCGCCGCGGGCGCGGCCGCGCCGTTCCCCTCCCCCCCGGTCCGCACCACCTCGTCGAACAGGGCGACGGCGGTCTCGCGCTGCCCCGGGCCGAGGCGCGCCGCCACCCGGCCCGCGAGGAGGAGCAGGTCCGGCCGGCCGCCGCCCCCCACCCCCACCGTTTCCAGACGCGAAGCCGCAAGCCGCAAGGACTGCACGGCGCGCACGGAATCGCCCCGGGCGAGCGTGAGCAGCGCCGCGCCCAGCTCGGGGAACGGGTCCACCGGAACCTGCTGCACCAGGGCGAGCATGGCGGTGCGATCGGTGGCGTCCCGCCGGTCGCCGGCGTACGGCCCCGCCGTGCGGAACAGCCGCTGCGCGTCCTTGAGCCGCCCGCGGTACAGGGCGATCCAGCCCTGGAGCGCCAAGGCGTCCACGCTCGAGTCGCGCGCCAAGGCCGCGGCCGCGCGGTCGAGATCGCCGTGCTCGATGCGCGCCCGCGCGAGCTTGAGTCGGAGCGCCGCGCGGTCCTCCCCCGTGAGCGCGCCCTCTCCCGCCAGTCGCTCGCCGGCCTCGTCGAGCGCTCCCTCGTCGATCAGCGCCTCGATGACGGCGCCCTGGGCGAGCCCCTGGGCGTCGGGGGAGGCGGAGGGGTCGCGGGCCACGCGCTCGAGCACCCGCCGCGCGGCGGCGCGGTCGCCCGCCGCGATGAACGCCCGGGCGGCGTCGGCCCGGGCGCGCGCGGCGAGCGGCTCCGGCACCATCTCCGCGAAGCGCTCGAGCGCGAGCGCCCGCACGCGCCGCGCGGGCGTCGTGCTGCGGGCGCCCGCGAGATCGGCGAAACGTCGCAACGCATACGCCGCATCCGGCGACGGCGTCGCGACGCCCGGCTGGAACACCGTCCACGCCCGCTCTTCCTCGCCCCAGGCGAGCAGCAGCTCGCCGGCGAGCCGGCGCGTCAAGGGCGCGGGATCGCCCGCCGTGAGCGCGCGGGCCATGCGCTCGCGCTGTGCGTCGGGCGCCTCCGCGAGCTGGCTCGCCGCGTTGGGGAGCTGCGCCGGCGCGCCAGCCAGCGCCGCCGCCCACTCACGTGCCGCGCCTTCCCAGTCACCGGTGCGCTGGTCCAGCTCGGCGAGCTCGATGCCGAACGCCGCGGGCCGACCCCCTCCCACCGTGCGCCGGCCGAGCAGCAGCACCGCACGCGCCTCGTCGTGGCGATGGGCGTCTTCGAGCGCGGTCGCCCACTCGCGGTACGGCGCCTCGTCGCGCGGCGCCTCCGCCGCCCAGCGCAGGGCGACGGCCCGCGCGCTGTCGGGCTCGTTCAACACCACGTAGGTCCGCAGGAGCACGCCGCGCAGCGCCACGTTCTTCGGGCTCGCTGCCGCGCCGCGCTGCGCCACCGGCAGGAGCTCCCCCAGGCGGTTCAGCGCCGGGAGCACGCGCTCGAGGCCGAGCAGCGCGGAGAGATTCGTCGGGTCGGCGCGCAGCGCGGCGAAATAGACGCTGGCCGCCCGCTCGTACTGGCCGGCGCGCTCCAGGTCGAAACCCTGCCCGATGGCCTGAGCGGGTGTGGATCGAAGGGGCAACAGCAACAACAGCGCGAGTCCGGCTATTCCCAGGCTGAAGCCTGGGCTCGGCCCGAAGCCGCCCTCAAGGGCATTGCCCTTCAGGGCAACGCTTCGCCGAGCCCACCCTTCAGGGTGGGAACACCGCGCGAGCTTCCCCCCTGATTCATCGCTGCTCGGGAGCATTCAGTCTCCGGAAGTACTCGAGGACCAGCCGGCGCTGCTCGGGGGTCAGGCCCGTCAGCTCTTGCCATGTGGGATAGCGGAGCCGGGGGCCGGCGCCGGCGGCGCCGGGTTTCAGGACGTCGGGGATGTGGACGCTGTCGCCCGTGGCGGAGCGGCTGACGCGCTCCTTGTGCTCGTCCGGCTCCTGGCCCGAGAGGGTCCGACCGGCGTCGAGCAACCGGCGGTACAGCCGCTCCTGGCGCCGGATCGTCTGCTGGTCGAGCCGGCCCGCCTCGAGCTGGCGCGCGAGCTCGCGGGCTTCCTGCGCGAGCGGCCCCGCCGCGGCGCTCGTGCCGTCCGCCTGGAGCCGTTCGAGCTGCTCGGCGAGGGCGCGCTGACGGGCCGCGAGGGCGCGCAGCTGCTGCAGCACCGCCTCGCCGCTCGGGCCCATCATCGGGAGCAGCCCCTGAGCCTGCCCGTTCAACCCCTGCTGGTCGCGGGCGAGCCGGGAGAGCTGCTCCACCGCTTCGGCAAAGCCGCTTCCCGACTGGGCGCCGCTCACCTGGTTGCGGCTGCGCGCCAGCGCGAGCGCCGTGATGTTCAGCGCGTCCACCGCCTCCTCGGCGAGCCCCGCCGCCTCCGACGGATTCGGATCCGATTCCTCCAGCTGCTCGCGCGCCGCGGCCATCTGCCGCTTCGCGAAGCCGAGCGCCGCCTCGAGCTGGGGCGAGACGAGCGCGTGCTTCCCGGCGGCCTCGCGGATCTGCCGCGCCACGGCGTCGGTCCCCTCCTCCACCGACGCCTGCCGCGACCGCGTGGCGGCGCTGCCGTCGCCGCGCCGCAGCGCCTCGGCGACGCCCTCCTGCCGCTCGGCGAGGGCCGCGGTCTCGGACAGGGCGCGATCGAGGGCAGCAACCGTCTCGGCGCGCCACTCGCGCGCCAGCGAGTCCCGGCGGGCGCGCAGCTGCTCCGGTACCGGGTCGAGCTGCGCTTCCGCCTGGCGGCCCGCCTGCCCCGCGCCGCTCGCCTGCCCTTGTTCCGCCGCCTGGGCGGCGCGCTGCATCGCCCCGCGCGCGTCGCGCGTCGCCTGCTGCGGGGCGGCGAGACCGGCCTGCGCGGGCGTCGCCCCCAGGTCCTTCGCCACCTGCTCGATGCCGCGCGCCAGCGAGTCGGCGCGCTCGGCGAGCGCGCGCTGCTGCGCCGCGGCGGCGCTGTCGGGGTGCAAGGCGTCGTCCCGATTCCACTCGCCCTGGCGGCGCCCGAGATCTTCCGCGTCCGCGGCGAGCGACGCGAGCGCCCCCTCTACCGCAGCGCGCCGGAACAGCTCCTGGCTGCGCTCGAGCTCCGCCTTGAGCTGCCGCTGCGCCTCGGCGAGCCGCTGGAGCGCCTGGCGCATCGCCTCGGGGTCGAGCTTCGCGAGCGCATCCTGCAACTCGCGCAGCCGCTGCTCGAGCTCAGGCGTCACCGCACGCTGCAGCAGCTGTTGGACCTCCCGCAGCCGCGCCTGGAACGCGCTGTCGTCGAGCCCCGCGGCCTGCGCGGCCCGCGCGATCTGCTCCACCGCGCGGGACAGCTCCTCGACCCGCTGTTGCAGCGCCGCCTGCTCGCGTGCGACCGCCTGCGCGTGCTCCGTCGCCTGGAACGGTAGCGTCCCCTGCCGCCCGCTCTCCGCGGGGGAGGGGCGCCGCGTGCCGGCCGCGTCGCGCGAGCGCTGCTCGGCGAGGTCGCTCGTGCGCGCGCCCAGCTCGCGCTGCGCGCGGGCGAGCGAATCGGCGGCGGCGGCCACGTCCCGCGTCGCGGCCCGCGTCGCCGCGCGCAGCTCGTCGAGGCTCGGCAGCCGCAGCGCGACGTCGGCGCTCCGGCCCAGGTGCGGCGCAGGAGCGTTGTCCCAGGCCTCCACCCGGAACCGCAGCGTGTCGCCCGGCAGCAGCCCTCGCTGTCCGACGTCGAGCTCGCCCTGCACGATCGCGCGGTCGCCCAGGCCGCTCACATCGAGCGACTCGCGCAGCGCCTGCCCCACCTTTCCCGTCCGGCTCACCCGCCAGCTCACCACCTGAAGCCGGCTGAGCCCGTGATCGTCCCGCGCGTCGATCACGAGCGGCTGGCGGAGCGACAGCGGCAGCGTCGTATCCTTCCCGGGGACGGGCACGGTGACCACCGGCGCCGAGTCGGGGACGACCCGAACCCGCAGCTCGGGCACGTCGCCCTCGAGCGGGCTGCCGTCCACAGTGGCGAGGTCGAGCCGCCACGTCCCCGACGCGGCCGGCGCGAGGCGCCCCGAGAACGCGCCGCCCTCCACTGCGAGCCCGGCCCGCGCCCCCCCGTCGCCGCGGCGCCACGCCGCGCCCGCGAGCGGCACGCTGGCGGTCCCGTTGGTCAGGATCACCGTGCCGGCGGGGATCGGGATCGTGTCCGCGCCCGGGAGCAGCGGCTCGTCGGGCCGCGCGAGGTACGCCGGATAGCGAGCGGTGAGCTCGAGCCCGGCGACGAACGCGGGCACGGCCACGGTGACCCTGCGCTCGGCGCTCTTGCGGCCGCCGCTCGTGGCGCGGAGATAGAGGTCGGCGGCGAGCGGCCCGAGGCGGCGGGTGGCGCGGCCCAGCGAGTCGAGGGCGACGCGCGCGGGCCGCCACGGCTCGCCCGGCCCGCGCGTCCACAGCAAGGCCTGCGAGCCCGCGGGCACGGTGATCGTGACGGTGACGCTGTCGCCGCGTCGCACCGTGGCGCGGTCCACCGCCAGCCGCACGGGCGCCCGCGCGTCGGCGAGGGTGCGGAGCGGGTGCCAGAAGGCCGCGGCGCGGGCCCCCGCGGGCGCCGCCGCCACGAACAACGCCGCGCCCACGGCCACGGCGACGCCGCCCGCGACCAGCGTCGCGCGGGTGTCGCGCGCCAGCAGCCGCCCCACGGCCGACGCCGCGCGCTCGACCGTCTGCGCCGCGCGCCGGTCGGCGAGGCCGAGCAGCTCCGGGCTCGCGCCCGCTCCGGTCGCGGGCGCAAGCAATCCCACGACGCTGCCGGCGCGGGTCCCCGCCACCCCTTCGACCAGGCGCCCAACCACGCCCGCTGCGGCGCGCCCCCCGGCGCGCCGCGCCAGCCACCCCGCCGCTCCCGCCACCGCCGCCAGCAGCAGCCAGGCGCCGAGCACCGCCGCGATGCGCGGCGCGAGCGCCAGGCCCGCGGCGGCGATCGCAAAGGCGACCCCCGCGCTCGCGAGCAGGACCGCTCCGGCCCGGGCGCGCGCGTGCGGTAGCCCGAGCCGCCGCAGCCGGGCCGCGGTGTCGGTCACCGGGTCGAGCTCACGGCGTAGGTGAAAAGATTCACGCCCATGCGCAGCGCCGCCTCGTGGAGCTCCGGAGGATCGTGATGGACCTCGGGATCTTCCCAGCCGTCGCCGAGGTCCGTCTGATACGAATAGTATACGACGAGACGGTCGCCCAAGAACACGCCGAACCCCTGCGCCGGCAGCCCGTCGTGCTCGTGGATCTTGGGGATCCCCTTCGGAAAGTCGTATACCAGGTGATAGACGGGGTGGTTGAGCGGCACCTCGACCAGCGGATGGTCGGGGAAGACCCGCGCGATCTCGCGCCGGAACGACTGGTCCATCCCGTAATCGTCGTCGGCGTGGAGGAAGCCGCCCTGCTCGAGCCAGCGGCGCAGGATCGGCACCTCCGCGTCGGAGAAGTGGACGTTCCCGTGGCCCGTCATATAGAGGTAGGGGACGTCCCACAGCTCGGGGCCGGTGAGCGTGACCACGCGCTCGCGCTCGGCGACGGGGAGCGCGGTGCGCTGGCGGATGGCGGCGAGCAGGTTGGGGAGCGCGGAGGGGCCGGCGTACCAGTCGCCGCCGCCGTCGTAATGCAGGCGGCCGATGGTGAGAGAGGCCAAGTGCGGAATGTCGAATGCGGAATGCGGAATCGCGCGAACCGACCTCGGCCCGTCCATTCCGCATTCCGCATTCCGAATTCCGCATTCGGATCGGCCGGTGAGCGGCAGCCAGACCAGGCACAGCACGATCGTCAAGCGGTTCATAGTTCGTTGACGAGCCGATACGCCGCATTCCGCGTGATCCCCGTCTCCGCCGCGAGCTGGTCGGCCACGTCGCGCCGGGTCATCCCCTGCGCGAGCAACGCGCGGGCGC
Organism: Gemmatimonadales bacterium; assembly: GCA_036395195.1. GTDB lineage: Bacteria > Gemmatimonadota > Gemmatimonadetes > Gemmatimonadales > GWC2-71-9 > AG41. Next base: position 7,860 of record DASWDP010000089.1, on the reverse strand, counting down.
GCGTTGCGGGATCCGAGGCGGAGGCCCGGTCGTCTTTCACGGGCTTCCCCGTCCCCGCCACGACGACCGTCACCTCGCCGCGGGGCGGCGTTTCGGCGTAGTAACCCGCGAGCTGGGCGAGGGTCCCGGCCCGCGTCTCCTCGAACACCTTGGTCAGCTCGCGCGCCACCGCGGCGGGCCGCTCCGCGCCGCACGCCGCGGCGAGGTCGGCGAGCAGCTCGGCCGCACGGAGCGGCGCCTCGAACAGCACCACCGTCCACTCGCTCTTCGCCACGGTCTCGAGCAGCCGCCGCCGGTCGCCGCCCTTGCGCGGCAGGAAGCCGAGGAACAGGTAGCGGTCCGCCGCGAGCCCCGAAACCGCGAGCGCCGCGGCGACGGCGGTCGGCCCGGGCACCGTGACGACGGCGACGTCGCGCTCCCGCGCCGCCGCCACGAGCACGGCGCCCGGGTCGCTCACGGCTGGCGTGCCGGCGTCGGTCACGAGCGCCACGTCCTTCCCGCTCCCCAGGAGATGCAGGATGCGGCGCAGCGCGGCGTCCGACGAATGGGCGTGGAAGCTCAGCAGCTCGGCACGCGAGCCGACATGGGCGAGCAGCGGCTTGGTGTGGCGGGTGTCTTCGGCCGCGACCGCCGCGACCCGCTGCAGCGTCGCCGCGGCGCGGGGAGACAAATCCTCGAGGTTGCCGAGCGGCGTGGCGACGACGTACAGGGTGCCGGCCATCTCACCACGTCACCTGCCACGGGAGGCGCCCGTAGAAGCCCGAGGACTGGAGCACGTAGCGGTGCTCGCGCGTCGCGTCGCGCAGGATCTTGGGGGCGGTGCCCGGCATGACGACTTCCACGCCCTCGAGCAGCTGCAGCGACCAGTCGGTCAGCGCGCCCGACAGCTCTTCGGGCTGCACGACGGCGTCCGGGGTCTCCACGCCCCGCGGCACGGACAGCAGGGTGATCGCCTTGTGCCCTTCCACGATCCCGGCGCTCACCTTCTGCGCGCGCCGCTTCGCCTCGCCGGGGAACTCCTTCTCGATTTCGTCCACGATGCGCCAGTACAGCTCGCGGTACGTGTTGATCAGCGCGTTCGGGGCCTGGGCGGGCAGGTCCGCCACGGGCGGGAACACCGCCGCCGAGAGCGCCGGGGTCTGTCCATCGGCGCCCGCTTGGAACTGCGCCTCGACGAACTTCGGAATCGCCTGCGCATCGGGCTTGTCGCAGAAGTAGCCGCCCGCGAACCGCCCGCCGTCGAGGCGCAGATACGAGACGCGGCCGTTCGAGATGAGCTCGAGCACGCCCGTCACCTGCTCCCGCTGCAGCACGGGGAACAGCGCGCCGGGGTTGTCGGCGTCCACGACGCGCGGTTGCACGGGGACGGCGCACGATTGGTACATCCAGGCGAGCTGCTCCATCGGCGCGGCGCAGTAGGCGAGCTCGCCGCGCTCCACTTCGGCGCGCATCCGCCTCAGCGCCTCGGTGATGGTGATGACCCGCCGCCCGCTCGTGTCCAGCGAGGCGGCGTTCACGGCCTCGCCCTTGCGGAAGAAGAGCAGCAGGCACTCGTCGGGGAGGTGCGCCGTGATGTAGCCATCCACGCGGCCGTCGCGGTCCCGCTTCCCGAACGCGAGCAGATTGTCGAGGTGGATGAACGCGAGGCGGGTACGATGAATCAGCCGGTTCACCTGCGGGAACGTCAAGTCCGCAAGGCGAACCGGCGAGTTCATCAGGCGAGCGGTGCTCGCGCGCATGGTCCTCCGGGGAGGATGCTACGACAGGTGCTGCTGGATCTTTTGCACGAATACCGGCTTTGGGTACGCCCCCACCAGCGTGTCCACGTGCCGGCCGTCCTTGAAGAATAGAATACTCGGAATCGACCGCACGTTAAAGCGCATCGCCGTCTGCTGGTTGGCGTCCACGTCCACCTTGGCCACCTTGAGCTTGCCCTGGTACTCCCCGGCGAGCTGGTCCAGGATGGGCGCCACCATGTGGCACGGGCCGCACCACGTGGCCCAGAAGTCCACGATGATGAGCCCCTTGTACTGCTCGACCTCCTGGCCGAACGTCGCGTCCGTGACCGGCACGGAATGAGTTGCTGCCATGACCCTCCACTCCCTTTCACGCAATCGTTATGTTGACGGGCGATATGGCGAACTCACCCGCCCGCGTCGCCCACGTCGGCATCGCCGTTCCGTCGATCGCCGCCGCCCTCGCGTTCTACCGGGACGTCCTCGGCCTCGAGCCGGGGCACCCGGAGACGGCCGACGGGGCGACCATCGTCGGGCTCGCGCTCGGCGACGTGCAGGTCGAACTCCTCGAGCCGCGCGACCCCGACGGCCCGGTGGCGAAGTTCCTCGCCAAGCGCGGACCGGGGATCCATCACATCTGCTACCGCGTGCCGGATCTCGACCGCGCGCTCGAGCGCTGTCGGGCGGCGGGCTATCGTCTCGTCGACGAGGTGCCGCGCCGCGGAGCCGGCGGACGACGCATCGCCTTCGTACATCCCAACGCGACCGGCGGGATCCTCCTGGAGCTGACCGAGTAACGAAACGTCCCGCGGTGGCCGAACGTTCCCCTGCGTCACGACTTACAAGAGGCCCGCGGCGTGCCGACGCTTTCCAGATGCGGGTCGAGGACGAGCCAGCCGCCGCTCCGGGCGCGCACGAGATCGATCGGGAAGACCACGGTGCACGACTGCTGCCGCTGCAGCTCGATCCGGAAGGTCTGGACGTTGTCCTTGCCCGGCGCCGGCATCGGGCCTTCGACCACACGATAGCCGACGTGGTCGAGATATTTCTGGATGACCGTAAGGCGCTCCCGCAGCGCGTCCGCCTTCATCGTCGTCTTGGCGGGCCCACGCTCCGTGCCCCAGAGGTCGCCCATGCGACCGAGATCGTTGGCCTTCACCGCCGCCAGGAACTGTGCGAGCGTCTCCTGCGGCGATTGCGGCGCCGGCTTCCCGGGGCCCGGCCCCCCGCCGCACGCGAGGGAGCCCAGCGCGACGAGCACGGCCAGTCGTGGTCTCACGGACGGTTCCTCAAGTGGGGGCGGAGTGACCCGAAGGTAAGGCGACATGCGGCTCTACGTCAACATTGATCACGTGGCGACGCTGCGCGAGGCGCGCGGCACCGACGAACCCGACCCGGTGCGCGCCGCCGAAGCGGCGGAGCGCGGCGGCGCGGACGGCATCACCGTCCACCTGCGCGAGGACCGGCGCCACATCCAGGACGCCGACGTGCGCGCGCTCCGGGCGGCGGGGCGCACGGTGTTGAATCTGGAGCTGGGCGCCCACCCCGAAATCGTGCGCATCGCCCGCCGCGTGAAGCCGTTCCAGGCGACGCTCGTGCCCGAGCGCCGGCAGGAGATCACCACCGAAGGCGGGCTCGCGCTGCGCGGCACCGATCGGAAGCTGCGCGCGGCCGTGGACGCGCTCCAGGCCGCTGGCATCCGCGTCAGCCTCTTCATCGACCCCGACCTTCGCACGATCGACCGCGCCGCGGAGCTGGGCGTGCCCGCGATCGAGCTGCACACCGGGCGCTACGCCCACACCTGGCGCAGGGGCGACGCCGCGCTGGCCGCGTTGCGGCGGGCCGCGACCCACGCGCGGGCCGCGGGGATCGCGGTGCACGCGGGCCACGGCCTCACCTACCACAACGTGCAACCCGTCGCCGCCATTCCGGAGATCGAGGAGCTGAACATCGGGCATTCGATCGTGAGCAACGCGGTGTTCTGGGGGCTCGAAGAGGCCGTGCGCCGCATGCGGCGGCTGGTGGACGAAGCACGAAGTTCCTAGCTTGAAGGCGCCAATGACCGAGCCCAACAAGCCTCTTGGAATGTCGGACTTCTTCGCCCTCGAGGCGGGGGAGTACCTGGAGCGCCTGGACGGGCTGCTCGCGCAGGGCGACGCGCCGAGCGCGGACGAGTTCGTGCGGCTCGCGCGCGCGCTGCGCGGCAGCGCGCTGATGGCGAACCAGCACGCGATCGCGCGCGCGGCCGGTGGGCTCGAGGCGCTGGCGCGGGCGGTGCGCGAGGGCCGCCGCGCGTGGGACCCGGCCACCGCGCAGCTCGCCGTGCGCGGCGTGGACGACCTGAAGACCTTCGTGCGCCGCGCGTCGAGCTGGACCGACGCCGACACCGCCAAAGCCGAGGCGATGGCCCAGGAGCTCGAGCAGCTCGCCGGCCGGCCATCGGCGCAGGTCCGCGCGGCTGAGGCGCTGGGGCTCGACGCCGGCGCGCGGGCGTTCGTGGCGCGCGAAGGCGCCGCGATCGCGAGCGCGCTCGACCGGGCCGCCCAGGCGCTGCGCGCCAATCCCCTGGCCCACGATCCGTTGCAGCACGTCCTCCGCGCGCTGCAGCCGCTGCGCGGCCTCGCCGCCGTGAACGATCTCCCGCCCCTGCCCGACCTGCTCGAGGGAATCGAGCGCGCCATCGCGGAGCTGTCGCGCTCCGGCATCGAGCCGCCGGCGAACGTGGCCGACCTGTTCCAGGCCGGGGCGACGGCGATCGCGCGCGGCGCGCGCGACGTGGCCGAACGCGGCCGCCCCGACCCCGAGGGAGCCGAGTTCCGGCGCTTCGCCGAGCTGATCGTCAAGTTCATGGAGAGCGAGCCCGACGTGGTATCGGTCGGCTCGCTGTACTACAACGACTCCGGCCCGCACATCGTGTCGCGCGGCGTCCCCGTAGCGCGCCCCTCGACGCTCGGCCGGCTCGAGCTCGTGAGCCATGGCGAGCACCTGCGCCAGGCGGCGGACTCCCTCGAGCGGGCGCCCTCCGCCACTCAGCGCGATCTGCGCGCCCACACGCTCGGGACCACCTTCCGCGCCCTGGCGAATGCGGGCGGCGGGATCCTCACCGACAGCGTCGCCCAGTTCGCGCTCGCCGCCCGCGAGGCCGTCGCGTCGGGCGTGGCCGTGAACAACGCCGCCGGGTTCGCGGCCGAGCTGCGACGCGTGGGAGACCTGCTCGCCCGCTCGAGCACGGGCGACGAAGAGGTCCTCGGCACCGAGCTCGACGCGCGCACCGCGGCGATCCGCGCCCTGCCCTCCGCCGCGCCCGTCGTCCCGATCGAAGCGCTCGCACCGGCCGCGCCGCGATCCTCGGCGCCGCCCGCGCCCCCGCCTCGGCCGGCAGGGGACGACTCTGTGCCCGAGTCGCCGGACCTGGTGGGGTCGTGGGCGGCGTACCAGCGCCTCGCGCAGGCCGGCATCGGGCGCGCGTCGCTCGAGGAGCTGATCGCCCCGGCGCCTGCCGTCGCTGCCGCCTTTGCCGCCAGTGCCGCCCCTGCTGCCTTGGCCGTCGACGTCCGCACGCTGCTGTACCGCGGCGAGCGCGCGCTGAACCGCGCCCAGGAGCTGCGCGCAGCCGCCCGACAGGCCAGCGGCGATTCGCTCCGCGCCCTCGTCGAAGAAGTCTGCGACCTCGTTGCCCTCGCTCTCGAGCCCTCTCCCAACGCCTAGCCCCGCCCCCCGGCCCGCCCCCGCCCCCGCATCCGCCTCCCGCTGGGGAGGAGCGTGGGTCGTGGGGCTCGCGGTGACGCTCGCGCTCCTCGCCTGGGCGCTGCACGACGTCCGTCCGCGCGAGCTGCTCGGTTACATGCGGCGGGTGGACCCGCTGCTCCTGGTCGCGACCGTCGTGCTGGCCACGCTCACGTTTCCGCTGCGCACCATCCGCTGGCGGCTGATCCTGCGCGACGTCGGCGGCAGCCGGTTCCCGCTGCTCCCGCTGTGGCACGCGACGGCGATCGGGTTTATGGCCAACAATCTGCTGCCGGTGCGCGCGGGGGAGTTCGCCCGCGCGTACGCGGCCCGCCAGGCGCTGCCGGTACGGTTCACGACCGCCCTCGCCTCGGTTGGGGTGGAGCGCGTGCTCGACGGCCTCGTCCTCGTGGGGCTGCTCGCGCTGGGGCTCGCCGCCCCGTCGTTTCCGCAGCACGCCACGATCGGGGGAGCGGCGCTCTCGAGCGTCGCGACGGGCGCCGCCCTCCTGTTCGGGGCGATCCTGGTGCTCGCCTTGCTCGTCGTGCACCGGCCCGCGCCGTGGCTCGCGCTGCTGCGGCGCGCCGCGCGCGCCGCGCTCCCGGCGCGCTTCGCCGACCGGATCACGCACGCGGCGGAGGGGTTGGTCGCGGGGCTCGAGGTGCTGAAGAGCCCCGCACGGTTTGTCGGGGTGGTCCTCTGGTCGCTCGTGCTGTGGCTCGTGAACGCCGCGTCATTCGCGATCTGCTTCCGCGCCTTCGGCCTCCCCGTCCCGCCGGAAGGAGCGCTGCTGCTGCAGGCGATCATCGGGTTCGGCGTGGCCCTGCCCTCGTCTCCCGGCTTCGTCGGCGTGTTCGAGGCCGCGACCCGCGCGACGCTCGCGGTCTACGGCATCGACGCGACCCGGGCGGTGAGCTACGCCGTCGCCTACCACGTCACGACGTTCGTCCCGATCACGCTGCTCGGCCTGTACTCGCTGTCGCGCCTGCGCCTGCACCTGACCGAGCTGCGCGCGGCCGCCGCCGCGGAGGACTGACCGGAGTGGCGACACCGGACCGGGTCCGCATCGCGGCGCACGCGAAGCTCAACCTGTTTCTCCGGATCCTCGCGCGCGAAGCGCCCCCCCCGCCCCCCTCGCCCCCCCCGTCCCGCTACCACCAGATCGAGACCGCGTTCGCGCTGCTCGAGCTCGCGGACGAGCTGGTCGTGGCCCGGACGGCCGTCCCCGGCAAAGTCACGCTCAGCGTGCGCGGGCCGGATCTCGGTCCCGTGGAACAGAACCTGGCGGTGCGCGCCGCGCGGGCGGTGCTGGACGCAACCGGGCTCCGGTTCGGCGTCGCCATCGAGCTCGTGAAGCACGTCCCCGTGCGCGCTGGGGTGGGCGGCGGCTCGAGCGACGCGGCGGCGGCGCTGCACGCGGTGAACGCGCTCGCTGGCGGCGCGGTCCCGCGGCACGAGCTGCTGCGCCTCGCCGCGCGACTCGGCGCTGACGTCGCCTTCTTCGCGAGCGGCGCATCCGCCGCCCTCGCCTGGGGCCGGGGCGAGCGGCTGTTCCGCCTCGCGCCGCCGCCCGCCGCGCCCGCCCTCGTCGCCCTGCCGTCCCCCCCCATCGCCGTCGCCACCCCCGACGCGTACCGCTGGTGGGACGAGATGCACCACGAGCCTCAACCGCGCGGGCCGGTGGCGCTCGACGCGGAGGCGTTCGCCGGATGGGGAAGCGTCGGCCGGCTGGGAGGCAACGACTTCGAGCTCCCCGTCTTCGGGAAGCACCCGGAGCTGCGCGTGTTGTACGAGCGGCTGGCGCAGACGCATCCCTATTGGGTACGACTGTGCGGCTCCGGGAGCGCCGTGGCCGCCGTGTACGGGACGGAGCGGCTGCGCGACGACGCCATAATGATGATGGGGGAGAAGCAGCAGCAGCTGATCAAGACGGCCACCCGGGCGGCGCCCGCGCCCGGGCCCGAGCCGCTTCCCTAGCGCCGGGCCGGACCGCCCGTACGTTTGAAGCAGGAGGCTCCCATGCCCGAGCAGCTGGTCGGAACCGTGGTGCACTATTTCAAGGGGCCGAGCGTCGCGGTGGTGCGCCTGACCGAGGGCGAGCTGGCGGTCGGCGACCAGGTGCGGTTCCACGGCCACACGACGGACTTTACCGAGCAGATCGCCTCGATGGAAGTGAACCACCAGAAGGTCGAGCGCGCGCGTGCGGGGGAGGAAGTCGCGATCAAGGTGACCGACCGCACGCGCCAGCACGATCAGGTCTTCAAGGTGACCCCATGAACGAGGAAGCCTTCAACCTCTCCGTCCGCAAGTTCCTGAAGCATTTTGGCGTGACGGCGCAGCGCGAGATCGAGAAGAGCGTGTACGCCGCGATCGGCGCCGGCAAGCTCAGGGGAAACGA
>DASWDP010000088.1:0-7278 GCA_036395195.1 Gemmatimonadales bacterium | reverse complement strand
CCGCGGAATCTCCCCGGGTGGCTCGCGCGCGCGCAGCGCCTGCTGTTCCAGCCGGCCCAGGAGTGGGCGACCATCGCGGGGGAGTTCACGACCGCGGGGCCGATCTATGGCCGCTACGTCCTGCCGATGGCGGCAATCGGTCCGGTGGCCGCGACGGTGGGGACGGTCGTGTTCGGAGTCCGCAGCAGCCTGGGCGGCACCTACGCGATGTCGGCGGGGGACGCGGTGACGGGCGGCGTCCTCGAGTACGGGCTCAGCTTCGCCGGCGTGTACCTGTTCGCGCTGCTCATCAACCTGCTGGCGCCGATGCTGGGCGGGCAGCGGAACCAGGTACAGGCGTTGAAGATCGCGGCGTACGGCGCAACGCCGTACTGGCTCGGGGGTGTGGTCGCGCTGTTCCCGCGCCTCTCCCTCATCGGCGCGGTGTTCGGGCTCTACAGCGTGCGACTGCTGGCGGCGGGCCTCGCGCCGGTGATGAAGACACCGCGGGACAAGACCGGCGTCTACACCCTGCTCGCGAGCATCGGCGGCATCATCGTCGCGCTGCTGATCAGCGCGGTGTCGCAGATCTTCATGAGCCGCTAGCTCCGCTCGCGGAACGCCGCGCGGGTGACGCCGCCCTCGCGCGCGAGCAGCGGCGCCGCCGCCGCGAGGCCCACCACGGCGAACGCCGCGAGCGCCGCGAAGTCGAGCGGCACGGGGAGTTCCCCGCCGTACCCCGTCCCCGCCCACGGGGCCAGCAGCGCGTGCTTCAGCAGGTCCACCCCGTAGGCCAGGGGGTTCACCCAAGCGAGCGCGCGCAGCACCGGTCCGAGGTGCCGGACCGGGTAGAGCGCCCCGGAGAGAAACAGCATCGGGAACACCACGAAGTTCATCACTCCCGCGAAGTTCTCGAGCCCGCGGATCGTCGCGGCGAGGAGCAGGCCGAGCGCCCCGACGGCCAGGCTCGAGAGCAGGACGCTCGCGAGCCCGAGCAGCGCGCCGCCGGGCGTCGGCTGAAGCCCGACGAGCGGCAGCAGCACCGCGGCGACGGCGAGCGTCTGCGCCGTGGCGAGCGCCGTCGCGCCGAGCGCCTTGCCGAGGGTGATCGTACCGCGGCGGATCGGCGCGACGAGCATCATGCGCAGCACGCCCGCGTCGCGGTCCGTCACGGTCGAAAGCGACGCGAGCAGCGCGCCGAACATCACGACCATGCCGAGCAGCCCCGGCGCCATGTACACGCGGTAATCGATCGCGTCGCGCCCCGCGAACACCGCCGCGAATCCCGCGCCGGCGAAGATCAGCCACACGAACGGGCGCGCGACGCTCGCCGCCACCCGACCCCGCTGGCGCAGGAACCGGACGAGCTCGCGGATCACGATACCGGACACGGCGCGCGCGCTCACGCCGCGCTCGGTTCGGCGAGGGGATGGCCGGTGCGCGCGAGGAACACTTCCTCGAGCGAGCCCACGCCCGCGTCCCGCTTCAGCTCGGCCGGCGCGCCCAGCGCCACGAGCCGCCCCCGGTCCAGCACCGCGACGCGGTCGCACGGCTCCGCTTCCTCGACGTAGTGCGTCGTCAAGAACACGGTCAGACCGGTGGACTCCCGCAGCCGGCGGATCAGCTCCCACAGCGAGCGGCGCGCGCGCGGGTCGAGCCCGGCCGTGGGCTCGTCGAGAAACAGCAGGCGCGGCTCGTGCAGCACGCCCCGGGCGATGTCCACCGCGCGCCGCATCCCGCCCGAGAGGGTGCGCACGGGATCGCGGCGCCGCTCGACCAGCCCGAACTCGCGCAGCAGACGGTCGATACGCGGCGCCGCGGCCGGTCCCGGAAGGTTCCAGAGCCGCGCGGCGAACCGGAGGTTTTCCTCGACCGTGAGGTCGCGGTCGAGCGTCGTGTCCTGGAAAACGAGCCCGATGCTGCGGCGGACGGCGAGGCTGTCGCGCGCCACGTCGTGGCCGGCCACGCGCGCCGTGCCGCGGGACGGCTTGAGCAGCGTGGCCAGCAGGTGTACGGTGGTCGTCTTGCCCGCGCCGTTGGGGCCGAGGAAACCGAAGAACTCGGCTTCCCGCACCTCCAGGTCGAGGCGGTCGAGCGCGCGGATGGAGCCGAAGTCTTTGCCGAGGCCGTCGGCCGCGATCGCGGCGCCCGTCATCCCTGCGCGGTGATGGCGCGCGACGCCGGCGCCGCGCGATAAGTCCACGCGCCCGGCACCGACTCCGCCGCAGCTGCGCGCTCGACCGCCTCGACCGCGGTGTCGATCAGGTGGCGGTGCGGCGAGAGCGAGCACACCGGATCGGTGAGCCCCGCATCGCCAGCGATCAGGAAGGCCTGGCAGCGGCAGCCGCCGAAGTCCTCGGTCTTGCGCGGGCACGAGCGGCACGGCTCGGGCATCCACGCGTCGCCGCGGAAGCGGGTGAAGGCGTCCGACTCGTGCCAGATCCAGTCGAGCGACCGCTCCCGCACGTTCTCGAACCGGAGCGTCCGGATGCGGCCCGCCGCGTGGCACGGCCACACCTCGCCCGCGGGCGTGACGGTCATGTAGGCACGCGCCCACCCGCCCATGCAGGGCTTGGGGTAGCGCTCGTGGTAGTCCGGCAACACCCACACGATCTCCAGCCTGGTCCCGAGCCGCGCGCGCTGGCGCTGCACCACCTCCCAGGCGGCGTCGAGCTGCGCCCTGGTGGGCATCAGCGCGTCGCGGTTGTGCAACGCCCAGCCGTAGAACTGCGTGTTGGCGAGCTCGATCCGCTCGGCGCCGAGCGACTCGGCGAGCCGGATCATGGCCTCGACCTGGTGGAGGTTCCGGCGGTGCAGCACCACGTTCACCGTGAGCGGGAAGCCGAGCTCGCGGGTGTAGTGGTACGCGGCGATCTTGTCGCCGTACGACGCCGTCCCGGCGATGTGATCGGAAAGCTCCGCGTCCGCCGCCTGAACGCTGATCTGCACGTGGTCGAGCCCGGCCCGCTTGAGCGCGCCCAGGCGCTCCTTGGTGAGCCGGTGGGCCGACGTGATCAGCGACGTGTAGAGCCTGAGGTCGTGCGCGGTGCGCACCAGCTCCTCGAGATCGGACCGCAACGTCGGCTCGCCGCCCGACAGCCCGAGCTGCAGCACGCCCAGCGCCTTCGCCTCCCGAAAGACCCGGCACCACTCCTCGGTGGTCAGCTCGTGCTTGAAGCGCCCGCCGGCGAACTCGAGCGGGTTCGAGCAGTAGGGGCACTGCAGCGGGCAGCGGTACGTCAGCTCGGCCAGCAGCCACAGCGGCTTCGAGGTCATGCGTTCGAATCTAGCGCAGCGGCGCAGCCGCGGCTTAAGTTGCGACCGGAGAGACCCATGCCCCACGACCGTAGGCTCGCCCACCGCGATCTGATCCTCGGCATCGTTCGCCGGAGCGACCGCCATCCAACGGCGGACGACGTCTTCATGGAGGCCCGGTCGAACGTACCGAGCATCAGTCTCGCGACCGTGTACCGCAACCTGCGCCGCCTCGCAGCTCTAGGCGAGCTGCGCGAGCGCATGTTCGGGGGGGTGAGCCGGTTCGACGCCCACCTGGAAGAGCACGGGCACCTCGTGTGCACCGAGTGCGGCGCGATCGTCGACATCCCCGTCGACGGCGCGGACGTCGTGCGCCGGCTGGGGCAGCGGGCGCAGGCGTGGGAGGTCGCACACGTGGACGTCGAGGTCAAGGGGCGCTGTCCCGACTGCCGAAAAGCAGCAGCCCCTTCGCGGCAAGCCCGTCGAGGAAGCCGCTGACGTCGCGCTCGATCCCGGCGGCGCCGTAACGCCGCTCGAGCGCCGCGGCCACGTCGGCCACCGAGCGGACCCCGTCGCACAGCTTCAGGATCTCCGCGCCCGTCGGGTTCAGCGCCACGAGCCCCTCGGGGTAGAGCAGCACGTCGCGACCCCGCACCTCGTCCCACTGCAGCCGCGCCTTCGGGTGGATGCGCGGCACCGTCGCCGGATCGGCCGGGCTCATGCCGCCGCTCCCGGGAGCGGCCCCCGCTCCACGGCGTCCAGCAGGGACCACAACACGTCGCACTTGAACTCGAGCGCCGCCACGGCGCGCTGCTGCTCCTCCCGCGCCCGGAACCGCGCCGTCACGAGGCCGAGCGCGTACTCCGCGTCACGCGGCGCCTGGGTCAGGCGATTCTTGAAGTACTGGAGCCCGTCGGGGTCCACCCACGTGTAGTGGCTGAGGATCGCCGCGAGCCGCTCCTTCACGATGAGCGGCGCGAACATCTCGGTGAGCGACGCGGCGACCGCCTCGAGCCACGGCTTCGTGCGGCAGAAGTTCACGTAGGCGTCCACCGCGAAACGTACGCCCGGAAGCAGCCGGCACTGGCTGGCGAGCTCGGCGCGCGGCACGCCCATCGCCTCGCCCAGCCGCAGCCACGCCTCGATCCCGCCCTCCTCTCCGGGCCGGCCGTCGTGGTCGACGATCCGCTGGATCCATTGTTGCCGCACCTCGCGCTCGGGGCAGTTGGCGAGGATGAGCGCGTCCTTGACCGGGATGTTGACCTGGTAATAGAAGCGGTTCGCCACCCAGCGCTGCAGCTCGGCGCGCGACAGCTCGCCCCGGTGCATCCGCTGGTTGAAGGGATGGAGATGATGGTAGCGCCGCTCCAGAACGCCGCGCAGCCGGGTCACAAGCTCCTCGGGCGACCACGAAAGGGAGGGGCTCACAGCTCGAACTCCATGCCGTCCTCGCCCACCGCGATCCCCGCCGCCTCCACCTGCGCCCGCTCGGCCGACGTGGGGCAGAGCATGGGATTCGTGTTGTTGATGTGCACGAGCACCGTGCGCTTGGCGCCAAGCCGCGGCAGCAGCTCCAGACTGCCGCCGGAGCCTCCTACCGGCAGGTGGCCCATCTCGCGCGCGCCGGGCGCGTCCACGCCCGCGGCCACGAGCTCGCTGTCCGACCAGAACGTCCCGTCGAACAGCAACAGGTCGGCGCCCGCGGCGATCGTCTGCACCGCGTCATCCACGGCGCCCGCCGTCGGAACATAGGCGAGGGTCCCGCCCGTCCGCTCGTCGGTGAGCCGGACGCCGACGTCGAACGCGCCTACCGGCGCCGCGCGCGCATAGCGCGGCGGGCGTCGGGCCACGGCCGCGGCCCGACACGACAGCCCGAGCGGGGCTCCGGCGGCGTCCGCGAGCGCCACGGCTCCTCCGTCAGGAAGGGCGCGCGGCTCGACGCCGGCGTACGCCGAGAGCACGCGGTAGAGCGGCCACTGGTCCCCGAGCAGCGCGGTCACGCCCGCCGGCGCGTACACGGGGAGCTTCGTCGCGCTCTCGCGCAACAGCAGCAGGCCGAGGGTGTGGTCGATCTCGCCATCGGTGAGGATCACGGCGCGGAGCGGCGTGCCGCGGGTCCCCCCTCCCTCCGGCCGCGGCCAGAGCGCGCGGTGAGCGCCGAGTTGGGTCCGCAGGTCCGGCGAGGCGTTCAGGAGGATCCACCGCTCGCCGTCCGCGCTCACGGCCACGGACGACTGGGTACGGCCACGGTTGTCGTGCCGGGCATCGGTGCAGTTGGGGCACCCGCAGTTCCATTGCGGCAGTCCGCCGCCCGCCGCCGACCCGAGGATGATCACGCGCATGGTCGGAAACTAAAGAGGCCGGGTTCGTCACCCGGCCCCTCGGTCAGCTGTGCCAACCTGGTTCAGGCGTTGCCGGCGTACGCGCCGACTTCCATCCCCAGCTCGACGACTTCGAATTCGGGCTTGGTCCACGACATATCGCATCCTCCAGAAACAGGGGTGGTCGACCACTCCAACCACGTACGTGCTGTGCAGGCGCCGTGCCACCCCTGGTGCGGCAGTCGCTCGCCGCCCCAACCCCATGCTTTGCAAGCAATTGGCATGCACGACCGGTGCGCCCGCGTGCGGGGGTGCGGGGCCGAAGGGTGGGTGACTTCACCCAATCTGGGTGTAATCACCCAGTCAGGGCTGCAAACCGAACTTCTTCAAACGATATCGCAGCGTGTCGCGTGAGATCCCAAGGCGCTGCGCCGCTTTGGTCTGGTTCCCGTCGGCCTCGCGCAGCGCTTGCTCGATGATCGTCTTCTCCCAGTGAGCCAGGTCGCCGCCTGCCGGCGCCAACGCGCCCGCCCCCGCAACCGAGTCCGCCGGCGGATCGGCGTCGAGGGGGCTCGTCAGCGACAGGTGCTCGACGTCCAGCGTGGGACCCCGGCTCCACAGGACGGCCCGCTCGATGACGTGGCTCAGCTCGCGGACGTTGCCCGGCCACGGGTACGACAACATCAAGTCGCGCGCCGGCGCGCTGATTTCACGCACCACCTTGCCGTACTTGGCGTTGAAAGCCCTCAAGAACTGCTCGGCGAGGAGCAGCACATCCGCGCCGCGGGCGCGCAGGGGGGGCATCTCGAGCACGATCACCGCCAGGCGGAAATAGAGATCCTTCCGGAACCGCTCCTGGCGCACCTCGCGCTCGAGATCGCGGTTCGTCGCGGCGATGATGCGCACGTCGATTTTGCGCTCGCGCACGCTGCCCACGCGCCGGACCGCGCGCTCTTCGATCGCCCGCAGCAGCTTCCCCTGTACCGAGAGATCGACGTCGCCGATTTCGTCGAGGAAGAGGAACCCGCCCTCGGCCGCCTCGACCAGACCCGGTTTGGATTCCTTGGCGTCCGTGAAGGCGCCGCGCTCGTAGCCGAACAGCTCGGCCTCCATGAGCGTCGCCGGCAGAGCCGTACAGTTGACCTCGATGAACGGCTTCACGGCGCGGGGACCGGCGGCGTGGATCGCGCGGGACAGGAGACCCTTGCCGGTGCCCGTCTCGCCGGTGAGGAGCACGGGGGGGGTCTCGCCCAGCGCGGCGATCTGGCGCGCCCGGTCGAGCACCGCGCGGAGAGCCGGGGACTCGCCCAGCATCGCCGCGAACCCGACGTGCTGCGTCGCGCGACGGCGGTAATACGACAGCTCCTGCTGCAGCTGGCGGTTCTCGCGGGCGCGGTCGGCGAGGAGCCTCAGCTCCTCCAGATCCACCGGCTTCTTGACGTAGTCGAAGGCGCCCAGCTTCACCGCTTCCACCGCCCCCTCGATCGAGCCGTATGCCGTGAGCATGATGACCGGGATCACCGGATCGAAGGCGCGGATCCGCTTCAGAAGATCGAGGCCGCTCATGCCAGGCAGCCGGACGTCGGCGAAGACGACGTCCGGCTGCAGGCTCTCGAGCAGCTCCAGGGCCTTCTCCCCGCTGCCCGCCACCTCCGCCTCGTAGCCGTGGTCCGCGAGGAAAGCCTTGGCCGAGCGCGCCAGCGTCTGCTCGTCGTCGACGATC
>DASWDP010000087.1:0-16033 GCA_036395195.1 Gemmatimonadales bacterium | reverse complement strand
TCACGAGCCCAGCTCCCGCAGGATGAGGTACGACTGCAGGTAGAACGTCAGCGCCAGCACCGCGCTCGAGGCCTCGAGCAGCCAGCTGAAGCGCGGGTCCACGTAGCGCATCAGCCACATCGCGGAGAACGACACCAGCAGGGCGACGAACGGCTCCGCGATGAGGAGGCGCTTCCAGCGCTCCGACGGGCGCGCGCACAGCGCGAGCCCGAGCCCCGTGAGCACGAAGATCACCGCCATGGAGAGGAGATGCGTGTGGGTGATCGTGAGCATCTGGGAAAACGACTTCGGGAACTGCATCTCCGCCGTGGCGGGCAGCGCCTCGGGATCGGTGCCGCGGTAGCGCCCCTCGATGCCGGGCGGCGTGAGGCGGGTGGTGTGCCACACGAACACGAGCGACGTGGTGTAGCCGACGAGCTGAACGATCACGGTCCAGCGCGCGAGCGTCCGCAGGGCGGCGGGCACGTCCCGCCAGGTCGGGGGGCCGGGGGGGCTCATCGGATCACCCCGCCCCGGTGCCATGCCGTGAGCTCGGCGAGCAGGAGCTTCACGCCCAGCGTCACCGCGTGCACGCTGATCGTGGCGCCCGAGATGTTGCGGATCTCCCTGCCGACCCGCAGAGAATCCTGGACGGTCCTTCCGCGGAACTGCCGCCGCCACGGCTCGTACGCCACTTCGCCGCCGTACGGCTCGCGATAAACGAGGATGTCCACGTCCTTGAGCCGATCCTCGGGATCGATCGCGACGAGAAACGTGATCGGCTGGTCCTTGCCGAGCACGTTCCCCAGCGCGGCGAACCCGAGCAGCGAGTCGCCGCGGGACACCCGCAGCACCGTCGCGGTGTCCACCAGCACGGTGTCCACGCGGGCGCCCGGGCCGAACACCCGGGCGATCGAGGCAGCGAGCTTGCCCGGCGGCGCGGCCGGGTGTTGTGTCGCGAGCAGGAGGAGCGCGAGCGTGACCGTCACGTCAAAACTGGTACCCCACACCGAGGGCCAGCACCTCGTACTCGCCCACGCCGGCCTTGTTGCGGAGCAGCTGGTAGTCCCCCTTGAATGCCGTATTCCACGTGGGCTTGTACGTGAGGCCGAACGTGGTGATGCGCCGGGCGAGCGTCTCGTCCTGCGTGACGCCGGCGGGCACGGCCGCCTGCGTGTCGTACCGCTCGTGGCGCACGAAGCCGTTGAGCTTCTGGGACGACGCCGGGGCGAGCGTGGCGAGGACGTCGTAGGCGGCCTCGAGGTAGCCGCCCGCGATCCGGCTGCCCACGGACTGCCCGTACGCCGCGTTGATCGCCTGCGCGTCGCTCACGCTGATGTTCGCGACCACGGCCCGGAGTGCGAACGGCCCGGTGTCGTAGCGCGCGTCCGCCGAGATGAGGGTCAGGGGAGCGGCGAAAGTCCCCGTCCCCACGGCGGCGTTCGTGTCGGCCGTGCCGCCGTACCAGAACGAGCCACCGACCTTGAGGCCCCCCCCCGGACGGGCCCACTCGAGCCGCCCCGTGAGCGAGGGGTTCGCGAAGCTCGCCTCCCGCCCCTCCTGGCGCCCCTGCCGGATCCCTTCGTCGGCGGAGAAGCCCTCGGCCTTGAGCCCGTTCACCAGGTACACCCGGTACGACAGGCCCTTCACCCACGGCACGCTCCCCAGCGCGCCCACCCCGATCTCGCGCCATGTGGTGGGAATGACGTCGTGGTCGAACGCCGGCCGCGCCACGCCGTTGAACGTGGGCGGCTCGTGCGTCTCGTTGACGATGCCGACCGGGGGGAGGACGAGCCCGGTGCGCACGGTGAGCCAGTCCTTCAGGCGGTAGTCGAGGTACGCTTGCTCCAGGGCCACCTCGCCCCCCGACTGGCCGCCCTCGATCCGGGCGTCCTCCACCTCGAGCTCCGAGCGGAAGACGAGCTGGTCGCTGAAGCTGTGGGCGAGATAGATCACGAACCGCTTGAGGTTCACTGCAGCCGGGGTGTTGGGCCCGGTCGGATTGGTGTAATGGACCTCGCCGTAGCCGCCGAGCGTCGTGCGCTCCTGGGCGAGGAGGGGGGTGGGAGCCGCCAGGGCAAAAAAAAGGCTCCACCCGAGGAGTTTCCGCATGCGCGCTCCGGCGTGAGACTAGTTGAAAATGGTTCTCAACAAGAGGGATAGCCGAATCTATGAGTCGGGATTCTCCCGGTCAAGCGCATTATTGTTGTGCCTTCAGGAGGCGCCGCGCTGTGGACCGAGTGATCCCCGCCATCGTGCTGCTGCTGCTCGGGCTCGCCGCCGCCGGGCTCGGGTGGGGCGCGGTCCGCCTCAAACGGCGCCTCGAGCAGAGCGAGCGCGACCGGCGCCGCGCCGCGGACGAGCTGAACCGTCGGCTCTCCGAGCTGTTCTCCCTGCAGGAGCTGTCCTACATCCTCTCGGGCTCGATCCAGCTCGACCGCGTGGTGGAGCAGGTGGTTGGCTACGCCATGCGGTTCCTCGACGCCCAGGGCGCGCTGGTGGCGCTCGCGGCGGACGGCGAGGCCGACGGCGAGCGTCGGCGGCTGCATGTGGCGGCGGCGCAGGGCACGCTGGCGCCCCTCGCGCGGCGCGCCATCCCGCCCGACGATCCGGGTCTCGTGGCGCGTTCGCTCACCAGTGACCGCCTCGAGCTGGTGCGCAACCCGACCGGCGAGCAGACCGCGCTCGTCGCGGGGCTCTCGGTCGAGGCCGCGGCCGCCGTGCCGCTGCGCGCGCACGGCGCGCTCGTGGGCACCCTGGTGATCGCGAATCCGCGGGACGGGGCGTTCGCGCCTGAGGACATCCGGCTCTTGTCCACGGTGGCGACGCACGCCGCCGTCGTGATCGCCAACGCCCGCTTCTTCGAGATGGTGCGGCACGCGAAGGAGCAATGGGAGACGGCGTTCGACTCGCTCAGCGAGGGAATCGCGGTGGTGGACGAAGCGGGTCGGGTGCGCCGCGCCAACCGCGCGCTCGCCGTGATGCTCGGGGCGCCGATCCCCGGGGTCATCGGCCTCGATCTGGGCGCCGCGCTGCTCGGGCCGTCTTCCGCCCTCGCCGATCTGCTCGCCGCCGTGCGGGAAGGGGCGGGAGACCGCATCCAGCCGATCGTGGTGCGGTCGGCGACTCTCGGGGGGGGCCGGACGATCCGGGTGAACGCCGCGCGCATTCCCACCCCCGCGGACGACCAGAGCGTGGTCGTGCTGGTCGAGGACGTGACCGACCAGCAGGCGATGGAGGCGCAGCTGATCCAGAGCGAGAAGCTCGCGGCGGTGGGGCAGCTCGTGTCGGGCGTGGCGCACGAGCTCAACAACCCGCTCACCTCGATCGCCGGGCTGTCGGAGTTCCTGCTAGAGCAGAAGGAGCTGGGCACGAAGGACCGCGGGCACCTGCGGGTGATCCACGAGCAGGCAGACCGGGCGGGGCGGATCGTGCGCAACCTCCTCACCTTCGCCCGCAAGGGCCCTCCGGAGCAGGCGGCGGTGGATCTGAACGACGTGATCCAACGCACCCTGCTCCTGATGAGCTACGACTTGAAGCTCAAGGACGTCACGATCGAGAAGGATCTGGCGACGGTGCCGCCGGTGCTCGGCGACCGCCACGCGCTGCAGCAGGTGGTGCTGAACCTGCTGAACAACGCCGCGCAGGCGGTGGCGGCGAATCCCCCCGCGCGCCCGCGGGCCATCCACTTGAGCACCTGGTTCGACGACCGGGTGCGGCTGCGGGTCGCCGACACGGGCCCCGGGATCCCCGACGACGTCGTGCCGCATCTGTTCACGCCCTTCTTCACGACCAAGGAGCCGGGCCATGGCACGGGGCTCGGGCTCTCGATCACGTACTCGATCGTGGAGGCGCACGGCGGTCGCATCACCCTCGAGCGGCCCGCGGACGGCGGCGCGGCGTTCCTCGTGGACCTCCCGCCGGCTCCGGCCGACGCGCCACGGGGGGGTGGGGGGGGCCGCGACACACCCGAGCCCCAGGCGACCCCCGTCTCACCGCCGGCGAAGCGTACCATCCTCCTCGTGGACGACGACCCGGCGGTACGCCGCATGGTCAAGGCGCTGTTCGGGCGTGAGGGCCACGCCGTGGAAGTCGCGCGTAACCCGCAGCACGCGCTCGACCTCGCACGCACGCGCAGCTACGACCTGATCCTGGCGGACGCGCAGGCGATGGCGCACGAGCACCTGTTCATCGAGCAGCTGCTGGAGATCGACCCGCGCTTGAAGGAGCGGGTGCTCGTTGCGACAGGGGACGTGCGGGCGTCGACCGAGGAGGCGCTGGCGCGCCTGAGCCTGCGCTACGTCCGCAAGCCTTTCAACCTGCGCGACCTGCGGGACGAGGCGGCGCGGCTGTGGGCGGCGGGGATCGCCTCATGACCATGATCCCTGCCCTGCCCGGTGCCGAGCTGGTCGAGCACGGGCTCAAGGACGCGGCGCGCGGCGTCGAGTCCGTCGCCGCCCTTCTGGTCTGGATCGGCGCGCCGCGGCTGCGCCGGCTAGGCTATGACGTGCCGCCCGGACCGGCCGCTCCCGAGCACCGTCTTTACGAGCTGCTGCGCCGCGAGGACCCCGACGCCGCCCATGCACGCTACAACGCGCTGGTGCGTCGACTCGTGAGCTTCACGCGCGCCGCGGCATGCGCGCGCTAGCCAACGCCGAGCGCATTCAGCGGTTCATGAACGGTCTCGCCGACGCGGCCCGCGCCGACGGGCGCGTGTACTTCACGGGCGGCGCGACCGCGGTGTTATTCGGCTGGCGGCCGACCACGATCGACGTCGATCTCCGCTTCGCGCCCGAACAGGAATCGCTGCTCAGGGCCATCCCGGCCCTCAAGGAGAGCCTCGAGATCAACGTGGAACTCGCCAGTCCGGTCGACTTCATCCCGGTGCGGCCGGACTGGGAGGAGCGGAGCCCGTTCATCGCGCGCATCGGGCGGCTCTCGTTTCATCACTTCGATCTGTATGGGCAGGCGCTGGCCAAAGTAGAGCGCGGGCACGCCCAAGATCTGGCGGACGTGCGCGAGATGGTGGCCCGCCGCCTCGTGGAGCCGGCGGCCGCCCGGGCGTACTTCACGGCGATCGAGCCGCAGCTGTATCGCTATCCGGCCGTGGATCCCGTGAGCTTTCGGCAGGCAGTGATGGAGACGTTCGCTCCCGAGTAGGGGCCCGGGGCTACGTCCGCAAGCCTTTCAACCTGCGCGACCTGCGGGACGAGGCGGCGCTGGTGTGGGCCGCCACGGCGCTGTCGTAGGCCTCCGCCGGCCAGCCGAACACCGCGAGATTGACGGCGCCGCCGGGCGCGAACTTCACTCCTTCGCGGAGCAGCAGCGCCCGCTGCACGACCGAGCCGTGATCGGCGCCCGACAGGGAGATGCGGCCCGCCGCGTTCAGCACGCGCCACCATGGGACATCGGAGTCGTCCGGGAGCGCCGACAGCGCCCAGCCCACCGTGCGCGCCGCGCCGGGCCGGCCCGCGAGCCGCGCCACCACGCCGTAGGTCGCCACGCAGCCCTTGGGAATGTGCCGCACTACGCGGTAGATCCGATGATAGAACGGGTTCACGGCCGCACCGGATAGCCGCGCGCGGCGAGGTAGGAGCGGGCCTCGGGAAGCGTCGTGCCGCGAAAGTGGAACAGCGTGGCGGCGAGCACGCCGTGCGCCCCGGCGTCGAGCGCGTCGGCGAGATGCTCGAGCGTGCCGGCGCCGCCCGACGCGATCACTGGGATCGGCAACGCCTGGGCGACGGCGCGTGTGAGGGGAAGGTCGTAGCCGCTCTGGGTGCCGTCGGTGTCCATCGAGGTCAAGAGGATCTCCCCCGCGCCGAGCCGTTCCAGCCGGACCGCCCAGTCGACCGCGTCGAGCCCGGTGGGCTCGCGGCCGCCCCGCACCATCACCTCGAACCTATCCGCGTTGCGCTTGGCGTCCAGCGCGGCCACCACGCACTGCCGGCCGAACTGGTCGGCGAGCCGGGTGACCAACTCCGGGTCGCGTACCGCCGCCGTGTTAACCGTAATCTTGTCCGCGCCCGCGCGGAGTACCTGCTGCGCGTCCGCGACGCTCCGGATCCCACCCCCTACAGTAAACGGTACGAACAGCGTGTCTGCGACGTGGCTCACCAACTCTATGAGCGTCCCGCGGTCCTCGTGGCTCGCCGTGATGTCGAGCAACACGAGCTCGTCGGCTCCGTCGGCGTCGTAGCGCGCCGCCTGCTCCACCGGATCGCCCGCGTCGCGCAACTGCTCGAACTGGATGCCCTTCACCACCCGGCCTCCCGCCACGTCCAGGCAGGGAATCAGCCGTCGGGCTAGCATACCCTCAGCACGTCTTCCAGCAAGCCGGCGTCCCCGGACCCCAGGATTGACAAAACGTCTTCGAGTGCTCTGCGCTCCCGGGGCCAGGAGAACCGCTGCGGCGCCTCGGAGCCCGCGAGCCACTCGGCGCGGTCGTGCTCCGCCGACGGCCGCGCCGCGCTCCCCTCGTCCACGAGCGCCACGAACACGGGGATCAACGCCACTTCGTCCGCGCCGTGCCGGTAGAACGCTTCCACGCGCGACGCGTTGTACAGTCTGCGCGGCGCGAGCCCCGTCTCCTCCGCCAGCTCGCGCAGCGCCGCCTGCACCGGCGTCTCGCCCGGCTCGATCGTGCCGTGTACCGTCTCCCACGAGCCGGGGCAGCGCCCGCTCGGACCGCGCCGCAGCGCCAGCGCCTCGAGCCCTCCCCCCGGTCCCCGCCGCAGCACGTACACGTCGACGAATGCGACGCGCGCGTTCGTCACGGCGCCCACGTCGTGAACTCGCGCAGCAGCGCGAGCCCCGCGGCCTGCGACTTCTCCGGGTGGAACTGTACGCCCAGCACGTTGGCCTTTCCCACCACGGTCGCGAACGGCGCGCTCCCCCCCCCGCCGTACTCGGCCTCGGCGAGATCGCTCTCCGGCGCCACGCGGGCGGGATGGTAGCTGTGTACGTGATAGAAGAAACCAGCGTCGCCGTGGAACGCGCGCGCCAGCGTGGGATGGGACTTCCCGGCCGGGGTGAGCGCGACGCGCGCCCAACCCACGTGGGGTACGGGGAGCGATGTCCGGAAACGCGTGACCGCCCCCGGCAGGAGGCCGAGCCCGGGGACGCCGGGCGCCTCCTCGCTCTCCTCGAGAAACAGCTGGAGCCCGAGGCAGATGCCGAGCAGCGGGCGGCCTGCCCGCGCCACGTCGCCGATCGCGTCCGCGAGCCCCGTCTCGTCGAGCCGCCGCCGGGCGGGCGCGAAATGCCCCACGCCGGGTACGACCACGCGCTCCGCCGCCCGCACGCGGTCGGGATCGGCGGTGAGCTCCGCCGTCTCCCCCACCGCGCGCAAGGCGCGCAGCACGCTCTGCACGTTCGAGGCGCCGTAATCGACGACCGCGATCACCTACAGCGCCCCCTTGGTGGAGGGCACGTCCGTGACGCGTGGGTCGAGCCCCGTCGCCTCGCCCAGTGCGCGCGCGGCCGCCTTGAACACCGCCTCCACGCAGTGGTGCGCGTTCTGGCCCCGCAACAGGTCCACGTGCAGCGTGAGCCCCGCGTGCGTGGCGAGCGCCCGGAAGAACTCGGGCGTGAGTGCCGGGTCGTAATCGCCGAGCTTCTGGAGCACCGGCGGCTCGGCGTGATACGCGAGGTAGGGGCGCCCGCTCACGTCCGCCACCACGCGGGCCAGGGCGTCGTCGAGCGGCACCGTGGCGTCGCCGTAGCGGCGGATGCCGCGCCGCTCGCCCAGCGCCTGCGACAGCGCCTGCCCCAGGACGATCCCTACGTCCTCCACGGTGTGGTGCTGATCCACGTGCAGGTCCCCCGCCGCCCGCACCTCGAGGTCGTAGAGCGCGTGGCGCGCCAGTGCCTCGAGCATGTGGTCGAAGAAGCCGATCCCCGTCTTCACCTGCGCCCGGCCCGCGCCGTCGAGACTCACGCGCACGCGGACCTCGGTCTCCTTCGTCTTGCGCGTCACTTCCCCACTGCGGTTCATGCGAAGATCTCCCCGAGCGCTCCGACCACCGCGGTCACGTCGTCCTCGGTGCCGGCCGTGATCCGCAGGCACCCCTCGAGTCCCGCTCCGCCGGACACGTCGCGCACCAGGATCCCGTGGTCGCGGACCAGCCGGGTGAACACTTCGGCCGCCGGGCGCGCCTCGCAGCGGATCAGCACGAAGTTCGCGGCCGTGGGGAAGGCGTGGAGCCCGCGGATCGTGGCGAGCCGCTCGTACAGGAGATCGCGGCTCCGCCGCACGCGCCGGGCGCATTCGGCGAGCGCGTCGCCGGCGTCGAGCGCGGCGCCCGCCGCGGCGAGGGTCACCCGGTTCACGTTGTAGGGCAGCTTCGCCTTCGCGATCTCCGCGGCCACGGCGGGGTGCGCGAGCGCGTAGCCGAACCGCAGCCCGGCGAGCGACATCGCCTTGCTGAAGGTGCGGAGCACGACCACCCGCGGCTCTCCCTTGAGGAGCGGGATCGCGGTCGGGCCGCCGAAGTCCTGGTACGCCTCGTCCACGACGACCAGGGCGTCGGTCTGGGCGAGCAGGCGCCCGACCCCGTCGTCGGGGAGCGGCGTCCCTGTGGGATTGTTGGGGGAGTTCACTACCACGACGGAGGCGCGGGCCTCGCGGGCGGCGCGCGCCAGCGCGTCCACGTCGAAGGCGAAGTCCGGCCCGAGCGGGACCGGCACGTGGCGGCCGCCGAACACCGCCACGAGCAGCCGGTACAGGCTGAACGTCGGCACCGGCGTCACGACCCGCGTCCCCGCGCCCACCGTCACCGCCAGCGTGGCCTGGATCAGCTCGTTCGACCCGTTTCCGACCAGCACGCCCTCAGGCACCCAGCCGTGGCACGCGGCGAGCCGCGCCAGCAGCTCCGCCGGTGCGAACGGCGGGTAGCGGTTCCACGGCTCGTCCCGCATCGCGGCGAGCACCGCTTCCTTCACCGCCGGCGGCGCGTCGAACGGGCTCTCGTTCTGGTTCAGTTTACGCGGTGCGGCGGGGGCGTCGAGGGTGTACGCGGCCTGGGCGCGGACGGAGGGCTTGATCAGGGCAAGAGCGGCGGCCGTGGCGTCGGATGTCATGCCGAGAGCGGGGAGCGGTTCGTCCGGGTGCTGCGACTACCGCCGGCGCCCCAACACGGCTTCCAGCCGCGCCGACAGCGCCCGCGCGCGAAACGGCTTCGTGAGAAAGTCGTCGGCGCCGAGCTCGAAGACCCGGACTTCGTTATCCTCGTCGCCCTTGGCCGTCAGCACGATCACCGGGATGTCGGCCGTCGCGGGGCGCGAGCGCAGGTGGGACAGCACACCATAGCCGTCCAGCCCCGGCATGTTGAGATCCAGCACGATGATGTCCGGGCCAACCCGGTCGACCTGATCGAGCGCCTGCACGCCGTCGCGGGCCTCGGTGACGATGTAACCGTCTCGCTCCAGCAGATCCTTCACGACCTTGCGCAGGCTGTCCTCGTCGTCCACCAGCAGCACCTTGGGGGCGATCTCGCCGTGCGGCCCCGAGCGCCGCGGCGGCGCCGGCTCCTCGAGCAGCTCGAAGTGGGTCCCGAGCGGCTCGGCGGCGGGGGCGGGCTCGGAGATGAGCGACCCGGCCGTGGAGCGTGGCTGAGGCACCGTCCCGGACGACCGCCCTCCCCCCGCGGGCCTCGCGTGCGGTGCCGGAGGGGCGCCGTCGTCCTCCTGGGGGATGTCCACGACGCGGGTCAGCTCGTCGATCGTCGATTCTCCCCGCAGGACGTGCGCGAGCCCCGAGTCCCACATGCCTTTCATGCCCGCCCGCCGCGCCGCAGTCGCGATGTGCTCGGCGGTCTCGCCTGCGGCGATGCGACGCTCGACCTCCGGCGTCACCGTCAGCACTTCGATGATCGAGAACCTGCCGCGGTAGCCGGTCATGGCGCAGTCGGGGCATCCCGCGGCCCGGTACAGCGGCGTGCCTTTGGGCACCCACGGCTTGAGCCGGTCCGGCGGCGCCTCCATCCAGACTTCCTTGCAGGTGGGGCAGAGCTTGCGCATCAGGCGCTGGGCGATCACGCCGCGCAACGCGGCCGCGATCTTGTACGCCTCCACACCGATGTCCACCAGGCGTGTCACCGCGTTCGCGGCATCGTTGGTGTGCAGCGTCGAAAGCACCAGGTGGCCCGTGAGCGACGCCTGTACGGCGATCTGCGCCGTCTCGCGATCGCGGATCTCGCCCACCAGCACGACGTTCGGGTCCTGGCGCAGGATCGAGCGGAGCGCCGCCGCGAACGTGAGCCCCGCCTTCTCCTGCACCTGCACCTGCACGATCCCCGCCATCCGGTATTCCACCGGATCCTCGACGGTCACGATGTTGACGCCCTCGCTCTTGATCTGGTTGATGCAGGAATAGAGCGTCGTGGTCTTGCCCGAGCCGGTGGGCCCGGTGACGAGGAGGATCCCCTCGTGGTTCTCGAGCAGCCTCTTGATCGCTTCCGTCTCGCTGGCGTTCAGGCCCAGCGACTCGAGCGACTTCACGGTGGCGCGCGAGTCGAGGATGCGGATCACGACCTTCTCCCCCAGCTGGGCCGGGAGGGTCGAGACGCGCAGGTCGATCGGTTGCCCGTTCACGGCCACGCGGGCGCGGCCGTCCTGGGGCCGCAGCCGGTCGGCGATGTCGAGCGAGGACATGATCTTGATGCGCGAGATGAGCGGCAGTCCCGCCTGGCGCGGGATCTTCATCACCTGCCGCAGCACGCCGTCGATGCGGTAGCGCACCGCCACTCCGCCCTCCTCGGGCTCGATGTGGATGTCGCTCGAGCGCGCGAGGATCCCCTCGGAAATGATGAGGTCCACGAGCCGCACCACCGGCCGCTGGCTCGCCTCCGCCTCGGAGATCGCGATCTCCTCCGGCCCCGTGTGCTCCGACAGCTGCACCAGCTCCGCCGAGTTCTCCATCCCCTGGAGCAGCCTGTCCACCGCCTTCTCGGGGCGGTACAGCTCGTCCAGCCGCTCGGCGATCTTCGAGGGCGCGAGCAGCAGCATCCGGATCTCGCGCGCCGTGGCGAACGCGAGCGCCTTCTCGGCGTCCAGGTCGAACGGGTTCGCGGTCGCGACCTCGAGGTAGGAGTCGGTGACGCGCAGCGGCAGCACGTGGAACCGGCGGGCGAGCGCCTCCGGGACCTTCTCCTTCACGGCGGGCTCGAGCTGCCCCACGTCGGCGAGCTTCAGCCGGAACCGCGTGGACAGCGCGGTGAGGATCTGCTCGTCGCTCGCGACCTTCTCCGCGACGAGCGTTTCCCACAGGGTGGCGGACGGCGCGGCCTTGCCCCGGAGCTCCACCAGCAGCTCGGGGGTGAGGACCCCCTCCAGGGAGTGGGCCAGCCATTCGTCCCGAAAGTATGTTTCGGCCATGGGTTAACCTGTCTAAGCTAGCCGACGGCCCGGCCCCGTCCAGCCCGAACGCATCACAGGATGGGCCAGAAGTCGCGCGCGACGTCGAAGGCGAACCCCACGCGCTGCGTTTCCGTCCCCACCCCCGCCTCGAGCCGGAACACGCCCAGCCACTCGACCCCGACGCCGAGCGTGATCCGCGCGCCCGGCGTCGCGGCCCAGGGCGTGCCGGCGACGGGCCGCTCCGCCCATCCCACCGCGACGTACGGCGCGACGGTGAGCGTGCGGGGCGTCCGGGCGTAGGGGCCGACGCCGATCGACACGAAGGGGACGGGCACCCGCCACTCGGCATGAAGCAGCGCCACGCGCGCGCCG
The DNA here is from genome assembly GCA_036395195.1 of Gemmatimonadales bacterium. Taxonomy (GTDB): domain Bacteria; phylum Gemmatimonadota; class Gemmatimonadetes; order Gemmatimonadales; family GWC2-71-9; genus AG41. The sequence goes on along the minus strand of DASWDP010000087.1, from coordinate 4,327 downwards.
CCCCAGCGCCGAAAGTCGTCGCCGAGCAGCGTGCCGCGCCCACCCAGCACGAACGCGCGGTGCGCCGGCAGATCCGCGCTGGCGACGCCGCCCTGCGCGCGCAGCAGGAGCCGCGTCGCGCCGGCGGGGAGGAGCAGGTGCCCCGCGCCGGCGAGCCGCACGTAGGTGGCGCCCCCATCGAGCCGCCCGGCCTCGAGCAGCGTCTCGACGTGGAGGTCGCGGCGCACCGCGAACCCTTCGCTGCGGCGCTGCAGGGCGAGCTGCAGCAGATCGATGCCCCCCCCGCTGCCGAGGGCGGGATTGGGGCGGAACGTCCCGTTCGCCGGGGCCGCCCGGATCCCGAGCGAACGGATCGACTCGCGGCCGAGCGCGGCGCTCCACTCGCTGCGCACGCCGAGCCCGTGGCGGTACGTGATGCGCGCACCGTCCGCGAGATAGTAGTCGCCGTAATCGTCCCCGAATTCCTGCGACGCGAACGAGTTCAGGAGCGGCGCGATCACGGGCCAGTCGCCCACGTCCCGCACGGCGCGGTACACGCCCGCCTCGAGCGCCCCGCGCCCCCGGCGGTCCACGGCGGCGAGGCCGCCTTTGGCGCGGTGGTCGGCGAAGCCGTAGCTCACGAAGCCGCGTAGCTCACGCCGCTCGCCGCCGCCGCGCAGCACCAGACCGGCGCCCGGGGCGAGCCCTTCCACCCGGTTGGCGTGCAGCAGGTCGGACAGGCTGCGCACGCCGAGGCGGCCGGCCTTGAGCCCCGTGAGCGCGCGCCGGCCCGCGATCTCCTCCACCTGGGCCCGGACGCGCTCGAGGTCGTTCCGGCGCACCGGCTCCGCCACGTCCTGGATGGCCGCACTCAGCGGCTCCGGCCAGGGGAACGAATCGCGCTCGGCCTTGGGCAGGAACGTGATCTCGTCGCCCGCGAACCAGCTCGCCGCCAGCCCGAAGTTGAACAGGTAGTGGTCGATCTCCCAGCGCCCGCGGATGATCCCGCGCGCCGGCACGTCGAGCCAGGTGGCGCGACGCCGGATCTCGATCTCCTGGCGGTAGGGCAGCCACCAGCGCCGCTCCCATAGCGCGTTGTCGAGCACGACGCTCACGTCCTCGAGCTGGCGATCGCGGTAGGCCCGAGACGTGAAATTGAACGCCATCCGCACCAGGTCCGCGGTCTCCGCGTCCACGTACAGCGTCCCCACGATGCGCGGCAGGTCGAAGCTCTTGGGACGGACCTTGAGGCCGACGACGCGCACCTCGCGCTCCGGAAACGCGATCGTGGTGGTGTCGCCGAGGGCGAAGTCGTACACCTCGGGGCCGATGGTGGAGAGCGGGTGCGGCACGTCGCGCACCTCGTCCCCCTCGCCGAGCCGGATCGCGGCGCCGAAATTGTTCTGGACGATGCCGAGGTGGTCGCGGTGGTAGTTGATGTCGGTGGGGAGCTCCGCGCGGTCGCGCCAGCCGATCACGCGCTGCTTGCTGCTCGCCGGGGCCCGCCAGTACACTTCCAGCTCCAACTGGTCGGCCTTGATGAGGCGGGGGGGATCGGCGAGCCCTTCCCCGAACGCGCCGAGAAAGAAGAGGAAGCCGTGGGCCTGGGCCTTGTAGTCGTGCAGCGAAGTGTCGGCGGCGGCGCCCGTGCGGCGCAGGACGGCGCGCCGCGCCAGCGCGAGCGCGGCGTCGGAGTTCCAGGCCTGGGCGGGCGCGAGCGCCGCGACGGCCACGACGAGGGCGGCGACGAGGACGGCGGCACGGCGCATATTCCCTCTACCCCGGTCCTCCCCGGATGAGCGACCCGCGCGCCGAGTTCCTCGCCCGCAGCGAGCGGGGGGGGGGCGGCATGGTCCCCCTGGTGCGCGAGGTGGTCCTCGATGCCGACACGCCGCTCGCCGCCTTCGTGAAGGTCGCACGGCCGCCGTTCGGGTTCCTCCTCGAATCGGTGGTGGGCGGCGAGCGCTGGGCCCGCTACACCTTCCTCGGCACGGAGCCGCGCGAGGTGTGGCGCTACCGGGCCGGTGCTGGGGGCGGGGCCCGCCACGCAATCGAGCGCTGGACCCAGGCCACCGGCTGGCGGGCCGCCGGCGAGACCGACGACCCGATCGGCCATCTGGCCCAGCGGATGCGCGCACTCCCCGCCGTCGAAGTGCCGGGCCTGCCCCGGTTCACGGGCGGCGCCGTCGGCTACCTGGGCTACGACCTCGTGCGCACGGTGGAGCGGCTGCCCCACCCCCCCGCCGACTCGCTCCAGCTCCCGGACGCGGTCCTCCTGATCGCCGACACGGTCGTGATTCTCGACAACCTGTTCGGCCGGGGGATCGTAGTGGCCAACGTGGAAGTGCCGCGCGGCGCGGGCGTCGCGGAGCGGCTCCGGCTGTACGACGGCGCCGAAGCGCGGCTCACGGAGATCGTGGAGCGGCTGCGCGGGCGGCACGCCCTCACGCCGCTCGTGCTCAAGGACGGCTTGCCCCCCGTCCCCACGGAGTCGCGCTACCCCCGGGCGGCGTTCGAGCGCGACGTGGCGAAGATCCTCGCCTACATCGCCGCGGGCGACACGTTCCAGACGGTCCTGTCGCGCCGCCAGGAGGCGCCCGGCGCCGTCGATCCGCTGCTGCTGTACCGCTATCTCCGCGCCCTGAACCCCGCCCCCTACCTCTTTTATCTCGCGCTCGACGACTTCACGCTCGTGGGAAGCTCCCCCGAGGTGCTGGTGCGGGTGGAGGGGGGCGAGGTGACGGTGCGCCCGATCGCGGGCACCCGCCCGCGCGGCGCGACCCCCGAGGAGGACGAGGCGCTCGCCCGCGCGCTCGTCGCAGACGAGAAGGAGCGCGCCGAGCACATGATGCTCGTGGACCTGGGGCGGAACGACGTGGGCCGGGTGGCGCAGTTCGGCACGGTGCGGGTGACCGACCTCCTGGCGGTCGAGCGCTACTCGCACGTGCAGCACCTCGTGAGCGAAGTGCGCGGCAAATTGCGCGACGGCTACGACGCGCTCGACGTGTTCAAGGCGTGCTTCCCGGCCGGTACGGTGACCGGCGCCCCGAAGGTGCGCGCGATGGCGATCATCGACGAGCTCGAGCCCGAGCGGCGCGGGCCGTACGCCGGTGCCGTGGGCTACGTGGGGTGGGGCGCGACCAATCTGGACACGGCGATCACGATCCGGTCGGCCCTCGTCCTCAAGGACCGCGTCGTCGTGCAGGCGGGCGCCGGGATCGTGGCCGACTCCGACCCCGCGCGCGAATTCGAGGAAACGGAAGCCAAAGCACAGGCCGTGCTGCGCGCCCTGGCGCTCGCGCAGGCGCGTGATTAACCAAGTTTCCCTTGGCGTCTTAGCGTCTTGGCGTCTTGGCGTCTATATTTTGCGCCTGTGTTTAAGCTGCTGAGCACCACGGGCGAGCAGTCGATCGACCTCCAGCCCGGACGCACCATCGTCGTCGGGCGCGCGGTCACCAGCGACGTCCCGATCTACGATCCGACCATCTCCCGCAAGCACGCGGAGCTCGTCCTCACCGACGGCGGTGTCAGGGTCAAGGACGTCGGGTCGTCGAACGGCACGTTCTTGAACGGCGCGCGGGTCACCGAAGCCGTCGCCGTCGAGAACGACGTCATCACCTTCGGCAAGGTGGCCTTCCGCGTGAAGGAAGTCAGCGCCCCGGTGGCGCGGCCGCAGGTGGTGCCGCCGGTGTCGGCCGAGTTCGGGGCGGCGAAAGCGGCGGGCGGGACGATCGTGCGTCAGCTGCCGGTGAGCGTCTCGGGCGGCGTGCCGGCGATCGTGACCGCGACGCCCTCGGGAGCGTCGCACCTCAAGGTGACCGCCCAGTCGCTCGAGGAGCTGCGCGAGAAGAAGCTCGAGCTGCTGCTCGAGATCTCGAAGGAGCTGTCCAAGCAGCAGCAGCTGGACCGGCTGCTCGACAAGGTCGTCGAGTTCACCTTCCAGGTGATGAACGTGGACCGCGTCTCGATCCTGCTGCTCGAGGAGTCGGGGGAGCTGGTGCCGCGCATCTCCAAGGGCCGGACGGCGCAATCCTCGGCCTCGAAGCACGTTCCCCAGTCCATCGCGCGGCGGGTGGTGGACGACCGCGTCGCGATCCTCTCCGACAATACGGCCGCCGACGAGCGCTTCAAGGGCAAGTCGATCCTCATCCAGAGCGTGCGCAGCGCGATGTGCACGCCGCTCATGGGGACGGACCAGAAGGTCCTTGGCATCCTCTACGTGGACAACCTCACGGCGACGCACTCGTTCTCGGACGACGATCTGAAATTCCTGATCGCGTTCGGCTCGCTCGCCGCGGTGGCGCTCGAGAACTCGCAGCGCTCGGAGCGGCTGCGGCGCGAGGCGCTG
>DASWDP010000086.1:0-2077 GCA_036395195.1 Gemmatimonadales bacterium | reverse complement strand
CGATCGCGGCCCTGCTCCCGGCGCCCTGCTCTCGCACGAGGTTCACGTACTCCATCATGGCCGAGATCGCGGTGTTGTAATCGAGCCGCTCGGTGTCGGCCGTGACCTTCTTGATGGTCTCGTGGAGCTTCCGCTGGACTGCGGGCCGGAGCGGCTGCGCGTCGGCGCCCGCCGCTTCATGCGCCGTACTCCACACCTTGTCGAGGAAGCGGCGGATGCCCACGATGCCGGTATCCCGGAAGTCGCCCCCCTCCTGGAAGGGGCCGAGGAACATGAGGTACATGCGGAACGTGTCGGCGCCCCACTTCTGGATGTAGGCGTCGGGGATCACCACGTTGCCGCGCGACTTGGACATCTTCGCGCCATCCTTGATGATGAGCCCGTGGGCGCGGAGCTTCGGGAACGGCTCGTCGAAGGGGACGTGACCGAGCTCCTGCAGCGCCATGGTGACGAAGCGGGAGTAGAGCAGGTGGAGCACCGCGTGCTCGTTGCCGCCGATGTAGGTCGTCACCGGGAGCCAGGTCTTCGTGCGCCGCTCGTCCCAGGGGCGGTCGTCGAACTCGCTGGAGGGATAGCGGAGGAAGTACCACGCCGAGTCGAGGAACGTGTCGGAGACGTCGGTCTCGCGGCGCCCCCCCCCCGCCCCGCATTGCGGGCATTTCACGAAGTACCACTCCTTGTGGCGGGCGAGCGGGCTCACCCCGGAGGCGTCCGGGCGGAAGTCCTCGATGAGCGGGAGCTCGACCGGGAGATCCCGCTCCGGAACGCCCACCGGCCCGCAGCGGTCGCAGTAGATGATCGGGATCGGCGGGCCCCAGTAGCGCTGGCGCGAGATGCACCAGTCGTGCAGGCGGTACTTCACCTGCGGGGTCGCGAGTCCCGGCTCCTGGAGCCACGCCACGATCTGCCGCTGCGCCTCACGGCACGGCAGCCCGTCGAACCGGTCCGAATTGATCATCACGCCGTCTTCGGTGACGCTCGGGAGGGGCTCATCCGTCTGCACCACGCGGCGGATCGGCAGCCCGAAGGCGGTCGCGAACTCGAAGTCCCGCTTGTCGTGGGCCGGCACCGCCATGATGGCGCCCGTGCCGTACTCCATCAGGACGTAGTCTGCGATCCAGATGGGGATCGCCTGGCGCGTGGCCGGATTGCGCGCATAGGAGCCCAGGAACACGCCGGTCTTCGTCTTTTCGCCCACCTTGCGCGACACGATGTCCTTGGCCTGCACCTCACGCCGGTAGGCGTTCACCGCGCGGCGCTGCTCGTCCGCCGTGAGCGCGTCGACGAGCGGATGTTCCGGAGCGAGCACCAGGTACGTCGCCCCGAACACGGTGTCGGGCCGGGTCGTGAACACGGGGATCCTGGCACCGGCCGGGGTTTCGAAGATCAGCTCCGCCCCTTCGCTCCTGCCGATCCAATTGCGCTGTAGCGTGCGCGTCGAGTCGGACCAGTCGAGCCGGCCGAGGTTCTTGAGCAGCCGCTCCGCGTACCGGGTAATGTTGAAGAACCATTGCTCGAGGAACCGCTGCTCGACCTTCGTGTCGGGATGGCGCTCGCAGTAGCCGTTGATCACCTGCTCGTTCGCCACCACGCTCATGTCCTTCGGACACCAGTTGACCGCCGCCTTCTTGCGGAAGGCGATCCCCGCCTTGAAGAGCTGCAAGAAGATCCACTGCGTCCACTTGTAGTAGCGGGGGTCGGTGGTCGAGAGCTCGTGACGCCAGTCGAACATGCCGCCGAAGCGTTTCAGCTGCCGGCGGAACGTCTCGATATTCTTGGGGATGAGCCGCGCGGGGTTGGTGCCGACTTGGAGCGCGTAGTTCTCCGAGTGAATGCCGAACGCGTCGAAGCCGATCGGCTCGAACACGTCGTGACCCTGGAGCCGCTTGAAGCGGCCGTAGATGTCGGCGCCGGTGAAGGCGAACATGTTCCCCACGTGCAACCCTTCCGCGGAGGGATAGGGGAACATCATGAGGTTGTAGAACGGCCGGCGCGGCCGGTCGAGGTCGGGCTCGTTGGTGTGCTCGCGCGTCCAGCGCTCCTGCCACCTTGCCTCGACGGCCTGCGGGTCGTAGCT
>DASWDP010000085.1:0-30681 GCA_036395195.1 Gemmatimonadales bacterium | reverse complement strand
CAGCGCGATGTCGTCCTTGCACTTGGGTGCGAGTGCGAGGGCCTTCGTGAAGGCCGAGTCCGCGCCCACCAGATCGTCTGCTATCAGGTAGTAGCGCCCGAGGTAGTACCACGCGGCCGGGTTCTTCTCCTGCCCGCCGCTCGTCAGCGCCTGCATGAGCACGCGGTTCGCGTCCTTCAGGTCCTTGGCGCGCTGGTCGGCGAACTTGGTGGTGAAGGCGCTCTTGAGATACAGCGCGCCGCTGTTCACCAGGTAATGGCCCGGCTTGATGTCGCACGCGGCGGGGAGCCACAGCTGGGCGGCGGCACCCACCGGCGCGGCGACGACGACACATGTCAGGAGTCCGAGGACCTGCTTGACGGTCATGCTCACTCCTTGGATTTGGCGACGAGCGCCTCGGCGTCGCGCTGTGCGACGCGGGCGACTTCGAGCGGCGGCTTACCCAGGGCGCGCGCCGCCGCGAGAACATCGTCGTACTCCGGCTTCACCCGGACGCCCCCCCCTTCCGCGTCGGGCTGCTCCAGCACCTTCACCCGCACGGCGACCTCCGGGGCGAGCTGGACCGTCACCTGGCGCCGCGCCAGCGTCGCCCGCTCGGCGACCCAGCGCCGCACGCCCGCCGTGGTGCTGTGGCGGAACAGCGCCGCGGTCACCTGCTCCGCCAGCTCCTCCGGCGCGACGACCTCCACCCGGAAGCCGCTACGCCCCTTTTTCATCTGTACGGGCCACGTCTGCACGTCGAGGGCCCCCGCCGCCACGAGCGCCTGCCGCAACGGCTCGACGTACTCGGGGCTCATGTCGTCCACGTCCGTCGCCAGCAGCGCCACCCGCCCCGCCTCCGCCGCCAGCTCGGCGAGGAGCACGCGGAGCGCGTTCGGGTAGTGCTTCGGGTCGCGCTGCCCCGCTCCCCAGCCGCTCTTCACAAGCCGCCACTGCCCCGGCGGCGCACCCGACGACAGCACCCGCACGAGCGCCGCCCCCGTCGGTGTGGTCGCCTCCCCTTCTACCGGGCCCCCCCTCCCGGTCGCGACCTCCAGCCCCTCGAGCAGGATCGCCGTGGCGGGCGCGGGCACCGGGAGCCGGCCGTGCGCCGCCTCCACCCAGCCGTTCCCGACCGCGACCGGCCAGTGATACACGGCTTCCACGCCGAGCTGCTCGAACCCCTCGATGGCTCCGACGACGTCGAGCACCGCGTCCACGGCGCCAACCTCGTGCAGGTGTACCTTCTCAGGCGCGACTCCGTGGACCCGCCCTTCTGCCTCGCCGATCAACCGGAACGCGCGCACGGCGCGCTGTTTCACCCAATCGGACACGGGCGCGCGCTCCACCAGCCGCACCAGCTCCTCAACGTGCCGGCCGTGAGGTTGCTCGGGGATCGCGAACTCGACCTGCTTGCACGTCACCCCCGACCGGACCACGTCACGGATCGTGACCGCTACCCCGTCGAGCCCCAGGCGCCGGGGAAGTCCTTCGAGCCACGCGCCCGGCGCGCCGAGGGAGAGGAGCGCCCCCAGGGTCATGTCGCCGGAGATGCCGGCCGCCGGGTCGAGAATCGCGATGCGCATAGATGCCGAAGCGCCGCAATATAAACGGGTTAGCCCCGGTACAGCCAGCCGGCACCGGTGTTGAACACGACCACCTGCTCCTCCGGTCCGATGGCGCCGCCCGCCCGGAGCTCGACCGCGCCGGCGAGTGCCGCCCCGCCTTCGGGAGCCGCGTCGATGCCTTCGAGGGTCTGCAGCTCGCGCGCCGCCTCGGCGAGCCGGGCGTCGCTCACCGCCACCGCACCGCCGCCGCTGTCGCGCAGCGCCTGCAGCATCAGCCGGTCGCCGAGGGGAGCGGGCACGCGCAGCCCGGACGCGATGGTCCGCGGCTCGGCCCACGGGACGCAGGCGTCGGCGCCCGCCTCGAACGCCCGCACGACCGGAGCGCAGCCGGCCGATTGCACGCTGTACAGCCGGGGCCGCTTCCGGGGTACCCAGCCGGCGGCCGCGAGCTCGGCGAACGCCTTCCACATGCCGATCAACCCGGTGCCTCCCCCGGTGGGGTACACGATGGCGTCCGGCAGGGTCCAGTCGAGCTGCTCGGCGAGCTCGAGGCCCAGCGTTTTCTTCCCCTCGATGCGGTACGGCTCGCGCAGCGTCGAGACGTCGACGGCACCCGTCTCCGCAGCGTAGGCGCGCGCCGCTTTGCCGCAGTCGCCGATGTGGCCGTCGAGCAAGGCGAGGTCGCCGCCGAAGCTCCGGATCTGCGAGACGATCGTGGGCGGCGTCGTCGCCGGCGCGTACACGCGCGCGGGAAGCCCGGCGCGGGCGGCGTAGGCGGAGAGCGCGACGCCTGCGTTCCCCGCCGTCGGCACGACGAACGCGCGCGCCCCGGCGTGCAGACCGCGCGTGACGGCGGCGGCGAGCCCGCGCGCCTTGAACGAGCCGGTGGGGTTCGTCCCTTCCTCCTTCACGCGCAGGTCGCGGAACCCGTAGCGCACGGCGAGCCGGGGCACGGCGAGGAGTGGGGTACCGCCTTCGCCCAGCGTGACGGGCGCCTCACCGTCCGCGAGCGGCAGCCACTCGCGATAGCGCCACATGGTCCAGCGCCGCTCGCGCAGCGACGCCTTCACCTCCGGGGATGGCGCGGAGGGGTACCGCACGAGGTACGGCTGACCGCAGTGGCACACGCCCGGCAGGCCGTCCGGGTTGCGGGTCGCGCCGCAGGCGGAGCACTCGAGGGTCCAGGGAAGCGTCATGCGGTCGCTTTGAGCCGCTCGAGGATTCGCTCGGCGAGCCTGCTGGAGAAGCCGGGCAACGCCGCGATCTCGGCCGGCGTTGCCGTCTTCACGCCCGCAAGCGAGCCGAACCGCTCCAGCAACGCGCGGCGCCGTCCCGGCCCGATGCCGGGAATCGCGAGCAACTCGGAGGTGATGGTCCGCCGGGCGCGGCGCTTGCGGCTGTAGCTCACCGCGAAGCGGTGTGCCTCGTCCCGAGCCCGCTGCAACAGCTTGAGCGACGGGCTGCGCCGCGACAGTTTGAGCGGCTCGGCACGACCCGGCAGGTAGATCTCCTCCTCGCGCTTGGCGAGGCTCACGATCGGGAGCTTGTCGAGGCCGAGGGCGCGCGCCGCGTCGAGCGCGGCGCCCAGTTGACCCTTCCCGCCGTCGATCACCACGAGGTCGGGAAGCGGCTTGCCGTCGGTCGCGCGCCGAGACAGATAGCGGCTGACGACTTCGTGCACCGCCGCGAAGTCGTCCTGCGCGGCGCCCGCTCCCCGGATGCGGAAGCGGCGGTACTCGGCCTTCTTCGGCCGTCCGGCTTCGAACCACACCAGCGACCCCACCGTGTCGCGCCCCTGATTGGTCGAGATATCGACGCACACGAACGCCCGCGGCACCGCCGCGAGGCCGAGGTCGCGCCCCAGGGCGAACACAGGGTCCGCCGACCGCTCGTCGATGTCGAAGCTCTCGATCTTCAAGCCGTCCAGCAGATAGCGGGCGTTCTGGTCGGCGAGCTCGGCGAGCTTGGCGTTCGTGCCGCGCTGCGGCACGCGCCAGTCGACGTCGGGGGCGAGCTGCTCGAGCGACGCCAGGTCCTCGGGGGGGGGCGGGAACGGCAGGAGCACGCTCCGGGCCCGCAGCTCGAGTGGCAGGTAGCAGCGCACGAGGAAGGCGGCCAGCACGGCGGCCTCGGTCTCGTGCTCCGCGTTCTCGAGGAACCAGTGGTCGCGCGCGATGAGCTTGCCGTCCCGCACCCGCAGCACCACACCGCAGGCATCGTCGCCGTCGCGGGCGAGCCCCACCGCGTCCGCGTCCCCGCCGCCGACGAGCTCCACCGTCTGCGGTTGCTCGAGCTGGTCGAGCCACTGCAGCGCGTCGCGCAGCTGCGCCGCCCGCTCGAAGTCGAGCGCCCGGCTCGCCTCGAGCATCCGCTCGCGCAGCCGCTGGCGCACGTCCACCGTCTTCCCCTCGAGGAACACCAGGACGTCGTCGATCATCCGGCGGTAGTCCGCCTCGCTCTGGTAGCCGACGCACGGGGCCTTGCAGCGCTCGATGTGATAGTCGAGGCACGGCCGGTCGGGCGCGTCCCGCGGCAGGTCCCAGTGGCAGGAGCGCACGGTGAAGATGCGGCGGATGATTCGCAGGGTCTGCCGCAGCGTCGCGACGTCGGTGTATGGGCCGAAGTAGCGCGCCCCGGGGAGGGTCACGCGCCGCACGACCAGCACGCGCGGGAACGGCTCTCCCAGCGTCACCGCGATGCGCGGGTAGCTCTTGTCGTCGGTGAGCCGGATGTTGAAGCGCGGCTTGTGCTCCTTGATGAGGTTGTTCTCGAGCAGCAGCGCCTGCGCCTCGTTCGGGACGATGATCGTCTCGAGGTCGGCGATCTGGGCCACGAGCGCCGCCCGCTCGGGCGTGTCCTGGGCGTCGGGCCCGAAGTAGCTCGGCACGCGGGCGCGCAGGCTCTTGGCCTTGCCCACGTACAGGATCTCCCCGGCGGCGTTCTTCCAGAGGTACACGCCGGGTTGGTCGGGAAGGGCGTCTAGGTTGCGCGAAAGGCGGTCAGGGATTGCCATGTCCGGGTGGCATCGGGATGCTTGAGCGCCAGCGTCAGCACGCCGTACACCACCCCAAAAATAGCCAGGACGAGCCCCCCACGGGGCACGGGGCCGAGCGCCGCGGCGACCCGCGCCGCAGCCACCGCGGCTCCGGCGGCCGCCGCGCTGCCGAGCAGCGCGGCGGCGAACGCGCGCCACTCCGCGAACGCGAGCACCCGCCCCACGCGGCGGTTGAGATCGCGCACGTGCAGGACGACGTTCACCCACGCGCCGAGCGAGGAGCCGAGCGCGATCCCGGCGGGCCCGTAGCGGCGCATCAGCAGATAGGCGAGCGCGCTCGACAAGAGCAGCGAGAACGAGGCGATCTTCACCGGCGTCCTCGTGTCCCGCATCGCATAGAACCCCGACGCGAACAGCTTCACCGTCGCCTGCCCCAGCAGGCCCACGCCGTACGCCGCGAGGACGCCGCCGACCGTGACCGTGTCGCTGCTCCCGAACCGGCCGGTCTGGAACAGCGCGGCCACGAGCACGGGCCCGAGCGCCACGAACAGGAACGACGAGGGCATCACGAAGAACACGATGCGACGAAACCCCAGGGCGATGCGCGCGCGGAGCTGATCGTTGGGCGCGGCGCTCACCGCGTCCCGCGACAGCTCGGGCAACGACGCCTGCGCGACGGCGGTGCCGAACAGGCTGATCGGAAGGACCTGAATCAGCTGCGCGTACGAGATGCTGGCGAGGCCGCCCTCTCCCGCGAGCGAGCCGAGAAACGTGTCCACCAGCCCCGAGAGCTGCGCCACTCCGGCTCCGAGCACCAGCGGCACCCAGGCGACCAGGACGTCTCGCACCCCTTCCGGCGCGGTGCTGAGGCGGAGCGCGATGCCGTGGAGCAGCCGCCAGCACGTCGGAAGCTGCACGCCGATCTGCAACAGGCTCCCGACCACCGTGCCCCAGGCGAGTGCGACGGCCAGCCGCTCGAGTTGGCGGTCGAGCGCCAATTGGGGGCTCACGAGCCAGGTGGCGGCTCCCACGAGGGCCGCGATGCCGGCGACGTTCCAGAGCGCCGGCGCGGCGTAGGCCAGGAAGAATCGACGGTGCGTGTTCAACACCCCGAGGCACCACGCCGAGAACACCATGAGCCCCGACATCGGGAACAAGAGGCGCATGAGTGTCACGGCGAGCGCGCGGGTCTCCCCCTTGAGCCCGGGCGCGAGGGCCGCCGTGATCTGGGGGGCGAAGGCGACACCCAGGACGGCGAGGACGCCGGCGCTGAGGAGCAGGAGCCCCGCCACTGCACCCGCCAGGGCGCGCGCCGCCGACTTGTCAGCCCGCTCGCTCAGCGCGGCATAGACGGGGATGAAGGACGCTGACAGCGTCCCTTCGCCGAGCAGGTTGCGGATGGCGTTGGGGATGCGTTGTGCGGCGTTGAACGCGTCGGCCGCGAAGCCGTTGCCCAGATAGTGCGCCATGACCCGCTGCCGGACGTAGCCGAGCACGCGGCTCACGAGAATGCCGGCGGCGACTTGCACGGCCTGACGCCCCCCGCCCCGTCCCCCGCCCCCCCCGCGCGTCGCCTCCGGCACCGTCAGGTGCGTTTCTTCTTGTCGGGGTCTTCCAGCAGGCGCTGCACGAACTGCAGCTCGTCGCGCATCCCGGAGATCGAGCGGCTCAGGTCCTCGAGATCGGTCTCGAGCACCTCCACGCGGCGCTGCAGCTCGCGCACGTCACCCCCGACGCGGTCGCCCGGCCCCCCCCCTTCGAGGCGGCGCGCGATCGAGCGTCCGAGCGGAGAGTCGAGCAGGATGGCCGTGATGGGAATCATGAGGGCGACGATGAGCACTAGCACGAAGAGCCACATGGCAGGGATTCTACGAAGCGTCCGCCCAGCGCGCCACCTCTCGCGCGAGCGCCTCCACGAGACCGGGCCCGTAGCGGATCAGGAACGAGGCCAACGTGAGCACGCGCTCCTGCGGCTGCCCCTGCGGCGATACGGCGGCCCGCGCCCGGCTGATCTGTCGGACCAGCGTTTCGTTCTCGCGCTTGAGACTGGCGATCAGCTTCCGCTCGATCTCGTGCGCGCCGGCGAGCGCCGCGTTGCGCGCCGATTGCACCGTGCGCTCCAGCGTCGGGTCGATCGCGGCGACGCCGCGCTCCAGGCGCTCGTAGCGCTCCGCGAGCTCGCGTTGCAGTCCCGCGAGCGCCTCGGCCGTCTCCGCGGGGAGGGCCTCCCGCACCAGCCGCGCTTCCAGCTCTCCGGGCTTCCCGTCGAGCGCTTCGAGCCCGAGCCCGTAGCGCTCCATCAGCTTCTCGACGCGACCCTCGACGATCACGCCCGACCAGCGCGGCACCGCCGCCTGGCGGGCGACGCCGCCGAGCGCGTCGTACAGCGGCGCCGCGTCGGGCAAGTACTTGAGCTCGGCCGGCCCCGCGGCGTAGGCGACCGTCGGGAGCAGTGCGGCCTCGACCGCGGGCCGGAGCAGCACGTTGGGGGACAGCCGCTCGGGCGCCTCCCGGCCGATCCGCTCCAGATCGGCGCGCGTGAACCGCTCGCCGCTCCGCCGCGTGACGAAGCCGTCGCTCCCCCCCTGTCGCTCGAGCCGGTCGCGCCCGAGCCGCGCCTCGACGAAGACGGGCGTGTAGCCGTCGGGCAGCGTGACGTCCAAACCCTTGAGCACCCACGGCGCCGCCGCCCGCTTCGCGCTCGGATCGTGGATCCGCAGCACCACGAGCCCCTGCGCGCCGAGCAGCGCGGCGAGCGCCGCGGCGAACGCGTCGGCGAGCGTGGCCTCGGGCCGATAACATCGCTCGAGCCACTCGAGCACGCCCGCCTTGAACTCGGTCTCGGGCGTGCCCGCGCGCAGTTCGTCGAGCGCGCGGCGGACCTCCTCCCCGCAACGTTCGCGGGCGAGCGGCGACAGCGGCGCGTCCGGCGGGCGCTGGCGCAGCACGATCGTCGCGAGGTCCCCGGCCGTGTTGAGGAACGCCGTGTGGTTCGCCTCCGCGAAATCATGGTCGTCGCCCGCCACCCAGAACACCGGCACGACCGGCCGCTTCGCCTCCCGCTCGAGCCGGCGCGCGAGCGCCATGGCCGACAGCGCCTTGTAGACGGTGAACAGCGGCCCCGTGAAGAGGCCGGGCTGCTGGCCGGTCGTGACCGTCAGCACGTCTCCGTCGGCGAGCCGGTCCCGCCCCGGCCCCGGCAGCGCCGCGGCGATCACGTCGGGCGCCACCCGGCGTGGGGCGAGCCGCGCCCCGGGGAGCTTGAGCGGTGCGATCGGAGTCTCGATGATCCGCGGTATCACCCTTCCCTCTGCCCCCTTCCCTCTTCCCGAGCCTCTCCAAACACGTCCGCCTGAAACGCGAACACTTCGGTGCCGGGTTCCCGCCACGCCTCTGGCGGCAGTCCGGCCTTGCGGCACGTCGCGGTGAGGAACGCCTCGGGCCCCCAATGATACTCCGCCGCCACCTGCGGGAGCAGCAGACCGATGTGCCTCCCGTGGCGCACGATCAGGCCGTCGCGCCCGATCACGATCCGTCCGGGCTCCACCGGCGCGAGCAGCGGCGCGGGCTCCGACAACACGGAGATCTCGAGGGCGAGGTGAGGCAGCTCGTCCGGGTCGACCGGCGGGAACCGGGGATCGTCCTGCGCGGCGGCGACCGTCATCTCGCGCACCACGGCGCCCAGCTCGCGATCCGGCGCGATGTGGCCGATGCAACCGCGCAACGCGCCCCGGTCCGTGATCGTGACGAAGGCGCCGCGCCGGAGCGCCGCGCCCGGCACCGCGGGCAGGGATGGGAGCGGCCGCCGCGCGAGGTGCGCTGCCAGCGTCGCCCGCGCCAGGTCGAGCAGCGCGGTCCGGTCCGTCGGCGTCAGCTCAGGGTCCGCGATGGTAGGGCTCTCCCCGGCGGATGGTGTACGCGCGGTACAGCTGCTCGTACAGGATCACCCGCGCCAGCTCGTGCGGCAGGGTCAGCTGGGAGAGGCTCCACACGCGCTCCGCCCGCTCGAGCGCGGGCGCCGGCAGCGCCTCGGCGCCGCCGATCGCGAACGTCACGTCCCGGCCGTCCATCTCCCAGCGGGCCGTCCAGTCGGCGAGCTGGACCGACGTGCACTGCTCCCCGGCCTCGGACAGCGCGACGAGGCGTGAGCCCTCGGGGATCGCCTCGAGGAGTCGCGCCTCGTCTTTCACTTCCCGTTCCTCGAGCCGCGCATAGCGCCGCAGCCGCCCGAGGTACTCATCACATGCCGCGCGGAGCGCCGCGTCCTTCACGCGGCCCACCGCGACGACGCGGTAGCGCATCAGGCATACATCCCACGCAGCCGGTGCATCGCCGCCACGCGATCCACCGCGAGCATGTAGCAGGCGATGCGGGTGCTCACCTTGTGCTTCTCCGCCATGCTCATCACCTCGTGGAACGAGCGGGTCATGATCGACTCGAGCCGCCGGTTCACGGTCTCCTCGTCCCAGAAATACCCGCCGCGATCCTGCACCCACTCGAAGTAGCTGACTGTCACCCCGCCCGCGTTGGCCAGGATGTCGGGGATCACGAAGATCCCCTTCTTCTCGAGGATCTCGTCGGCCGCCGCAGTGGTGGGGCCGTTCGCGCCCTCGCAGATGACCTTCGCCTTGATGTGCGGCGCGTTCTTGCGGGTGATGACGTTCTCGGTCGCGGCGGGCACGAGCACGTCGCACTCCACCGTGAGCAGCTGGTCCTTGCCGATCGCCTCGGCCTTCGGGTAGCCGGCGATCTGGCGCCGCTCGCGCACCCACGCCAGCAGGTCGGGGATGTCGAGGCCCTGCGGGGCGTGCACCGCGCCCGACTTGTCGGACGCGGCGACGATGATCGCGCCCTCCTTCGCCATCAGGTCGGCCGCTACCGAGCCGACGTTCCCGAACCCCTGCACCGCCACGCGCGCGCCCCGCAGGCTCATCCCGAGTCGCCCGAGCGCTTCGCGGGTCACGATCATGCACCCCCGCCCCGTCGCCTCCCGGCGGCCGAGCGAGCCGCCCATCTCGACCGGCTTGCCCGTCACGACCGCCGTGACGGTGTGGCGCTTGTGCATGGAGTACGTGTCCATGATCCACGCCATCACTCGCTCGTTCGTGTTCACGTCGGGCGCCGGCACGTCCGAGTCGGGACCGAGCGTCTCGATGATGCTCGAGGTGTAGCGGCGCGTGACCCGCTCCAGCTCCGCCATCGACATCGAGGCGGGATCGCAAACCACGCCCCCTTTCGAGCCGCCGAACGGGATGTTCACGAGGGCGCACTTCCACGTCATCCACGCCGCGAGCGCCTTGACCTCCTCAAGTGTCACGCTCAGATCGAAGCGGATTCCCCCCTTTGCCGGCCCGCGCGACGTGTTGTAGAGCACCCGGTAGCCCGTGTACACTTCCAACTCCCCCGAGTCGCGCAGCACGGGGACCGATACGATGATCTGCTTTTCGGGGTTGCGGAGGACCTTGTAGAGGCCGGGGTCGAGGTTCAGGAGCTGGGCGGCGTGGTCGAAGCGCTCCATCATCGCTTCGAACGGATTCTCCTCCGCCAGGAAGGTGTCCTTGTCCGGGCGGATGATCGCCGGCGGCGCTGGGGGTTTGATCGCAGGTTCGCTCATGGCACCCGTGTGAGGCGTGTGGTCAGGCACGGGCGGCCGGGGCGAGCACGGCGTCCAACGCCTGCTCGAGCGCCCGGCCGTTCCGTTCCCAGCGGACGGCGAGTACCGCCACCAGCGGCTCCGGGATGTCCTCCCCCCCCGGCCACCGGGCACGGAGCTTCACCGCGTCCTTTTCGGTGACTACAACATAATCGCCCTCCGCCGACGCCCGCACGAGCCGCTCCACGTCCGCCGCTCCGTACGGGTGATGATCTTGATACGCCTGAAGTTGCACGCTCGCTCCAAGGGCCGAGAGCTGCGCACCGAAGCTCGCCGGATCGGCGATCCCCGCCGCCGCGAGCACCCGCCGGCCGGCGAGCACGGCGGCCTCCCGCGGCGCGCCGGACTGCATCCCCTGGAAGTGGCTCACGGCCAGGTGCGCGATGCACACGGATGCCCCCGGCCGGCGGCGCGCCAGCCAGTCGGCGAACCCCACCGCCCGCTCCTCGGAGGCGCACTTCCGGGTCACCACGATCACCTGAGCCCGGTCGAGCGCGTCCGCCCCCTCCCGCCACGGCCCCGCGGGCAGGGGCCAGGGGGACGCGCCGACGCTTTCGGCGCTCACCACCGCGACGTTGAGATCGCGCGCCACCCCGAGCAGCTGGTAGGCGTCGTCGAGCACGAGGACGTCCGCACCGCGCGCCCGCGCCGCCCGCGCGCCGGCGGCGCGGTCGGGGTCCGCGACGACCACCGCCTCGGGCACGAGCCGCTGATGTACCAGCGGCTCGTCGCCGCCGTAGCCGCGCAGCAGGATCCCCGGCGTCCGCCCCCGCTCGGCGTAGTAGCGTGCGATCCACGCGGCGAGCGGCGTCTTGCCCGTGCCGCCGACGGAGAGGTTGCCCACCGCCACGGTGGGGAGTGGCAGGCGCTCGATCCGCCGCCAGCCCGCGCGGTACGCGGCGGCGCGCAGCTTCATCATCCCCCAATACAGTGCGGACAACGGTGTGAGGGGCAGCCGCGCAACCGTCGCCAGGGTGCCGCCCTCCCATAACCAACGCACGATGCCGGCTGCGGTCACTCTGCCGCCTCTGCCGCCCCTGCCGCCCGTCCGTACGTCACTTCCCGCAGCGCCCGCTCCGCCGTCGCCATCGCCTGCCGCAGCCCCTCCTTCCCCGGAGCCACCGTGAACGGCGCGCCATAGACGACGTCCACCGGCGCGAACAGCCGGGGGATGCAGAACCGGTCCCATGACTGAATCCACCAGGCGGACGCCGTGCGCGCTCCGACTGCGATCACGAGGGCGTTCGCGTGCTGCGCTGCGGCCAGCGCTCCCGGCTTCATCCGCTCGGGGGGCCCGCGCGGGCCGTCCGGCGTCAGCGCGACCTCGGCGCCCTGTCTGAGCGAGCGGACGAGACCGAGCAGTCCGACGTCGCCGCCGCGCCGGGAGGAACCGCGCACCACGTGGTAGCCCCAGCGCTCCGAGAGCGCCGTCAGGTAGCCGCCGTCGCGGTGTCGGCTGATGAGGAGCGCCACGCCTTCGCCGCGCCGGTGATACAGCAGGGGGAGGATGCGGCTGTGCCACAGGACGTACACGATCGGCCGCCGCGCGGCGCGGGCCGCCACCACGTGCTCCCAGCCGTGCACCCGATAGCGCCACGTGGCCGCGAGCAGCCACATCAGCCCGGCGGCCACCGGCTCCGCCGCGTCCCATCGGAGCTTCACCCCACCAGCTCCGCAGCGAGCGCGGCGACGCGGTCCGCGGCGCCCGGCGGCCCCAGCCGCTCGCGCACCAGCGCGAGACCCTCCCGCTGACGCCGCGCCGCGGCGCTCGCGGGATCGAGCAGCGGCAGCACCGCCTCCGCGAGCACCGGCGGCGTCATCGCCCCCTGGAGGAACTCGGGCGCGACCTCGCGGCCCGCGATCAGGTTGACGAGCCCGACGTGCGGCACCCGGAGCATGCGGATCGCGAGCGCGAACGACAGCGGGTTGAGGCGGTAGGCGATCACCATCGGCAGGTCGGCGAGCGCTGCCTCGAGCGTGGTCGTGCCCGACTTGCAGAGCCCGGCGTCCGCCGCGGCGAACACGGGGAGGGGATCCCCCAGGTGCACCCGGATCGGGCCGGGCTGGGGATAGCGGCCGCGCGGCGTCGCCGCCACCACGACCTGGATATCGGGCCGCGCGGCGAGGATGCGGCGGGCCGCGTCCCGAAACACGGGCCAGAGACGACGCACCTCCTGGGCCCGGCTGCCGGGAAACAGGCCGAGCACCGGCCGCGCCGGGTCGAGCCCGAGCGCGCGCCGGGCCTCAGCGCGCGGCGGGAGCGGCGGCCGGTCTTTGAGGGGGTGCCCCACGAACGTCGCGGCCACCCCGCGATCCCGGAAGAATTGTTCCTCGAACGGCAGGATCACCGCCAGGCGCTTCACCACCGCCAGCCGGCGGACGCGGCCCGGCGCCCACGCCCACATCTGGGGGGCGATGTAATACAGCACGGGGACGCCCGCCGCGTGGGCCGCCGCGGCCGCGCGCAGGTGGTAGCCGGGGTAATCGACGAGGATCACCAGATCGTAGCGCTTCGCCCGGAACGCCCGGCGCACCCGCCCGAGCAGGCGGAAGTGGGCGGGGAGCTGCCACAGCGCCTCGACGAATCCGACGACCGACAGCCGCTCCATGCGGTCCCGCACGACGGCGCCGGCGGCTTCGAGGTTCGGCCCGCCGAACGCCTCGACGATGGCGTCCGGCAGCCGCCGCCGCAGGGCGGTCACGACCGCGGCGGCGTGCGCGTCCCCTGACGGCTCTCCGGCGGAGACATAGATGCGGGGCGCGCGGCTCACGGCCGCGCGGCGGCAATGGGCGCGAGGGGTGAGGCCTGGACGGCGGCGGCGACCCGGAAGGCGAGCGCCAGCGCCTCCGCCCCGGCGGCGCCCGACACGACGACTTCTTCCTCGCCCCGCACCGCGCGCAGGAAGCTCTCGAGCTCGAGCTTGAGCGGCTCCGCCTCCGGGGCCTCGAGCCGGACGTGCTCCACGATCTGCTCGAGGTTCGTGGCCGAGAGACCCTGCCAGCCGGGCTTCAACCGGAAGAAATCTCCGCTCCCCTGCGCCAGATCGAGCGAGAAGTACCCGGTCGGCTGGAAGATGCGGAGCTTGCGGGTGCGCTCGCGCGACACGCGGCTCGCGGTGACGTTGGCGATGGCGCCGTTTGCGAACTCGATCCGCGCGTTCGCGATGTCCACGTGCGGCGTGAGGATCGCGACGCCGGTCGCGCGCACGTCGCTCACCGGCGCCCCCACGAGCTCGAGCACCAGGTCGAGGTCGTGAATCATCAGATCGAGGATCACCGCGACGTCGGTGCCGCGCGGCTGGAACGGCGCGAGGCGGTCGATCTGGAGGAAGCGCGGCTCGTCGAGGTGCGGCGCGGCCGCCCGCACGGCGCGGTTAAAGCGCTCCACGTGCCCCACCTGGAGCACGAGCCCGCGCTCCGCCGCCCGGCGCACGAGCCGCTCCGCCCCGGCGACCGAGTCCGCGAGCGGCTTCTCCATCAGCAGGGCGACGCCCCGCTCGAGCACCGGGAGCCCCACGGCCACGTGGGCGGGGGTCGGCACCGCGACCGTCACCGCGTCCACCCGGTCGAGCAACGCGTCGAGCGACGGGTGCGCCGTCGTCTCGAGCTGCTGCGCCACCTCCCCGGCACGGGCGGGGTTGTGGTCGTAGATCCCGGCGAACGCGACGCCCGTCATGCGCCGCAGCAGCCGGGCGTGGTGAAAGCCCAGGGCGCCGGTGCCGACGACGCCCACGCGCACGGGCTCCCCGCTCACACCAGCACTCCGCGCTGCGACGCCTCGATGAACTTGAGGAAGTGCTCGACCTCGGGCACCGCCGGGAGCTCGGCGCGCGCCCGGGCGATCCCCTGGCTCACGGTCAGATCCGAGTTGAAGAGGAGGCGGTAGGCGCGCTTCAGGGCGAGCTTCACCTCGGGGGTGAACCCCGCCCGCTGCAGCCCCACGGAGTTGAGCCCGTACAGATGGACGGGGTTCCCGACCGCCTTCGTGAAGGGCGGCACGTCCTGGTTCACGCGCGACCCGCCGCCCACGAACGCAAACGTGCCGATCCGTACGAACTGGTGGATCGGCACGAGCCCCGAAATGATCGCGCGGTCTTCGATGGTGACGTGTCCCGCCATCTGGACCGCGTTCGCGATGATCACGTCGTTCCCGACCACGCAGTCGTGCGCCAGGTGCACGTACGACATCAGGAAACAGCGCTGCCCGACCGCCGTCTTCCCCGTCGCCGCCGTGCCGCGGTTGATGGTGCAGTACTCGCGGATGACCGTGCCGTCACCGACGTCGACCCAGGTGTCCTCGCCCTTGTATTTCAGATCCTGCGGATCGTTCCCGAGCACGCTGCCGTAGCCGACCTTGACCCCCGTGCCGAGCTTCACGTTCCGCTCCAGCACGGCGTGCGCGGCGACCTGGCAGCGCTCCGCCACGGTGACGTGCGGCCCGATGATGGCGTACGGCCCGACCGTCACGTCCCCGCCCACCTGGGCGGTGGGGTCCACGAGCGCGGTCCGGTGGATCACCGGTCGACGACCGTCGCCATCATCTCCGCCTCCGCCACCACCTGCCCGTCCACGTAGCCCGCGCCCTTCATCTTGCACGTCTTGCCGCGGAACTGCACCATGTCGAGTTCGAAGCGGATCTGGTCCCCCGGCACCACCGGCCGGCGGAACTTGACGTTGTCGAGCGACATGAAATAGACGACCTTGTCCTCGACGTTCTGCCCTTCGAAGTAGCTCATCAGCAGCATGCCCCCCACCTGCGCCATCGCCTCGATGATCAGCACGCCCGGCATGATGGGGTGGCCGGGAAAATGGCCCTGGAAGAACGGCTCGTTGATGGTGACGTTCTTGATGCCGACGATCCGCTGCTGCCCCTCGATCTCGATGATCCGGTCGACCAGCAGGAACGGGTAGCGGTGCGGCAGGACGTCCATGATCCGCCCGATGTCCATTTTCGGCGGCCCGCTGCGGCGCGCCGCGCGCGCCAGCGCGCGCGCCAGCGCGATGTTGCCGCCGTGGCTCGGCCGAGTGGCGACGATGTGCGCCCGGACCCGCGCCCCCGTGAGCGCGAGGTCGCCGAGGATGTCGGCCGCCTTGTGGCGCACGAACTCGTCGGGCCAGCGCAGCTGGCCGCCGTCCGCGAGCCCGCGCTCGTCCAGCACGATCGCGTTAGCGCCCGACGCCCCCTTGATGAGCCCCTTCGCCTGCAGCGCCGCCACCTCGCTCGTGAAGCCGAAGGTCCGCGCCCGCGCGAGCTCCTGCGCGAACGCCTGCGGCGTGACGGTGAAGCTCCCCGCCTGCCGCCCGATCAGCGGGTGCGGCCACTCGATCGTCACGGTGAGCCGCAGCTCCTTCGCCGGGGCGACGACGTAGCTCGAGTCGCCCTCGGTGACGGTGAAGGGCGCCGGCACCGTGAAGATCAGGGGTTCGCCGCCGATCTCGGTCGGACCGGCGTGCTCGAGCGCCTCGAAGTACGGCTGGACGCTGCCGTCGAGAATCGGCGGCTCGGGACCGCTCAGCTCGACGGTGAGGTCGTCGATCTCGTGGGCGGCGACGGCGGCGAGCAGGTGCTCGACGGTGTGGATGGTCGCCTCGCCCTTGCCGATCGCGGTGCGGCGCTCGACCGCCTCGACCTCCGAGAGCAGCGCCGGCACCTCCGGTTTCCCCGCGAGGTCCACCCGCCGGAATACGATCCCCTGGCCCGCCGGAGCGGGGAGGAACGTCGCCTCCGTCTTCGCGCCCGTGTGCAGGCCGGTGCCCGACACCGACGCCTTCCGCCGGATGCTGCGCCTAGGGTTGAGCGTCATGGCTCCGCCGCGCGAGCGCCTCGAGGTCGTCGACGAGCTCCGCCAGCCGGTAGAGCGCGGCCTGGGCGCGCAGGAACTCGCGGTGGTTGCGCGCCGGGTACCCGGTCACGGTCGCTCCCGGCTCGATGTCGCCGATCACGCCGCCCTGCACCGTGACCCGGGCTCCGCGCCCGATGGTGATGTGGTCGGCAAGCCCCGCTTGGCCCGCCAGAAACACGTCGTCCTCGACGTGCGTGCTCCCGGCGATCCCCGCCTGCCCGGCGATCAGGCAGCGGGCCCCGATCCGGCAGTTGTGCCCGATCTGCACCAGGTTGTCGATCTTCGTCCCCTGGCCGATGACGGTGTCGTCCACGCTGCCGCGGTCGATCGTCGTGTTGGCCCCGATCTCCACGTCGTCGCCGACGAGGCACCGGCCGACCTGCGGGATCTTGCGGGGGAGCTCGCCGTTCTTGCCCGGCACGTAGCCGAAGCCGTCCGAGCCGAGCCGCACCCCCGCGTGCAGGATCACGCGGCTGCCGACGATGGTGCCGCTGTAGCACACGACGTGCGGGAACAACTGGACGTCGTCCCCGGCGACGACGCCGTCGCCCAGCACGCAACCCGCGCCGATGCGCACGTTCTTCCCGAGTCGCACCCCGCGGCCGAGCACCGCGTACGGCCCGATAGCGACCGGCTCCTGCCACGTCGTCCCGGCGCCGACGACCGCCGTGCGGTGTACCTCCGGCTCCCACGCCGGCTCCGGGTACAGCACCGGGATCACCGCCAGGAGCGCCACGTGCGGGTCGCGCACCAGCACCCGGCACGCCGGTCCGCCCGCCGCCCCCTCCGCGACGAGGTCCGGCTTGCAGAGTACGACGGCCGCGCTAGACCGTTGAAAGTACGGGAGATAGCGCTTGCTGGCAAGAAAAGACAGGTCGTCGGGGCCCGCGCGATCCAACGGCGCGACCCCGGCGACGGTGACGTCGGGAGGCCCGACCAGCTGCCCGTTGGTGAGGGCGGCGATCTCCCGCGCGCTGAGCCGGCGGGCGCTCCCCCCCCTCTCCCCCTCGGCGGCCACGCGGGCTCCGCGTCCTACTGCGACTGCTTCAGCCGAGCGATCACCTTGGACGTGATGTCGAGGGTGGGATCGGCGGCGACGATGTTGTTGCCGGGGGCGTCGGCGTCGAAGATGATCTGGTAGTTGCTCTCGGCGCGGATCCCCTGAATCACGCCGTTCACCCGCGCCTGGATCGGTTGCAGGAGGTCGCGCTCGCGCTGCTGGGCCTTGTCCTGCAGCTCGTTGGAGCGCTGCTCGAAGCGCTGCTGCAACTGCTGCAGCTCGCGCTGCTTCGTCTGCTTCGCCGCCGGGGAGAGGGCGATCGACTGCTGGTCGAACGCGCGCACGGCGGAGTCGAGCTGCTGCTGCAGCTTCTGCACTTCGCTGCGAAATCCCTTGACTTCGTTGTTGAAAGTGGATTCCGCGGCCGCGTAGCCTGGCGTCTGCTGCAGGATGGTCCGGGAATTGATGAACGCGATCTTGAGCGTCGGCTGCCCCTGCGCCCCCGCGGCGACCGGAACGGCCGCCGCGAGCCCGAGCCACGCCCACACTGTCACTGCACGCCGCATAACACGTCTCCCCAAAAGAACCCGGTACAGGTGACCCCGCAGAGGGCGGGGTGCGGATCAGAAGAAGTTGCCGAGCTTGAAGTGGAGCTTGAAGCCCGGGTTCGGCCGCCCGAAGGCGTCGGTGCGGTCGAAGCCGTACGCCCAGTCGATGCCGATCGGCCCGAGGGGCGAGATGATGCTCAGGCCGATGCCGGCGCCGCGGAACAAGCGCGTCGGGTCGAACTCTCCCGCGCGCGCCCACACGTTGCCGGCGTCCACGAACATCGACACGTAGAACATCTGCGACAGGCGCGCGCCGACCTCGCCCGACATCGCGAGGTAGGCTTTGCCGAACGCACTGGCGCTCGCCTGGCCGGTCGAGGCGTTCGCGTCAAAGCCGTGGGGCGTGATCGAGAACTCGTCGTAGCCCCGCAGCGGGATCCCGTACTGCGTCCCGCCCATGGTGAACAGCTGGTCGAAGAACGGCGAGTTCCCGAACACCAGGCCGGAGCGCGTCGAGAAGCCCAGCACGAACCGCACCGGCGACGTGCTGGTACGCCCGCCGAGGTGCCCCAGCGGGGCGTACCAGCGGCCCTCGAGGTCGAGCCGCTGGAAGTCTCCCGTGCCCCCGAGGGGTCCGCCGCTCTGGGACAGCCCGACCGAGTGCAGGGTGCCCGCGGTGGGGAACGGCAGGTCGATCCGCGTGTCGCGCATGATCGAGAAGCCGATGGTCGAGCGCAGGCAGTTGTTGCAGCTCAGGCTGGCCACGTTGGCGCTGCCGCCCGTGAACGTCTGGTCGTCGATCGCGTAGGAGACGAACAGCCGCGTGTAGCGGTCGTGGAACACCGGGAAGCCGAACTGCAGGTTGGCGCCGCGCCGCCGCAACTGGCCCAGGTCGGCGATCGTGTAGCGCAGCCGCGTATTGTGCACGCCCATCGTCCCCGAGACGCGTGACTCGCGGATTGCCGGATCGGTGTACGACAGGTCGAAATCGTTGATGTTCTTCCCGAACTGCCACTGGAAGTGGCCCCGCTTCCCCTGCCCGAACAGATTCGGCTCGTCGAGCCCGAGGAAGCCGCCCAGCCCGGTGCCCTGCCCCACCGACGCCCCGAAGTTGATGTTGCCCGTGTGCTTCTCGGTCACCCGGAAGATGACGTCCACGTCCCCCTGGTCGTTCGCGGGGCGCGTGTCGGGGAACGGCAGCGGCTGCTGGAAGAACCCGAGGTTCGAGATGTTCTGGTAGGAACGGATCAGGGCGTCCTGGCGGAACACGTCGCCCGGGAGCAGTACGATCGCCTCGCGGATCACGCGCTCGTGCGTGACGTCGTTGCCCGCGATCTCGATCTTGTTCACGATCGCGGGCTGCCCCTCGTTGATCCCCCAGCGCAGGTCCACCACCGGCTTGCCGTCGGGGCCCGTGCGCCGGATCACGTCGGCGCGCGGCTGCATGTAAATGTAGCCATTGTTGTAGTACAGCGTGCGCATCTGCTGCGTCGCGTCGTCCCACTTCTGCTGGTTGAAGTAGGCCGGTCCGTGCAGGGTGCCGCCCAGCCCCAGAACGCCCGTGCGGCTCTCCCCCTTGAAGGGGAACAGCTCCTGCAGCTCGTCAGTCGAGAAGCGCCGGTTCCCCACGATCTCGAACGTGCCCACGCGATAGGGATCACCCTCGCTCACGCGCACGAGCAGCGTCGCCTTGCCCGTCGTGTCGTCCACGATCAGAGTGTCGTCGAGCACCTGGAAGTCGACGAAGCCCCGGTCGCCGTAGAACTTGGGCAGCCGCTCCTGCAGGTCCTCGCGCAGCTTTTCGTCGTCGTACTCGCCCGAGCGGAACCACCAGAACCCCTCCGGCCGGCTCTTCATCCGGCCGACCAGCTGCTCGGTCGGGAAGTGGGTATTGCCCTCGAAGGCGACGCGCGCGATCGCGACGCGCCGGCCCTCGTCCACGTCGAAGATCACGCGCACCCGCGCGGACTCCGCCTCGTACACGCGGAGCACGTTCACGTGGGCCAGGTAATAGCTCTGGGTGCGGTACAGCGAGTCGATGCGGGCGCGCGCGCGCGTCACGGCCGCGGGATCCACAGGCCGGCCCTCGGCGAGCTGGACCTTGTCCTTGACGCTGCGCTCGGACAGACGGGACACGCCGCGCACCGCCCATTTGACGAGGATCGGCCGCTCGCGCACCCGCACGACGAGGAGCTGGCGGCCGTTCACGGTGTCCTGGGCGACCCGCACGTCGTCGTATTGGCCGGTGGCATAGAGGGCCTGGATGGCGCGCTGCACGTCGCGGTAGCCGAGCGGCCGGCCTGCGACGAGCCCGCTCTGGGTGAGCACCTGCTGGCGGTCGAGGCGGCGGGTGCCCAGCACGACGATGGAGTCGGGCGCGACGGCCTGGGGGCCCGCGGCGGCGGCCGGCTCGCCCTGCGCACGCGCGGCGCGCGGGACGAGCACGAACCCGAGACAGATGACGGCGGAAAGCTTGCGAATCACGCCTTCGAGCCGGAGAGCGCGCGGAACGCCAACCGTTCCTTGTCCGGGGCCGCGTCGACTTCGATCTCCTCGCCCCGCGCGAACTCGCCGACCAGGATCTTCTCCGAGAGCGGATCCTCGACGAACTTCTGAATCGCGCGCTTCAGCGGGCGCGCGCCGAAGTGCTCATCGTAGCCGCGTTCCACCAGGAAATCGGTGGCCGCCGGCGTCAACCGGAGCGTCAGCTCCTCTTCGCCCAGCCGCTTCTGCACTTCCTTCAGGAGGATCGCCACGATCTGGGCGATGTGCTCGCGCGTGAGCGGGTGGAACACGATGACGTCGTCCAGCCGGTTCAGGAACTCGGGGTTGAAGGTCTTGTTGATCTCGTCCTTGACCTTCTCCGCCATCTTCTCGAACGTCGCCCGCGCGTCCGGCTGGGAGAAGCCGAGTGCCTTGCCCTTCACCATGTCGCGCGCGCCGACGTTCGAGGTCATGATGACCACGGTGTTCTTGAAGTCGATCACGCGCCCGTAGTTGTCCGTCAGGTGCCCCTCGTCGAGCACCTGGAGCAGGATGTTGAAGACGTCGGGATGCGCCTTCTCGATCTCGTCCAGCAGCACCACCGAGTACGGCTTGCGCCGCACCGCCTTGGTGAGCGTGCCCGAATCCTCGTAGCCTACGTAGCCCGGGGGCGCGCCGATCAGCCGGCTGACGGAGAACTTCTCCATGTACTCCGACATGTCCACGCGGATCAGCGCGTTGGCGTCGGCGAACAGGAAGCGCGCGAGCGCCCGCGCGAGCTCGGTCTTGCCGACGCCCGTGGGCCCGGAGAAAATGAACGAGCCAATCGGCCGCTTGGGATCCTTGAGCCCCGCGCGGCTCCGCCGGATGGCGCGTGAGATCACCGCGATCGCCTCGTCCTGGCCGACCACGGTCTGGTGCATCTCCTCCTCCATCCGCAGCAGCCGCGCCGTCTCGGCCTCCTGCAGCCGCGTCACGGGAATGCCGGTCCACCGCGATACGATGAACGCGACCCCTTCCTCGTTGATCGTGGGCCGGTGCGTCTGGCGTTCCTTCTCCCACGCCTCCTGCTTGCGACGGATCTCCGCCTGCAGCTCGCGCTCCTGGTCGCGCAACGACGCCGCGCGCTCGAAGTTCTGGTCGCGGACCGCGTTCTCCTTGTCGCCGTTGATGTGCTCGAGCTGGTCCTTGAGCGCGGCGACTTCGGGCGGCGGCACCTGCGTCGCGAGCCGCGCCCGCGCCCCCGCCTCGTCGATCACGTCGATCGCCTTGTCCGGGAGGAAGCGGTCGGTGATGTAGCGCTCCGAGAGCTTCGCCGCGGCGTCGAGCGTTTCGTCCGGGATGATCACCCGGTGGTGCTCCTCGTAGCGCTTCCGGAGGCCCTTCAGGATCTCGATCGTCTCGTCCACCGTCGGCGGATCGACGATCACCGTCTGGAAGCGCCGCTCGAGTGCGCCGTCCTTCTCGATGTACTTGCGGTACTCGTTGAGCGTCGACGCCCCGACGCACTGCAGCTCGCCGCGCGCCAGCGCCGGCTTCAGCATGTTGGAGGCGTCCACCGCCCCCTCCGCCGCGCCCGCGCCCACCAGCGTGTGCAGCTCGTCGATGAACAGGATGATGCTCCGGTTCTGGGCGATCTCGTTGATGATCGCCTTCAACCGCTCCTCGAACTGACCGCGGTACTTCGTCCCCGCGATCACTGCCGCCATGTCGAGCGACAGCACGCGGTGATCCTTCAGCGCGTCGGGGCACTGGCCGCTCGCGATCAGCTGCGCGAGCCCCTCGACGATCGCCGTCTTGCCCACGCCCGGCTCGCCGATCAGCACGGGATTGTTCTTCTTGCGGCGCGACAGGATCTCCATCACGCGCTCGATCTCCTTCTGGCGCCCGATCGTGGGATCGAGCTGCCCCTCGGCCGCGAGCTGCGTCAGGTCGCGGCAGAAGTGGTCGAGCGCGGGCGTCTTGGACTTCTTTTCGCTCTTGGGACTCGCCGGCTGCGTCGCGGCACCGGACGGCGCCGGCCCGGACGGCATCTCGCTGCCGAGCAGCCGCAGCGTCTCCGCCCGCGCCTGCTCCAGGTTCACCCCCGCGTCGGTCAGCACCTGCGCCGCGATGCCCTTCTCCTCGCGCAGCAAGCCGAGCAGCAGGTGCTCCGTCCCCACGTAGGAGTGGTTCAGCTCCCGCGCCTCGCTCATCGCGAGCTCAAGCACCTTCTTGGCGCGCGAAGTGTAGGGGAGATCGGGCCCGGCGGCCGCGGCCGCTTTGCCCTTCTTCACCGTTTCTTCGATCTTCTGCTGGATCTCTTCGAGGTCGACGTTCAGGTTGGTGAGGACGGCCGCCGCCACACCCTCCCCTTCGCGGATCAGTCCCAGCAGGATGTGCTCGGTCCCCACGTATTCGTGATGCAGCCGCGCGGCTTCCTCCCGCGCCATCTGCAAGACCTTGCGCACGCGATCCGTGAAGTTGTAGCCGTTCATCTACCCCCCTGCTTCGGTCTCGAGCACGCGGCGCACAGACGTGGCGCGCACCGTCGGCAGCTCAGGATCGCCGGTCTGGCGTCCCTCGAGCGCCGCCAGGTGCGCGGGCTGGGTGAAGATCAACAACTTGTTGAGCGTATATACACTCAAGCCCGGGATCAGATTCAGCCCGACGCCCAGCCGCACACCGCTCAACAGGTTCATCGTCTCTTCGAACGTCAGGCTGCGCGCGTACTTGAGCAACCCGTAGGCCCGCCACACCTTGTCGGCGATGATGGTGGGCGCGTCGCGCAACAGCACCTCGCGCGCTTGCTCCTCGTATTCGATCACCTGGCGCACGATCTTGCCGAGGTGATCCAGGAGCTCGTCCTCCGACTTGCCCAGCGTCGTCTGATTGGATAACTGAAAGAAGTTTCCGACGACTTCGCTCCCCTCCCCGTACAAACCCCGGAAGGTGAGCCCCACCTGGGCGAGCCCCTGCAGTACCTTCCCGATCTCCTTCGTCAAGACGAGGCCCGGCAAGTGGATAAGCACGCTCGCCCGCAGCCCCGTCCCGGCGTTGGTCGGGCAGGAGGTAAGATAGCCAAATTCCGGGTGAAACGCGAAGGGAAGCAGTCGCCCAAGATCGGCATCCAGCGCCTCCAGGTCGGCGTACGCCTCTTCGAGCGCGAATCCCGAGCGCATTCCGTGCAATCGCAAGTGGTCTTCTTCATTGACCATGACCCCCACCCCGCCCTGGACGAGCAGGGCCGCCCCGGGCCGGGGCCGGGCCTCCCGGTCGAGCCCCGCCAGCTCCTTGGACACGAGGTGCCGCTCGTGCAACAGCTGGCGGTCCGCCCGCTCCAGCTTGTCCAGCCGGAAGGCCGCCGCCCCCTTCAGCCGGTCGCTGGCGGCGCCGGCCTCCTCCACCCGCGTCAGCACCGCCGTGCGGTCCGCATCGCGCGCCCGCTGGCCGAACACGTAGCCCTGCAGGTTGCGGGCGAGCCGGATGCGCGTCGAGAGCACGATGCTCCCCTTCGGGCCGGACGCGTCCAGCCACGCGATCCCGCCGTCGGGAAGGAGCGAGAGATCGATCATTCGAGCACCCGGATCCGGTCGCGCAGCTCGGCCGCCAGCTCGAAGTTCTCGCTCTCGACGGCGCGCCGCAGCTGCTCCTTGAGCTCCAGCAGCTGCAGCCGCGGGTCCGTCGCCCCCGCCTCGCCGGGCACCACGTACCGCTCGCCGACGTGTTGGCTCGAGCCGTGCAGCCGGCGCAACAGGTCGCGCAGGTGCGACGCAAACGACTCGTAGCACTGCGCGCACCCGAGCCGCCCCGATTCGCGGAAATCCTTGAGCGTCGAGCCGCAGGCGGCGCAGCGCAGGCCGTCGGCGGGCGTGGGCAGGACGTTCCCCGCACCCTTCCCCATCGCCTGGATGAAGCCGCCGAGCGGCGACTTGAGGATCGAGTCGCCGGTCTCGAACCCCTTCTGCTGGGCGCACTGCTTGCACAGGTGGAGCGTCACCTTCGTGTCGTTCTCCACTTTGGTGAGGTGAATTTCCACCTCGCGCTCCTTGCAGTTGTCGCACAGCATCAGGGTATCGCGTCCACCGATCCGACCGCCGCCGCCCGGCCGTCGTCCAGCATCAGGATCCGGTCGGCCCGACCCGCGAGCTGCCGGTTGTGCGTGACCACCACGACCGCCGTCTCGTACTCCCGCGCCAGGCGGAAGAACACCTCGTGCAACCGGTCCGAGTTCGCGTGGTCCAGGTTGCCGGAGGGCTCGTCCGCCAGGACCAGGCTCGGGTCGTGCACCAGCGCGCGCGCCACCGCGCAGCGCTGCTGCTCGCCCCCCGACAGCTCGGCGGGCCGGTGCGTCATCCGGCCGGCGAGCCCGACCAGCGAAAGCACTTCCTCCGCCCGCGAACGCGCCTGCCGCGCTCCCATCCCGCCGATCACGAGGGGCATCATCACGTTCTCCAACGCGGAGAATTCCCGCAAGAGATGATGGAACTGAAAGACGAAGCCCAACTTACGGTTCCGGAGCTCGGCCAGCGCGTCGCCGTCCAGGTCGGCGTAGCGCGAGCCGTCCAGCCACACGTCCCCCCCCGTGGGCCGATCGAGCGCGCCCAGCAGGTGCAGCAGCGTGCTCTTCCCGGCGCCCGAGGCGCCCACGATCGCCACGAACTCGCCGCGGTGCACCTCGAGCTCCACGCCCCGCAACACCTCCAGGGGCTGGCCGTCGCCGCCGGCGAACACCTTCCGGATCCCCCGGGCCTCGAGCAGCGCGGTCATTCGTAGCGGATCGCCGTCACGGGCTCGAGCCGCGCGGCCTGGAGCGCGGGATAGAGCGGCGCGAGCGTCGCGACGACGAGGCTCGCGAGCACCACCAGCAGGACGTCGAGCGGCTGGGTATGAACAGGCAGGTGGTCGATGAAATAGATCGACGGGTCGATCGGGATCCAGTGGCCGCGGTTCACCATGCCGCCCAGCACGAGCCCCAGGACCACACCGAGCGTGGTCCCCGTGAGCCCGATGATGACCCCCTGCGCGAGGAAGATGCGGCGGATCGCCGCCTGCCGGAGCCCCATCGCGAGCAGGATCCCGATCTCCCGCGTCTTGTCGCGGACGACCATCGTGAGCGTGCCGACCACGTTGAACGCGGCCACCACGCAGATCAGGAACACCACGAGGGCCATCGCGAGCTTCTCGAGCTTGAGCGCGGAGAAGAGCGACGCGTTCTGGGATTGCCAGTCGAGCGCGCGATACGGGTATCCGAGCTGGGTCTCGAGCTGGAGCGCGGCGGTCCGCGCCTGCCACGGATCGCCCAGCCGGACCTCGATCCCGGTCACGGCGGTGTCGAGCCCGGCGAAGCGCTGCGCGGCCTTGCGGTCCAGAGCGACGTAGCTGTTGTCGTACTCGAACATGCCGGTATCGAAGATCCCGGTGACCTCGTAGCGGTGGAACTGGGGAACGTACGCGCCGAGGCTCGGGTTGAAGCGCGCCCCGGCGGGGGCGACGAGCGTCACGACATCGCCCGGGAAGGCGGACAGCTTGGACGCCAGCCGGACGCCGAGGGCGATCCCGCCCTCGACGTCCGGGCGGGCGGCCTTGAAGCTCAGGTCGCCCTTGGTGAAGTGGCGGGCGAAGCTCGTGACGGCGCGGCGGCCCGTGTCGGCATCCACGCCGTACACGACGACGCCCTCCGCGTAGTCGTGGCCGGCGGAGATGAGTCCCTGGGTGAGCACGAACGGCGCCGCGGCCTCGACCCCAGTGGTGCGACGCACCTCCGCGAGCACCTTGTGCCAGTCCTCGAGCCGCAGGCCCTCGCCGTAGGTCAGCACGCGGAGGTGCGGATTGGCGACGAGGATCTTGTCGCGCAGGTCCGCCTGCAGCCCGTTCATCACGCCCAGTACCACCACCAGCGCCATCACGCCCACCGTCACGCCGCCGACGGCGATGACCGTGATGATGGAAAGCAGCCGCGACGCGCGGCGGCTCCGCAGGTAGCGCAGGGCGATGCCCAGCTCGAGACGCGAGATCATTCGGGGCGCAGCATCGGAAAGAGGATGACGTCGCGGATGTTGGTCTGGTCCGCGAGAATCATCAACAGCCGATCGATGCCCATGCCCACCCCGCCCGTCGGCGGCATGCCGTACTCGAGCGCCCGCAGGAAGTCCTCGTCGACTACCTGCGCCTCGTCGTCGCCCGCGGCGCGCAGGCCCGCCTGCTGCTCGAAGCGTCGCCGCTGCTCCTCCGGGTCGTTCAGCTCGCTGAAGGCGTTCGCGATCTCGCGCTTGTGGATGAACAGCTCCCAGCGCTCGACGCGGGTCGGATCGTCCCGCTTGAGCTTGGCGAGGGGCGACAGCGCCACCGGATAATCCAGCACGAACGTCGGCTGCACCAGCGTCGGCTCCACGTAGTTCTTGAAGACCTCGTCCACGAGCTTCGCGCCGGAGAGCTGGTTGGCCTCCGGAACTTCCTTTCGCGTGAGCGCGGCGCGCAGCTCGGCGTCGCCGGCGCGCGCGAGATCGACTCCCGCCGTCTCCCGCACGAGGGTGTAGTAGTCCTTGCGCGCGAACGGCCGCGCGAACGAGAGCGTGGCGCCGTGGCGCTCGAGCGTGTGGCTGCCGAACAGCTCCTGCACCATCCCCGCGAGCAGCTCCTCGGTGAGCCGCAGCATCACCTCGTAATCGGCGTACGCCTCGTACCACTCCGCCATCGTGAACTCGGGGTTGTGGAACCGTGACAGCCCTTCGTTCCGAAAGTCGTGCCCGATCTCGTACACCTTCTCGAGCCCGCCCACGATGCAGCGCTTCAGGTACAGCTCGTCGGCGATGCGGAGGTAGAACGTGGCATCGAGCGCTTCATAGTGCGTCTTGAACGGGCGCGCCGTGGCGCCCCCGTAGACTGGCTGGAGCACCGGGGTCTCGACCTCGAGATAGCCGCGGGCGTCGAAGAACTTCCGGACGTAGCTCACGACCTGGGCGCGCAGCCGGAACAGCTCCCGCACCTCGGGATGCACCGCCAGGTCGGCGTAGCGCTGCCGGGCGCGCAGCTCGGGATCCGAGAGCTCGCCGTGCCGCACCCCCTGCGCGTCCTCCTTGCCGAGCGGCAACGGGCGGAGCGACTTGGCGAGCAGGGTGAGGCGCTTCACCCGTACGGTGACCTCGCCGGTCTTGGTGCGGAACAGCGGGCCCTCGACGCCGACCACGTCGCCCAGGTCGAGCAACTTCACGACCTCGTACTGGTCTGCGCCGACGTCATCGACCCTGAAGTAGACCTGAATCTTCCCGGAGCGGTCCTCGAGATGACCGAAGGTCGTCTTCCCCATCGGCCGCAGCAGGACGAGGCGCCCCGCGAGCCGGTGCACCGTCGCGTCGTCGTCCTTGAACCCCTCGAGCGCCGCACGGGCGGTGCCCGTGCGGTCGAAGCGGTAGGCGAACGGCGCGACGCCCCGCTTCACCAGCTCCGCGAGCTTCTCGCGCCGCGCCGCCTCGACGAAGCTCGTCACGCCGCCTTGCTCCCGAAGCGCTTGAGATACGCCTCGATGAACGGGTCGAGATCGCCGTCCATCACCCGGTGGACGTCGGCGACCTTCAGCTCGGTGCGATGGTCGTTCACCATCGTGTACGGTTGGAACACGTACGACCGGATCTGGTTGCCCCACGAAATGTCGGTCTTCTGCTTGTCCACCTCGGCCTTCTTCGCCTCCCGCTCCGCCACGGCGCGCTCGTACAGGCGCGCCTTGAGCATCTTGAGCGCCGTCGCCTTGTTCTTGAACTGGCTGCGCTCCTGCTGGCACGACACGACGATGTTCGTGGGCAAGTGCGTGATGCGCACCGCCGACGACGTCTTGTTGACGTGCTGTCCGCCCTTCCCCGACGCGCGGAACGTGTCGATGCGCAGGTCGTCCGGGTTGATCTCGATCTCGATGTCTTCGTCCACCACCGGATAGACGAACACCGACGCGAAC
The DNA here is from genome assembly GCA_036395195.1 of Gemmatimonadales bacterium. Lineage (GTDB taxonomy): Bacteria > Gemmatimonadota > Gemmatimonadetes > Gemmatimonadales > GWC2-71-9 > AG41. The sequence goes on along the minus strand of DASWDP010000085.1, from coordinate 2,681 downwards.
GACGTATGGCGGCGCGACTGCGCGTCGAACGGCGAGATGCGCACCAGGCGGTGCACTCCCTTCTCCGCCTTAAGCAGGCCGTAGGCGTACCGCCCGCTGACCTGGAGGTCGACCGACTTGATCCCCGCTTCCTCCCCCTCGAGCAGATCGAGCAGCTCGACCTTGAAGCCGTGTCGCTCGGCCCAGCGGGTGTACATGCGCATCAGCATCTCGGCCCAGTCCTGAGACTCCGTCCCGCCCGCGCCCGGGTGGATCGTGAGGAGGGCGTCACGCGCGTCGTCGGGACCTTGGAGCATGTTCTGCAGCTCGAGCGCCTCGAGCTGTGCCGCGATTCCGTCCGCCTCCTGCTCGAGCTGCCGCTGCAGCGCCAGGTCCACCTCGGACTCCGCCTCGAGCAGCTCGTTCAGGTCGCGCGCGTCATCGAGGCGCTTGCGGAGCGCCAGGTACGGCTCGACCCAGCGCTTCAGCGACTTCACCTCGTCCACGACCTGACGCGCCCGCTCCTGGTCGGCCCACATACTGCCCTCCGCCATGGCGTGCTCCAGCTCGGCCAGGCGCTTGGTCTTCGCATCTACGTCAAAGAAAGCTCCGTAGCTCGGTGAGACGGCGGTCGAATTCGGCGAATCGGTCAGAAAGGGCCACGATGTGTCGCTCGCGTCAGCTCGCTATGTAGGAAAATGAGCCGCCCCCGGGGCTCCCGCAGGGCGGCTCTAACTGCTAGAAAATATAACGGGTTAGGACGCCCCGCACCAGTCTCAGAAGATCTTGTTGCCCCCGGCGAGAATCTCGTTCAACGCCTCGCTCCAAAACGGCGTGCTCTTCGCCAGGTCGGCGCCGATCTGCTCGACGTACTCCTGCCAGCTCTTTGCGATTTCGTCCTTGAAGAGCTGCGGCAACGTGCCGTCGCGCAGCCCCTGCTGCCGCTTCTCGGGATGGTACACCACCAGATCCGAGACGAGCGCGCGTGCGAGCCGCCGCGCCTTCTGCTTAGGATCCTGGATCATGAACGGGTTCACCGGGCGCAGCGGACCCGTCATCCGCTGCCCCGGCGCCGCCGGCGTCGCAGGGGGGGCGGGGGGGCCGGGGGGGCGCGGGGGGCCGGGGGGAGCAGCGCGCGGTGCCGCGGGCCGCATCGTGGGCGCCGCGGGAGCCCCGGCCGGACGCGGCGGCGCCGGGGCCGCCGGGCGCACGGGGGGCGCGGGCGGCGCCGGGGGCGCCGGGGGCGCGCGCGGCGCGGGGGGCGCGGGGGGCGCGGGGGCCGTCCGGGGGGCGGGCGGCGAAGCCGCCGGCCCTGAGAACCGCGGCATCGCCGGCGGGCGCGGCGGCGCCGGTGCCGGAGCCGCGACGCCGCCCCCCGGAGCAGCGGGCGCCCGCTGGGCCGCTGTGACGGGGGGCGGCGTCGCGGCTCCGCCCTGTGGATTCACCGGGAACACGTTGCTGCACACCGCGCAGCGCGCCCGCACCCCGCCCGCGGGGACCTTGGCGGGGTCCACGCGATACACGGTCTCGCACGACGGACAGGTGACGTTCACGCTCCCCCTCTGCTCCCGCTACCTCGCGCCGGCCTCGTCGTCCAGCTCCGGATCGTGCCGCCGGTCGACGACGAACACCGATCCCGGCTGCGTCTTCGCATAGCTCTTCATTTCCGTGGCCAGCTCGCTCACCTGAGCCGGGTGCGCGAAGCGCCGGTGCTGGTTGGTCACGATGCCGATCGACAGCGTCATCAAAGGCACCCGGTGCAGCTGGCCGCGCCGGTCCTTGCCGAAGTAGTACCCCGCACGCCGGTCCTGCTCGTTGTACTGGTACGGGATCAGCGTGTCGAAGACCTCGAGCACCTCGCCGCACACATCGGGAATCGCGTCCACGGGGATGACGCAGATGAAGTCGTCGCCGCCGATGTGTCCGATGAACCCCCGGGCGCCCAGCATGCCTTTCACGACATCGTGCAGGATGCGCGAGAGGATGTAGATGACCCGATCGCCGTCGTTATAGCTGTAGCGGTCGTTGTACTCTTTGAAGTGGTCGAGATCGGCGTAGCACACGGCGAACAGCTCGCCCTTTTCCATCCGCCGCCGGATCTCGCGCTCGATCTCCGTGGTACCCGGCAGCCGCGTGGACGGGTTGACGGCGACGTCCCGCGCCGTCCGCGTCAGGAGCCCGTCGAGCCGGCTCGCCTGCTCGGCGGGTTCGAACAGCGGCGTGATGACCTCGTCCGCCCCGGCCGTGAACCACTCTTGCACGCGATCGGTGGTGTGGCGGCTCGTCAGCACCGCCAGCGGGACGATCGCCGAGTACGAATCGGCCTTGAGCCGGGTGCACAGCTGCAACCCCTGCGGGCCCCCGTCGGCGTCGATCACCACCAGCGCCGGGAGCGAGCGCAGTACGCGCTGTTCGACCTCGTGCGGCTCGGGCACGGGGAGAATGGTCAGCCCTTTGCCCTCGACCCAGTGCGCCAGGAAATCGGGCACCTTACGGCCAGCCGGCGAGAAAAACAGTATCGTCGGGCGCGTCCCGCGCACCTGGCTCCTCGCGTAAGGGTCGAGCGCGCCTAAACTTAGGCCGCTCAGACCCGGGTGTCAAATAAACCACACGGCGATCGCGATGAGCGCGTACAGCGCCAGCAGCTGCGCCCCCTCGAACCAGTGTGACTCGCCGTCCAGCGCGATGACGGTGACGATGAG
>DASWDP010000084.1:0-19053 GCA_036395195.1 Gemmatimonadales bacterium | reverse complement strand
GCGCTCTATCTCGGCCTCGCGCTGCTCGTGAACTCGCTGTGGCCGCTGTTGCTGCTGCCGGCCGTGATCGCGCTCGTGCAGACTCACGTGATCGCGCGTGAAGAAGCGTACCTCGAGGCGAAATTCGGCGAGGAGTACCGGACCTACAAGGCGCGGGTGCGGCGGTGGATCTAGACGAAAGGAGTACGGGAGGGATGCCGTTGGGAAATCCCCGGGCTGAGAGCCCGGGCTCGGCGCGACGTGCGCCCTGTAAGGGCGCGACCCCGGCCGAGCGCGCCCTCTCAGGGCGCGGATAAACGACCATGGCTACTCACATGTCATCGACGGATCCCGATCGCCCGTTCCAGCTGGAGCAATTCCAGGACTACCTCGCCCTCGAGGCCGGGAACAGCGGGCACACCGTCGCGAATTATCTCCGGGACATCCGCCGGCTCGTCCGCCACGCGGCGTCCAAGGGTGCCCGCCGGCCGGACGAGATCACGGCGGCGCAGCTACGCGAATTCATCTACGACCTGAAGGACCTGGGGCTCGCGCCGGCCACCATCCGCCGCCAGATCTCGGCGGTGCGCACGTACTACCGGTTTCTGGTCGGGGAAGGGCACGCGGCGCGCGATCCGAGCGAACGGCTCGAGTCGCCGAGCCAGTGGCGCAAGCTGCCCGCCGTACTCAGCGTCGCCGACGTGGAGCGGCTGCTCGCGGCGCCCAACACCGACGAGCCGCTGGCGATCCGCGACCGCGCGCTGCTCGAGTTCGCTTACGCGACCGGGGCGCGCGTCTCGGAGCTCGTCGGGCTCGGGCTCCAGGACATCCTGTACGAGGACGGCCTGGCGCGGATCTTCGGCAAGGGCTCGAAAGAACGGATCGTGCCGGTGGGCCGGCGCGCGCTGGGCGCCGTCGCCCTGTACGCCCGCGAGATCCGGCCGCGCCTCGACCGGGGGAAGGGGCGGGGCGTCCTGTTCCTCAACGCGCGGGGCACGCCGCTGTCGCGCGTGGGGGCGTGGACCATCATCAAGCGCGCCGCGCGCCTCGCGGGACTGACCAAACGCGTGACCCCGCACACGCTGCGGCACACCTTCGCCACGCATCTCCTGGAAGGCGGGGCGGATCTGCGGGCCGTCCAGGAGATGCTGGGGCATGCGGACCTCGCGACCACCCAGCTGTACACGCACGTCGATCGCGACTACCTGCGCACGGTGCACAAGAGCTATCATCCGCGGGCGTGAACTGGGGATTCGGGGCTAGGGGTTCGGGATTAGGGGTGCACTCCCGAGCCGCGAGCCCCTAGCCCCCAACCCCTCGACTATGCCCGAGTTGCCCGACATCGCGCTCTACCTGCACGCGCTCGCCCCTCGCGTTGTCGGGCGGCCACTCGAGCGGGTCCGCATCCCCAGCCCGTTCCTGCTCCGCACGGCGGACCCGCCCGTCGTGGACCTCGCGGGCTGCACCGTGCGAGCCACTCGGCGGCTGGGGAAACGCATCGTCCTGGCGTTCGACGGCGAGTACTTCGCGGTGCTGCACCTGATGATCGCGGGGCGGTTGCACTGGAAGCCGCCGGGCGCGCCCATCCCGCGGCGCAGCGGGCTCGCCGCCTTCGACTTCGCGCACGGCACGCTGGTCCTCACCGAGGCGGGGACGAAGCATCGGGCGTCGTTGCACGTCGTGCGGGGGGCGAAGGCCCTCGCCGCCCACGACCCCGGGGGACTGGACGTGTTGAGCGCCCCGTTGGACCAATTCTACGCGGCCCTGACGCGTGAGTCTCATACCCTCAAGCGTGCGCTCACCGACCCGCGCCTGTTCGACGGCATCGGCAACGCCTATTCGGACGAGATCCTGCACGCGGCGCGGCTCTCACCGCTCCGCTTCACGACGAAGCTCGGCGCGGACGAGATCGAGCGGCTGTGGCGCGCGACCCGGGAGACGCTGACCCGCTGGATCGAGCGGCTGCGGGCCGAGACCGGGGACGCGTTCCCGGAGAAGGTCACGGCGTTCCGCGACGGGATGGCGGTGCACGGCCGCTTCCGGCAGCCGTGCCCCGCGTGCGGGTCGCCGGTGCAGCGGATCCGCTACGCGGAGAACGAGGTGAACTACTGCGCCACCTGCCAGACGGACGGGCGGCTGCTCGCCGACCGCTCGCTCTCCCGGCTTCTGAAGCAGGACTGGCCGCGCTCGCTCGACGAGTGGGAGCGACGCTAGATTTCCTCCCATGCTCTTCGTCCTCGACAACTACGACTCGTTCACCTACAACCTCGTCCAGTACTTCGGGGAGTTGGGTGCCGAGCCGGTGGTGTACCGCAATGACGCGCTCACCGTCGAGGAGGTGCTCGCCCTCAAACCCACGGCCGCCGTGCTTTCGCCCGGCCCGCGCACGCCCGGCGAAGCGGGGATCCTCGTGCCGCTCGTCAAGGCCCTGGCGGGCCGGGTGCCGGTCCTCGGGGTGTGTCTCGGCCATCAGGCGATCGGTGAGGCGTTCGGGGGCCGGGTGGTGCGCGCCGACCGGCTCATGCACGGCAAGACGTGCGAGGTGATGCACGAGGAGGACGAGCTGTTCGAGGGCATCCCCAGCCCGGTCACGGGCATGCGCTACCACTCGCTCGTCGTCGAGCCGCGCTCGCTGCCCAAAGACCTCGTGATCACGGCGTGGAGCGCCGACCGCCCGCCCGAGGCCGAGATCATGGCCATGAAGCACCGCCGCTATCCGATCTACGGGGTCCAATTCCACCCCGAATCGATCGGGACCGAGCACGGGAAGCGGCTGCTCGGCAATTTCCTGCGGGTCGCCCGCGTGGCGGATTAGCCGCCGCCAGCAGGAGCCGTGCCGCGCGCCCCGCCCAGGGCTAGACGCCACGGCACGGATTTTGTATGTTCCCCCGTGCCCGTCCTCGGCGTCATCCCGGCGCGGCTGGGCTCCAGCCGCCTTCCGAAGAAGCCCCTGCTGCCCCTGGCAGGTGAACCCCTCATCCTCTGGGTGGTCCGACGTGTCGCGGAGGCCGGTGTGTGTGACCGCTGGGTGGTCGCGACCGACGCGCGGGAGATCGTCGCCGTAGTGGAGCGGGCGGGATACGCAGCGGTGCTCACGTCGCCGGAGCATCAATCGGGCACCGAGCGCGTGGCGGAAGTCATTGGCAACAAACCCTTTAAAGATTTCGACCTGATTCTGAACGTGCAGGGCGACGAGCCGCTGGTGGCGCTCGACGCGCTGCGCGGCGCCGTGGCGCGCGTGCGCGCCGGGGACCCGATCGGAACGGCCGCAGGCTCTCTCGACCCGGCCCTCGCGGGCGATCCGAGCCGGGTCAAAGTCGTGACCGACGCCGGGGGGCGAGCGGTGTATTTCTCCCGGGCGCCGATCCCGTTCGATCGCGACGGCGCCGGTGACGTCGTCTATCACCAGCACGTCGGCGTCTACGCCTACACGCGCGAGGCGCTCGAGCGCTGGGTGCGGCTGCCGAGCGTTCCCGAGGAGCGTTGGGAGCGCCTGGAGCAGCTGCGCCCGCTGCTCCACGGGATCCCGATCGGCGTGGCGCTCTTGCCGGGCGCCGCGGCGCCGGGGGTGGACACCGCGGACGATCTCAAATACGCAGAAGCCCAGCTGACCCGCCAACTGAGGGAGGTGAGTCCGTGAGTTCGACGAAGTACATCTTCGTGACCGGCGGCGTGGTGAGTTCCCTCGGCAAGGGCATCGCAGCGGCCTCGCTCGGCCGGCTGCTGGTGGAGCGCGGTCTGCACGTGACGATCCAGAAGTTCGACCCCTACATCAACGTCGATCCGGGCACGATGTCGCCGTTCCAGCACGGCGAGGTGTACGTGACCGACGACGGGGCGGAGACCGACCTCGACCTCGGGCACTACGAGCGCTTCATCGACCGCTCGCTGTCGCAGGTGAACAACGTGACGACGGGGCGGATCTACCTCGCCGTGATCACGAAGGAGCGGCGCGGCGAGTACCTCGGTTCCACGGTGCAGGTGATCCCGCACATCACCGACGAGATCAAGGCGTCGATCCGCCGGCTCGCCCCGGACCACGACGTCGTGATCACGGAGATCGGCGGCACGGTCGGCGACATCGAGTCGCTGCCGTTCCTCGAGGCGATCCGCCAGTTCCGCCAGGAGGTCGGCCGCGACAACACGCTGTTCATCCACCTCACCCTCGTCCCCTTCATCGCCGCCACGGCCGAGCTCAAGACCAAGCCCACGCAGCACTCCGTGCGCGAGCTGATGCAGATCGGGATCCAGCCCGACATCCTGGTGTGTCGCACCGAGCGGCCGCTCTCCGAGGAGCTGAAGCGCAAGATCTCCCAGTTCTGCAACGTGGACTTCGGCTGCGTCGTCGAGAGCCCCGACGTCAAGTCGATCTACGAGATCCCGCTCAAGCTGCACGAGCAGGGACTCGACAAGGAGGTGTGCCACCGGCTCCACCTCGAGACCAAAGAGCCCGATCTCCGGCCGTGGGCCGCGATGGTCGAGAAGATCCTGCGGCCGTCGGAGCGGGTGAAGATCGCGGTGGTGGGGAAGTACACCGAGCTCGCGGACAGCTACAAGAGCATCCACGAAGCGCTGGTGCACGGCGGCATCGCAAACGATTGCGGCGCGCAGATCGACTGGATCGCCTCCGACCGCTTCACCGACCACGAGACCGCGGGCGAGCTGCTCGGCACCTACGACGGCTTGCTCGTGCCCGGCGGCTTCGGCGTGCGCGGGGTCGAGGGCATGCTCGAGGCCATCCGCTGGGCACGGGAGCACAAGCTGCCGTTCCTCGGGATCTGCCTCGGGCTGCAGACCGCGATCATCGAGTTCGCCCGCAACGTCGTCAAGCTGGCCGACACCAATTCGAGCGAGTTCGAGCCCGAGTGTGAGAATCCGGTGATCGCGCTGATGCGCTCGCAGGAAGGCATCCAGGAAATGGGCGGCACGATGCGGCTCGGCGCCTATCCCTGCAAGCTGCGCCCCGGCTCGCGCGTGGCCCAGGTGTACGGCGCCCTCGAGGTGAGCGAACGGCACCGGCACCGCTACGAGGTGTCGAACGCGTATCGCGACGTGCTCGCCGAATACGGGATGCGCTGCTCCGGCCTCTCGCCCGACGGCTCGCTGGTCGAGATGATCGAGCTGCCGGACCACCCGTGGTTCGTCGGCTGCCAGTTCCACCCCGAGCTGAAATCCCGACCCACGCGCCCGCACCCGCTGTTCGCGGGGTTCGTGGGGGCGGCGCGCCAGCAGCGCCGCGCCAAGGGGGTGGCCGCCGAGACGGAGCGACCCTCCGAGCTCGCCGGTCTCCACGACTGACATGGCCCAGCACTTCGGAGCCGCCCCGTTCCTCATCGCGGGGCCCTGCGTCGTCGAGTCCGACGACCTGAACGTCCGGGTCGGCGAGGCGCTCGCCGAGCTCGGGGCGAGGCTCGGAGTGCCGGTGATCTACAAGGCGTCGTATGACAAGGCCAACCGCTCCCGGCTGAAGGGCCCGCGCGGCCCGGGGCTCGAGCCGGGCCTCGAAGCGCTCGCCCGGGTGCGGGAAGCCACCGGGCTCCCGATCCTCACCGACGTGCACGAGGCGGCGCACGTGCCCGCCGCCGCCCGCGTCGCGGACGTGCTCCAAATCCCCGCGTTCCTGTGCCGGCAGACCGATCTGCTGGTCGCGGCGGGCCGGGCCGGTCGCGCGGTGAACGTGAAGAAGGGACAGTGGATGTCCCCCGAGGGCATGGCGGGCGCGGTGGAGAAGGTGCGTGCGGGCGGCGCTCCGGAGGTCGCGGTGACGGAGCGGGGCACGTTCTTCGGGTACGGCGACCTGGTCGTGGACATGCGGAACTTCACGCGGCTGCGCGCCGCGTGCCGCGTGCCGGTGGTGTACGACGCGACGCATTCGGTGCAGCAGCCGGGGCAGGGCCCCGAGGGCTCGAGCGGCGGCCTGCGCGGGTTCATCCCGCCGCTGCTCTACGCCGCCGCCGCCGCGGGAGCCGACGGCTTCTTCCTCGAGACCCACCCCGACCCCGACCGCGCGCCGTCGGACGGACCGAACATGGTCCCGCTGGACCAGCTGGCGGGTATCGTGAGCGTGGCGCTGGACGTGTGGCACCGGGCCAGGGAGGCGGTCCGTGCTTGACGCCGCCGTCGCCCGCCGCCTGAAACTCGTCGGCTTCGACGTCGACGGCGTGCTCACCGACGGCGGCTTGTACGTCGGCATGATCGGCGGGCACCCCGTTGAGCTCAAGCGGTTTCAGAGCCAGGACGGCATGGGTTCCTGGCTGCTGCGCGGGGCGGGGATCGCGATAGCCCTCGTCAGCGGCCGGAGCGCCGAGGCGACGCTGATCCGAGCGCGCGAGCTTGAAGTCGAGGAAGTGATCCAGGATCCCGACGGCCGCGGACGGAAGCTCGAGCCGTTTGAGGCGTTGCTCGAGCGTCGTGGGATCGCCTGGGGTGAGTGTGCGTTCGTGGGCGACGACCTCGCCGACCTGCCGCTGCTCACGCGCGCCGCACTCCCCATCGCGGTCGCGAACGCCGTCGCTGAAGTGAAGGCTGCCGCGCGTGTGGTCACGACCGCCCGCGGTGGGGAAGGCGCCGTCCGTGAAGTGGCCGAGCTCATCCTCAAGGCCCGCGGCGAATGGCAGGGCCTGGTCACGAAGTACTTTCTGGAGCGTGGCGATGTCGCGCACGGAGTTCCCCCCCTCCGACCTCGTTGAGCGCGGCCGCCGGGTGCTGGCCCTCGAAGCGGAGGCGATCCGACGGGTCGCCGAGCGGCTGGGGCCCGCCTTCGCGGCGGCGGTGCGCCTGCTCGGGGAGGCCTCGGGCCGGCTGATCGTCTCCGGCGTGGGGAAGTCCGGCCTCATCGCCCGGAAGATCGCCGCCACGTTCACGTCCACCGGGACCGCGGCATCGTTCCTCCACCCCGTGGACTCGCTGCACGGGGATCTCGGCATCGTCGGCCGGAGCGACGTGGCGATCCTGCTGTCGAAGAGCGGGACGTCGGACGAGCTGTTCGGGCTGGTCAATCAGCTCAAGCGGCTGGGCGTGCCGCTCATCGCGATCACGGGGGATCCCGACTCGGTGCTCGCGCGGCAGGCCGACGTGGTGCTCGACGCCAGCGTCGCCGAGGAAGCCTGCGCCGAGACCCTCGCGCCGACGGCCAGCACCACCGCGGCGCTCGCCCTCGGCGACGCCCTCGCCGTGACGTTGCTCGAAGTCAAGGGCTTCCGGCGCGAGGACTTCGCCGCGCTCCATCCAGGCGGGACCCTGGGGCGCAATCTCCTGCTGCGCGTCGCCGACGTCATGCTGACACGCGATCTGCCCACCCTCGGCCCGGACCGCCCGATGCGCGAATGCGTGGTGCTCCTGGCCGAGAAGCGCGGCACGGTGGCGGTGGTGGACCCGGCCGGGAGCCTCGTGGGGGTCGTCACGGCGGGCGACCTGACGCGCGTCATGGAGAGGACGGACCGGTTTCTCGACATGCCGGTGGGGGACGTGATGACCCGGACGCCGAAGACCACGGCTCCGGACGAGCTGGCCGGCGCCGCCGTGCAGGTGATGGAGCGGCACGGGATCATGGCATTGCCGGTCCTGGACGGCGGCCGCCGCGTGGTGGGCATCGTCCATCTGCACGACCTCATGAAGGCGGGGGCGGCGTGAAGTGCAAAAAGGCGTCGCGCGAGAGCGTCACGCATAGACGTCACGCAGTACCGTGGTACGCCGTATTGTGCTACGCCGTCATGGGCGGGGTGGCGGCCGGGGCCTGCGACTCCGGCATCAGGCCGACCGCGACGATCGCGGCGGCGGATTCCGCCGATCAGGTACTGCTCAACATGTCGCACTACGTGACCGACGACGGGATCCAGCGCGCCCACGTGCACGCCGACACGGCGTACTTCTATTCCCCCGTGCAGGTCGCCGAGCTGCGCAACGTGCGCATCACGTTCTACGACCCGCGCGGCGCGGAGACCTCGACGCTCACGTCGCGGGAAGGCACGTACCATTGGCGCAACGGCGACATGGAGGCCCGGGGCAGCGTGGTGGTCGTGCGGACCGACGGGGCGACGCTGCGGACGGAGGTGCTGCGCTACAGCCAAGCCCGGAACCAGGTGTACTCCGACCACCCCTTCGTGTTCGACGAGACCAACCGGCACATCGAAGGCGAGGGCTTCACGTCGGACCCGGACTTCAAGGTCGTGACGGCGATCCGCCCGAAGGGCACGGGCGGGAAGTTCACGCTGCCGAACCAATGATGGCCGCCGCCCTCTTCGTCGCGCTCGTCCAGCAGCCCGCGGCTCCCGCCGACACGGCGGCCGCCGGCCGGCCGTGCAAGGTCGTGATCGACTCGGTCGGGCGGCAGGCACGGCAGGTCGAGGTGCGGCGCGGCGAGACGAACGTCTTTGCCGGAGGCGGCGTGCTGGCGCACTGCGAAGGCACGGAGAGCACCCTCGCCGCTGACAGCGTAGCCTGGTTCGCGAGCACGGGCCGGTTCGACATGATCGGCAAGGCGAACCAGGTCCACATCCGCGACGCGGCGATCACGCTCGACGCCGCCAACGCCTCGTACTATCTGCGGCAGGAGCGGCTGGAAGCGCACAAGGACGTCGTCGCGGTGAACCGCAACACCGGCTCCGTGCTGCGCGGGCCGAACCTGACCTACTATCGCGCCGTGCAGGGCGTGCGGGACACGCTCGAGATGTACGCGTCGAGCCGCCCGACGATCGAATACCGCGCCGCCGCCGACTCGGGAGAGCCGTACCTCATCGTCGCCGACCGGGTGCGGTTCAAGGGCAACGATCGCATGTGGGGCGGGGGACGGGTCACGATCGACCGCAGCGACTTCGCGGCGCGCGGCGATTCGATGCAGCTCGACCAGACACGCGGCGTCGCGCTGCTGGTCGGCAAGCCGCGGGTCGAGGGGAAGGGTGCGCGCAGTTACACGCTCACCGGGACGCGGATCGAGCTCGCGCTCGAGGGGCGGGAGGTGCGGCTGGTCAAGGCGCTCGGCAACGGCGTCGCCACGGGATCCGACTGGAAGCTGACGGCGGACACGATCCATCTGCACATCGATCGCCGGAAGCTGCAGCAGGCCCTCGCCTGGGGTCCGCGCGATTCGACCCACGCGAAGGCCGTGTCGACGCTGTACACGATCCAGGCCGATTCGCTCGCGCTCGATCTCCCGGACGAGGTGCTCACCGAAGCCCGCGCGTTCGGGCACGCGTTCTCCACGTCGAAGAAGGACTCGTCCGCGACCGCCGAGCTGAACTGGATCGCGGGCGACTCGCTCACGGCCCGGTGGGCGCAGGAGCCCGACTCGAGCGGGCGGCCGAAGAGCAAGCTGCGGACGCTCGTCGCCCGTGGCGCCGCCCGCTCGTTCACGCACCTCTACAACGAGCGCGATTCCACCACCGGTCCGTCGCTCAACTACTCGCGCGGGAGGACGATCGACATCGCGTTGAAGGACGACCGGATCGACCGGGTGATCGTAGGCGGCCGGGCGGACGGCGTGCAGCTCGAGCCGCAGCCGCCCGCCCCCGCGGACACCACCGCCAAGCAACCGCCGCGCCCATGATCGTCGATCTCCTCGCCGCCCGGGACTCGTCGCTCCCGCTCGCCGCCGCGGCGCTGGCCCGCGTGGCGGACGCGCACGGCCACGCCGCCTTCGGCGACCTGTCGGTAGCGTATCGCGAGGAGTTCCTGAAGCTCCGCGCCCGCTCGCAGGGAGCGAGCCTCCCCGAGCTGGGCGGGCTGTCGGTCGAGGAGTTCCGCACGAGCCTCCGCACGTCCATGCTGCCGCGGCTCGCGCTGCTCAAGGTGGTCACGTATCCCGTCGGCGTCCTGAGCGACGACGCGCCGATTGGGTTCACGGCCGAGGCGTGGAGCGAGCTCGGCGCCGATCGGGCGGCCGCCGCGGACCGCCTGCTGGATGCCGCCGAGCGGGCGCTGGCGCGGGCCGAGTCGGCGAGCGGGGAGCACCCGGCCGTGACCGGCGGCAGCCTGCTCGAGGCGCACGGCCTCGTGAAGGTGTACAAGGGCCGCCGCGTGGTGAACGACGTCAGCGTGCGGCTCGAGCAGGGAGAGATCGTGGGCCTGCTCGGCCCCAATGGAGCGGGAAAGACCACCACCTTCTACATGATCACCGGGCTCGTGAGCCCCGACGGGGGGCGGATCCTGCTCGACGGGGGGGACCTGACCGCCGAGCCGATGTACCGGCGGGCGCGCCTGGGCATCGGCTACCTCGCGCAGGAGCCGTCGGTGTTCCGCAAGCTCACCGTGGAAGAGAACGTGCGCGCGATCCTGGAAACGCTGTCGCTCTCCGCGGCGGAGCAGGCGGAGCGCCTCGAGCGGCTGCTCGACGAGCTGGCGATCAAGCATCTGCGGCGCCAGAAGGGCTTCCAGCTGTCGGGCGGCGAGCGCCGCCGCCTCGAGATCACCCGGGCCCTCGTCACCGAGCCCAAGTTCATGCTGCTCGACGAGCCGTTCGCGGGCGTGGACCCGATCGCGGTGCACGACATTCAGACGATCGTGGCCGGCCTGCGCCACCGCGGCATCGGCGTACTCATCACCGACCACAACGTGGAGCAGACCCTCGACATCGTGGACCGCGCGTACATCATGTTCGAGGGGAAGGTGCAGGTCTCGGGCACCGTGCGCGAGCTCGTGTTCGACGACCGGGTAGCGAACCTCTACCTCGGGCCGACCCTCACCGCGCGCCTGCGCGCGCGTCTGGCACAGCCGCAACCGGTATGAAGACCGGCCTCCAGCAGCACGCGGCGCTGTCCCAGCAGCTGCGGATCAACCCCCGCCTCTATCAGGCGATGGACCTGCTGTACATGCCGCTGCTCGACCTGCAGCAGCATCTCAAGCAGGAGCTGCTCGGCAATCCCTTCCTCGAGCTGGTGGAGCCGGAGGAAGAAACCGAGGTCCCGCTCGCCGAGGACGGCACCACGGAGAAGAAGGAGACCGAAGGAGACGACGAGCCCAACTGGGAGGACATCCTCCTCGACGACGGCAGCGATCAGGGCACGCCGCCGCGCGACATGAGCGAGGCCCGCGAGTACGTCGAGCCGGTCCCGGTCGAGACCAAGGACCTCTCGGACCACCTGCGCGAGCAGGTCCGGATGCTCGACCTCACGCCGCGCCAGCAGCTCCTCGCCGAAGAATTCATCGGGAACATCGCGGAGGACGGCTACCTGGGCGCCACCCTCGAGGAGATCGTCGGCGGGGTGAACCAGGTGCTCCAGCAGCACGCCGACGAGTCCGAGCGCGACGTGGCGCCGCAGCCGTACACGCTCGCGGAAGCGGAGGAGATGCTGCAGCTCATCCAGAAGCTCGATCCTCCCGGCGTGGGCGCGCGCGACCTGCGCGAGTGCCTGCTGCTGCAGCTCGAGGCGCGCAAGGAGACCGACACCCTCGCCTACCGGCTCGTGAAGGACGCCTTCGACGACCTCAAGGCGCACCGCTGGAGCGACCTCGGCAAGCGCTTCGGGCTCGACGCCGCCGAAGTGCAGAAGGTCGCCGACGAGCTCGCCAAGCTCGATCCCAAGCCCGGGCTGCAGTACTCCGCCGGGAGTGACCAGTACATCATCCCCGACCTCGTGGTCGAGAAGATCGACGGCGAGTACAAGGTGTTCCTGAACGACGGCGGGCTGCCGCGGCTCCGGATCTCGAAGACCTATCAGGAGATCGCCCGCGACAAGAAGAAGTTCCAGGGCGAGAACAAGGACTTCATCAACCAGCGCCTCAACAGCGCGCACTGGATGATCCAGGCCATCGAGCAGCGCCGTCAGACGATGCTCAAGGTGATGAACTTCATCGTCGACCGGCAGCGGGAATTCTTCGACAAGGGGGTCGAGTACCTGAAGCCCCTCACGCTGCGCGAAGTGGCGGACGTGATCAGCATGCACGAGAGTACCGTGAGCCGGGTGACGAACGAGAAGTACGTGCAGACGCCCCGCGGGCTGCTGCCGCTCAAGTTCTTCTTCTCGAGCGGCCTGTCCACCACCACCGGGGAGGACGCGAGCGCCCGCAGCATCCGCGCCCAGATCCAAAAGATGGTGGCGGACGAGGACCCGAAGAACCCGCTCACCGACCAGGAAATCGTGGAGCTGTTCGCGCAGAAGGGCGTGAAGATCGCCCGCCGCACGGTGGCCAAGTACCGCGACCAGCTGAACATCCTGCCGGCCCGCATGCGGAAACGGCTGTGAGCCTCGCCACGCCCGCCGTCGCCCCGGACGTGAGCGTGCTCGTCCCCGCCAAGGACGAGGCCGAGAACCTTCCCGAGCTCGTGCGCCAGGCGCGCGAGGCGCTGCTGCCGCTGCCGTACGCCTGCGAGCTGGTGGTGATCGATGACGGCAGCCGGGACTCGACGCCCGAGACCCTGCGGGAGCTCGCGGCGAAGCACCCGTTCCTGCAGGTCGTGACCCACCGCAGCCAGCGCGGCATCGCCGACGCCCTCAAGTCCGGCGCCGACGCCGCCCGGGGCCGCATCCTCGTGTTCTATCCGGCGGACCTGCAGTACCGCCCCGCCGACATCCCCGGCCTCGTGGCGCCGATCCTCGAGGGGCAGGCCGACGTCGTCACGGGTACCAAGCAGGGGCACTACGAGAAGCGCTTCGTGTCCTGGGTCTACAACGCCCTGTGCCGCTGGCTGTTCGGCGTCCGGGTCACCGACCTCAACTCCGTGAAGGCATACCGCCGCGAGGTGATGGACGGCCTCCCGACGCGCCCCGACTGGCACCGCTTCATGATCGTGATCGCCGCGTCCCAGGGATTCCGGCTCGCGGAGCGGCCGGTGCCGGTGCAGCCGCGCCGGGCGGGCAAGTCGAAGTTCGGGATCGGGCGCATCCCGGTCGGGGTGCTCGATCTGCTGTCGGTCTGGTTCCAGCTCAGGTTCGGCCGCAAGCCGATGCTGTTCTTCGGCGTCACCGGCGCCGTGCTGTTCCTGCTCGGCTTCGCGGTGGGCGTGTACGCGCTGATCGAGCGCTATGTCTACGGCGTGGGGTTCCGCCCGCTCTTGAACCTCATCATGCTGCTCGTGCTCGCCGGGCTGATCCTGTTCGGCTTCGGGTTCGTGGGGGAGATGGTGGCCGGGATGCGCGAGGAAGTGCGGAGCCTCGGGCGGGAGGTGGACCAGCTCAAGGGGAGAGGGGATGGGGGGAGGGGTGGAGGGGGGGAGCCGTGACGGATCTCGCCCGGTTCTACAGCGCCCGCACCGCCTGGCGGTCCCCGGCAGAGGAACGGATGCGCTTCCGCAAGGCGGCGGCGCTCGCGCGGGTCCCCGCCGGTGCGGCGGTGCTCGACATCGGCGCCCGCGACGGCGGGCTGCGCCGCTTTCTCCCCGCCGGCGTGCGGTATCAGGGGATCGACATCGCCCCCGAGTTCGCCGGGCCGGACGTCCTGATCCAGGACATCTCCCGCGGGATCCCGTTCGCCGACGGCGCCTACGACTTCGTGTTCTGCATCGAGGTGCTGGAGCACGTGCCGAACCCGTTCGGGACCCTCACCGAGATCAACCGCGTCCTCAGGCCCGGCGGCGTGCTGGTCCTGTCCGTGCCGAACCCGTATCACGTCAAGGAGATCATCTGGAACGTGCTCCGGATCCCGGATCGCCAGGGGCACATCTACGGGTGGACGCGCCAGACCATGACGCGGCTCGGAGAGATGAACGGCTTCCGGCTGGAGCGGACCGGCGGTACCTACCTGCACCCGCCGATCCCGATGTTCGCCCTGCTCGCCCGTTCCATCGTCTATCGGTTCGTCAAGACTTGAACGTCGCCTTCGTGACGCACGCCTATCCCCGGTGGGAGGGCGACGTGGCGGGCGCGTTCATCGAGCGGCTGGTCCTCGCGCTGACCGGCCGCGGCCACGGCGTGCAGGTCGTCGCTCCGGCGGACGGGGGCAGGGGAGGACGGGAGTTGCGGCACCGGGTACCGGTCACGCGCGTGCGGTACGCACCGGCGCGCTGGGAGACGCTGGCGTACCGCGGCACGATGGCGGAAGCCGCGCGCTCGCCGCTCGGGTTCGTGGCGGCCGGCTCGCTCGTCGCCCGCCAGGCGCAGGTGGTGGCGCGGCTGTGCCGCGACCAGCGGATCGATCTGGTGCACGCCCACTGGTGGGTGCCTGGGGGCGTCAGCGCGTGGCTGGCGCGGCACCGCTACGTGGTGACGCTCCACGGGACTGACGTCGCGCTGCTCGAGCGCTCGGCGCCGGCGCGCTTCGTGGCCCGCCGGGTACTGCGGGGTGCCGCGGCGGTGACGGCCGTCTCCACGTATCTCGCGGAGCGCGTGGCGCGCGCCACCGGCCTCGACGCGCGCCGGATCGTGATCCAGCCGATGCCCGCCGATACTCGGGCGTTCACGCGCGCCGACGCCGGAGGGGGGGGCGGGGGGGGCGTCGTGACCGTGGGCCGCCTGACGAAGCAAAAGCGGATCGACCTGATCCTCGAGGCGCTCGCCCGGCTGCGCGCCGAGGGTCGGACCCCCCCCCTCCCGCTCACCGTCGTCGGCGACGGGCCGGAGCGGGGCGCGCTCGAGCGGCGCGCCCGCGAGCTCGGGCTCGAGTCGCACGCCCGCTTTACCGGCGCGGTCCCGCCGGAGCGCATTCCCGAGGTCCTGGGGGATGCGGACGTGTTCGCGTTCCCGGCGGTCGGGGAAGGATTCGGGCTCGCGGCGGCCGAGGCGCTGATGCTCGGTATCCCCGTGGTGGCGACCACCGACGGGGGTGGGGTGACGGATCTGGTTCCGCCGACCGGCGCGGGCCGGCTGGTCCCCCCGAACGACGTCGCCGCGCTCGCGTGCGCCATCGACGAGCTGGCCCGCGACCCCGAGAGCCGGCGGCGCGCCGCGGCCGCCGGCGCCGAGCTGCGGCGCCGCATCGAGCCCGCCGCCGTGGCGGAGCGGTTCGAGGCGGTGTACCGGCAGGCGCTCGATGCGTAGATCGCTCTCCTGGGGCGCCCAGGCGCTCGCCGCCCTGGTCGTGGGGGTGATGGTCTGGCGCGCGATCGCCCGCAACTGGGACGAGTTTCGCTCGCTGCACGTGACGCTGGCCCTCAAACCGGGATGGATCGCGCTGTCGGTGCTGGTCGTGTTCCTGACCTACGCGATCCAGATCGAGTCGTGGCGCCGCATCCTCGCGGGGTGGGCCCAGCCGCTCGCCTACGCCCGGGCGGCGCGCATCTGGCTGCTCGTGAACCTCGGGCGCTACGTGCCGGGCAAGATCTGGAGCGTCGCCGGCCTGATCGTGCTGGCGCAGCGCGCCGGCGTCGAGGCGTGGGCTGCCGGCGCTTCGGCGTTCGCGATTCAGGCGGTCGGCCTGGGCTCGGCCGTGGCGGTCGTCGTCGCGGCCGCCCCCTCCGCCGCGTCTCCCCTGCGCCTCGGCGCGGCCGCGCTCGCCGCCGCCGCGACGATCGGGTTCCTCGCCTGGGACCGCGGCGCGCGCCGGCTCGCCGGGGCGCTCGGCCTTAGCCCCGAGTTCCGGCCCCTGCCGCTCGCCGCGGTGGCCGAGAGCGCGGGGCTGACGCTCGCGAGCTGGGTGACCTACGGGGTCGCGTTCTGGCTCCTGGCGCGGGGCCTCGGGCTTCCGGGCGCGCTCCCGCTCACGACGGCCACGGGTGTGTTTGCGCTCGGCTACATTGTGGGCCTGCTGGCGCTGTTCGCCCCAGGCGGGATCGGCGTGCGCGAGCTGGTGTTCGTCGGCCTGCTCGCGCCGTCGCTCGGCAGCGGCGGAGCGGTAGCGCTGAGCGTCGGCTCGCGCGTGCTCCTGACGCTGTGCGAGGCCGTCGCGCCGCTCGGCATGCTGCTCATCACCGGACGAACCAAGGAGGATGTGGGTGTACGAACCTAAGCGGCCGCATCTCGTCGCCGCCGGGCTCTTGACGCTCTGGATCGCGATCCTGGCCCTGCCGATGCTCGCGGGGAAGTGGCTCGCCAGCCCGTGGAGCGATCAATACTCGGCCGGCTACGCGTTCCGCGCCTGGGGCGCGGAATGGTGGCACCGCCTGGGGCACGTGCCGCTGTGGAACCCCGAGATCTTCGGGGGGCTTCCGTTCGTCGCCGCCCAGCACGGGGACATCTTCTACCCGACGTCGTTCCTCCGGCTCGTCCTGCCCACGGTGACGGTCATGAACCTGGGGTTCGTGATCCATTACATCCTGGCCGGCCTCTTCACGTACTGGCTGCTCCGGCTGCTCAAGGTGTCGTGGACCGGCTCGGTCGTCGGCGGCGTGGCCTACCAGCTGTCGGGGTTCATCGCGTCCTATCCGTCGCCGGGGCACGACGGCAAGCTGTTCGTGAGCACGCTGCTGCCGCTCGCGCTGATCGGGCTGGTGTTCGCGCTGCGTGACCGCAAGCCCGGTGGCTACGCCATCCTCGCGCTGGCGGTCGGGCTCGCGCTGCTGTCGCCGCATTACCAGATGACGTACTACATGCTCATCGCCACGGGGCTGTTCGCGCTGTACCTGACGCTCGAGGAGGCACATGGCGCGAAAGCGGGAGAGCGGGCGCTGCGGCTCGCCCTCGCCCTCGGGGCGGTATTCGTCGGGTTCGGGATCGCGATGATCCAGATCCTCCCGTTTTACCACTACCTCCCGTACTCCCCCCGGGCGGAGGGCTACTACGGCTTCGCCGGCTCCACCTCGTACGCCATCCCGTGGGAGCACGTCCCCGAGTTCTTCCTCAAGAACTTCGTGGGGTCGCGCGAGACCTACTGGGGCTCGAACCCGCTGAAACTGCACTCGCAGTATCTGGGCTTGCCCGTCATCGCGCTCGCCGTGCTCGGGGCCGCAGGGCAGGGCAGGCGCCGGCTCATCGCCTGGTTGGGCGGCAGCGGCGTGCTGTTCCTCCTCGTCGGCCTCGGGGCCCACACGCCGTTTTACCGGGTCTGGTGGGCGGTGATGCCGTACGTGAAGCAGACGCGGGCTCCCGATATGGCGTTTTTCGTGGTCGCGCTCGTGACCGCGCTGCTCGCCGCGCTCGGCGCCGAGCGGCTCGAGGCGAAAGAGGGGTCGAAGCACGTCGTGCCCTGGCTCGTGGCCGGGGGCGTCGTGGCGCTGCTCGGCGCGGCGGGCGTGTTCGGCGCCATGGCCGCATCGCTCGCGGGAAGTCAGGGGGTGAGCGCCGCCCAGCTGGCGGCGTCCGGCATCACGATCGGGGCGGTGACGAGCGGCCTCGCCCTCGCGCTCGTCGCCGCGCTCGCCCTGCTGTTGCAGCGCGGACGGCTCGCGGCGCCGGTGTTCTCGATCGCACTGACGGTCGGGGTCGGTGCCGACCTCTGGTTCAACGCCCATCACTTCTGGGTGTACAGCAACGCGCACAAGGAGCTGTACCGGCCCGACCCCGTGACCGAGCGGCTCAAGGCCGCCGCGCTGCCGTACCGCGCCCTGGATCTCGGCGTGTACCCGGCCAACGGCGCCTCGCTCATGGCCTTCGACATCCCGCAGCTGCTCGGCCACCACGGCAACGAGCTGCGCTACTTCGACGAGCTGTGGGGCGGGAAGAACCAGTACACCAACCTCCGCTACCTGCAGCTCTGGGATCTGTTCGCCGTCCGGTACGCCGTCGTACCGGCCGGGGCGCGCAACGCCGACTCCATCCCGGGATACAAGCGGGTGCTCGACTCGGTCCCGACGGCGGCCGGCGTCCCCGCGAACCTGTTCGAGCGGACGACGCCCGCGCCGTACGCCAGGGTGGTGCCGGGAGCGATCAAGGCCGACTCCGACGCCATCATTCCGACCCTCGTCGACCCGCGGATGGACCACTCCCGGCTGGTCCTGTTCACCAAGGACCAGCCGGTGACTCCCGAGCCCCTGAAGGCGCTGCCCGAGCCGAGCCCCGCTCGCGCCAGCGTGACCGCATGGGAGCCGGGGCGCATGAGCGTGGCCCTGGAGCCCGCACCGACCGCACCGGGCTACCTCGTCGTCGCGGAGAACTGGTACCGCGACTGGCAGGCCACCGTGGACGGCCGCGCGGCGCCGGTCCTGCGGGGCGACTTCACGCTCATCACCGTGCCGGTGCCCGCCGGCGCCCGCGCGGTCGAGCTCGCCTTCCGCTCCCGGGACTACGAGACGGGGAAGGCGATCTCGCTCGCATCGCTCGCGCTGCTCGTGGTCGTGGCCGCGGTTTCCCCCCTCGTGTTGCGGCGCCGGCGGCATGGCTGAGAAGGCGCTGGTGGTCATTCCCACCTACAACGAGGCGGCGACCCTGCCCACGCTGGTCCCCCAGGTGCTCGCCCAGGATCCACGGCTCGAGATCCTGGTGGTGGACGACGACTCTCCGGACGGGACCGGCCAACTGGTTGAAGCGCTTGCCCAGAAGGAGCCGAGGCTCCACGTGCTCCACCGGGAGGGAAAGCTCGGCCTGGGCACGGCTTACATCACGGGCTTCAAGTGGGCTCTCGAGCGGGACTACGCCTACGTGTTCGAGATGGACGCCGACTTCTCGCACGATCCGGTGCACTTAAAGGAGTTTCTCAAGGCGATCGACGCCGCCGACCTGGTCCTCGGGTCGCGCTACCTGGGCGGCAGGGTGACGGTCGTGAACTGGCCGATGCCGCGCCTCTTATTATCGTACTGTGCCAACATCTACGCTCGCTGGATCACGGGGCTCCGCGTCTGGGACCTCACGGGGGGCTTCAAGTGTTTTCGCAGGCACGTGCTCGAGGCGATCGACCTATCGCAGGTGCGTTCCAACGGCTACGCTTTTCAGATCGAAATGAGTGTGCGGGCATGGCGCAAAGGGTTCACCCTGAAGGAAATCCCGATCGTGTTCGTCGACCGGACCGAGGGGCAAAGCAAGATGAACCGGTCCATCGTGCGCGAGGCGGTGTGGATGGTGCCGCGGCTCCGGCTGATGGCCTGGTTCGGCCGCATCTAGCGGGGACGCCGATCTACAAGATGACGGGGTCGGGCAACGACTTCGTCATGGTGGACGGCCGGCACTCGGCGCCTGCGGACTGGTCACCCGAGGACATCCAGGCGGTGTGCGCCCGCGGCACCGGCGTCGGCGCGGACGGGATCGTGTTCGTAAGCCCGGGCTCCGCGCCGGACGCGGTCCGGATGATCTACTTCAACTCGGACGGCTCCCATGCGGCCATGTGCGGCAACGC
>DASWDP010000083.1:0-7769 GCA_036395195.1 Gemmatimonadales bacterium | reverse complement strand
ACGGTCTGGATGAGCGAGCGGTCGGAGCGCAGGAACCCCTCCTGGTCCGCGTCGAGAATCGCGACGAGCGACACCTCCGGCAGGTCGAGGCCTTCGCGCAGCAGGTTGATGCCGACCAGGACGTCGAACTCCCCGAGCCGCAGGCCCCGGATGATCTCGACCCGCTCGATGGCGTCGATCTCGGAGTGGAGGTAGCGCACCCGCACGCCGTGCTGCTGCAGGTAGTCGGTCAAGTCCTCGGCCATCCGCTTGGTGAGGGTGGTGACCAGCACGCGCTCGCCCTGCTTCTCCCGCAGCCGGATCTCGTGCAGCAGGTCGTCCACCTGGCCCTTCACGGGGCGGACCTCGACGGCGGGGTCCACGAGTCCCGTGGGGCGGATGATCTGCTCCACCACGACGCCGCCGGACAGCCTCAGCTCCTCGTCGCCGGGGGTCGCGGACACGAAGGTGATCCGCGGCACGAGCCCCATGAACTCGTCGATCCGCAGCGGCCGGTTGTCGAGCGCCGACGGCAGGCGGAACCCGTAGTCCACGAGGGTTTGCTTGCGGGACCGGTCACCCTCGTACATGCCGGCGAGCTGCGGCAGGGTCTGGTGCGACTCGTCGATGATGCAGAGATAGTCAGGCGGGAAATAGTCGAGCAGGCACGCCGGCCGTTCTCCCGCCGCCCGGCCGGTCAGGTGGCGCGAGTAGTTCTCGATGCCGGTGCAGCGGCCCACTTCGAGCAGCATGTCGATGTCGAAGTTGGTCCGCGACTCGAGGCGCTGCGCCTCGAGCAGCTTGTTCTGGACCCGCAGCTCGGCGAGCCGCTGCTTCAGCTCCGCGCGGATCGCGACGACCGCCCGCTCGATGGTGGGCCGCGCCGTCACGAAGTGCGTGGCGGGGTACACCGCCGCGCGCGGCAGCTCGACGATCGTGTCGCCGGTGAGCGGGTCGATCTTGGCGACCCGCTCGACCGTGTCGCCCCAGAACTCGACGCGCACCGCCTGCTCGTCGTATGCGGGGAAGATCTCCACCGTGTCGCCCCGCACGCGGAACGTGCCGCGCTCGAACGCCACGTCGTTGCGCTGGTACTGTACGCCGACCAGGTCCTCGAGCAGCGCGTCGCGCGCCAGCTCCTGGCCCACGGCGGCCGTGACGAGGCGCTGCCGGTACGCCTCCGGGTCGCCCAGGCCGTAGATGGCGGAGACGCTCGCCACGATCACCACGTCTTCCCGCTCCATCAGGCTCGACGTCGCGCGCAGGCGCAGCCGGTCGATGTCGTCGTTGATCGACGAGTCCTTCGCGATGTAGGTGTCGGTCTGCGGGACGTACGCCTCGGGCTGGTAGTAGTCGTAGTACGAGATGAAGAACTCGACCGCGCTCCTCGGGAAGAACGACTTCAGCTCGCCGTACAGCTGTGCGGCGAGCGTCTTGTTGTGCGACAGCACCAGCGTCGGCCGGTTGAACGCGGCGATCACGTGGGCCATCGTCATCGTCTTGCCGGAGCCGGTGACGCCGAGCAGGGTCTGGTATCGGTCGCCCCGGGCGAGGCCCGCCGCGAGCTCCCGGATCGCGCGCGGCTGATCCCCCGCCGGGGCGAACGGGGAGACGAGATCGAACGGCATCCGGGAAATCTAACCGACCGCGGGCTGCGCCTGGGGACCCGACTCGCGGCGCGACACGTCGGTCACGCCCTTCACCCCGCGGATCGCCCGGATCACCTTGTTGAGGTGGGTCTGGTTCTCGACTTCGACGAGCACCGAGCCGAACACCGCGCCGTCCCGGGTCGACAGCTCGGCGGAGCGGATGTTGGTGCCGGACTCGCTGATGGCGGTACAGATGTCGGCGTACAGCCCGCGGCGGTCCTCGCCGCCCACGGCCAGCCGCACGACGAAGGTCTCGCCTGCGGACTCCTGCCAGTCGATCTCGATCCGCCGCTCGGCCTCGGCTGAGAGGACGAGCAGGTTGGGGCAGTCCGAGCGGTGGATCGAGATGCCGCGGCCCTGGGTCACGTAGCCCACCACCTGGTCGCCGGGAACGGGCTGGCAGCACTGGGCGTAGCGCACCATCAGCCCGTCCACCCCCTGGATCTTGATGCCGCGGCCGAACCGCAGGCGCTCGATCACGCGACCGAACGCGGTCGGCTTCGGGGGCTGCAGCTCGTCGGCGGGGAGGTCGGGATAGAGCGCGCGCATCACGGCGCCGAGGGCGATGTCGCCGCGTCCCAGGGTCGCCTGCAGCTGCTCGGGCGTCCCCACGGACAGCGCGGCCGCCGCGTGCTGCAGCTGCGCCTCGTCGGGCGGCGCCAGCCGGCGGCGCCGCACTTCGCGCGCGAGGATCTCCTGCCCCAGCTCGAGGCTCTTTTCGTGCTCCTCCTGCTTGATCCACTGGCGGATCTTGTGGCGCGCGCGCGCCGTCTGGACGTGGGCCAGCCAGTCGCGCGACGGCTTCGCCTGCGCGCTGGTCATGACCTCGACGGTGTCCCCGTTCTTGAGCGGCCGGTGGAGCGGCGCGATCCGGCCGTTGATGCGCGCGCCCTGGCAGCGCTGGCCCACCTCGGTGTGCACCGCGAAGGCGAAGTCGATCGGCGTCGCGCCCTTGGGGAGCCGCTTCACGTCGCCGCGCGGCGTGAACACGAAGATCTCGTCCTGATACAGGTCGACCTTGAGGAACTCGAGGAATTCCTCGGGCGTGTGGGTGTCCTGCTGCAGCTCGATGAGCTGGCGGAACCACGCCAGGTGGCGGTCGAGCTCGTCGGCGTTGCGCTTGCCCTCCTTGAAGAGCCAGTGGGCCGCGATGCCGTATTCCGCCGTGTGATGCATGTCGCGCGTGCGGATCTGGATCTCGTAGAGCTGGCCGCTGGGCCCGAACACCGTCGTGTGCAGCGACTGGTACCCGTTCGACTTGGGGCTCGCGATGTAGTCCTTGATGCGCTCCTGGAGCGGCGTCCACGTGTGGTGGATGATCCCCAGGACGTGATAGCACTCGGGGATCGTGTTCACCAGCACGCGCACCGCGAGCAGGTCGTAGATCTCCTCGAACGGCTTGCCGCGCTTCTTCATCTTCTTGTAGATCGACCACAGGTTCTTCGGCCGGCCCGTGATCTCGATGTCGGCGAGCGCGGCCTCGCGCAGCTCGTCACCGAGCGGCGCCCGCAGCCGCTCGATGGTCCGCTCCCGCTCCACGCGCTTCGCCCGCACGCTGCGCGACAGCGCCCGGTAGTCCTCGGGCTCGAGAAACTTGAAGGCGAGGTCCTCGAGCTCGGCCTTGATCCCGGCCATGCCGAAGCGGTGCGCCAGCGGCGCGTAGATCTCGCGTGTCTCGAGCGCGATGCGGCGCTGCTTCTCGCCGTCCAAATGCTCGAGCGTCCGCATGTTGTGGAGCCGGTCGGCCAGCTTGATGATGATGACCCGCGCATCCTTCGCGATCGACAGCAGCAGCTTGCGGTAGTTCTCCGCCTGCTCCTCGGCGGTCGAGCGGAAGGTGAGCGTGGAGAGCTTGGTCAGCCCGTCGACCAGGTCCGCGACCTCGGGCCCGAAGGTGCGGCGGATGTCCTCGAGCGAGACGTCCGAGTCCTCGACCACGTCGTGCAGCAACGCGGCGGCGATGGTCGTCGAGTCCATCTGCTGCTCGGCGAGAATCGTCGCCACCGCGACCGAGTGCGAGACATAGTCGTCTCCGGACTCGCGCTTCTGACCCCGGTGGGCCTGAGCGCTCACGCGGTAGGCGCGCGCCACGAGGTCCAGATCGAGGCGGTCCCGCTGCGCCGCCACGGCCCGGGCCAGCTCCGGCGCGAGCAACGGCGCCGTACTCGTCACAACAGTCCCGCTTCCGCGAAGCTCACGTAACGATCGCCTCCGACGATCACGTGGTCGTACACCGGCAGGTCCAGGAGCCGCCCCGCGTCCACCAGCTGCCGCGTCACCGCCCGGTCGTCCGCCGAGGGCGTGGGATCGCCGCTCGGGTGGTTGTGCACGACAATGATGCCCGCCGCCGCTTCCGCGATCGCCGCCCGGAACACCTCGCGCGGATGCACCAGCGAGCTGTTCAGGATCCCCCGCGTGATCAGCAGATCGCCGAGCACCTGGCTCTGGCTGCCGAGCGCCAGAACGTGAAACTCTTCGACCGCGAGATCGCGCAGCCGGGCGGCGTAGAACCGCTGGACGTCGGCGGGACCGCGGATCCGCGCCGGCGCGGGCTCCGCCTCGGCCCCCACCCGGCGGCCCAGTTCGAGCGCCGCCGCCACCCGGGCGGCCTTCGCGCGCCCCACCCCGGCGAGCCGCGCCCACTCCGCCGACGGACGTCCGGCGAGCCGCCGCAGCGAACCGTCCACGCGCGCGAGCAGGTCTCCCGCCACGGCCAGGGCGTCCCGCCCGCGGCACCCCGTTCCTAGGACAATGGCAAGGAGCTCTTGCCCCGTCAACGCGGCGGGGCCGACCGCCCACAAACGTTCGCGCGGGCGGTCGCGTGCGGGGTGCTCGGCGAGGCGCAGGGGCATGGGGGAAACGTAGGTGGGGCCGAGAGATATCCGGCACCGAAATATTGCGGATGAGGGATGGCGGATTGCGCGCTAGGGACTCGGGGTTAGGGGCTCGGGGCTCGGGATTGCGCACCCGAACCCCGAGCCCCTAACCCCGAGCCCCCAGAGCCCCCCGCGCCTGCCACAGATGCCGCCGGTCATGCGCCAGCAGGAACGCGAAGTAGCCCCCCAGGGGCATGCGAACCAAGCGGCTCACGGGCGAGATCACGATCGCCCGCTTCAGATCGAGCCCGTCCGCCCTGCGGACGCGGTTGGCGAGCTCGTCGCGCAGGGACAGGAACTCGCGCAGCACGGCGTCGCGGGCGAGCGGCTCGTGGGACGGCTCGAGGATTTTCGCGGTACGGAACCGCCACCGGGGCGGCGGCTCGAACGTGCGGATCATCCAGCGGGTGAACCACCCGTAGCGGAAGGGCCCCTCGCCCCGAAGGCCACGGGCGGTGGCGTCCGCGATCGTCCGGTCGATCGCGGGCAGCATTTTGCGCACGTTGTTCAGGTGGTCGAGGCACTCCGCGGCGGACCAGCGCCCGGGTGCGGGCCGCCGGTTGAACTCGGCGTCCGACCGTCCGGCGACGAGATCCTGCGCGTCGGTTTTGACGGCGGCGATCTGGCGAAGGTAGTCTTCGAGCTCGCGGTGCATCGCTGCTACGGGCGATCCGAGCCCAACAAGCTGTGCAATCCGCGGGGATTGAGCTGCGACAATCGCGCGCAGAGCACCGGGAGCACGCCTTGCAGCGCCGGCCGAGCGGACGCCGGTATCCACGCGGGGGCCGGCACGATACTGTCCTGAACCACGTCGCCGGTCACCTCAACACCGCGAATCTCGAGGTCGCGGATCTCGCGCCGGTCACAACTCACGTCGTGGTGAGTCTCGACGGCCAGCGGCGAGCCCCTGGCCGCTTCGATGCGCAGCCACACACGCGCGTCGGATGCGACCCACTCGACGCGAGCCGTGTCGAGCAGCACGGTGTCGGGCACGGTGACCAGTAGGGACCAGCCGGGGCGCGGCGATTCGGTTGCCGACTTGGGCCGACAGCCACCCAGCGCCGACCCGAGTCCGAGCAGCGCGCTGATGCATCGCCCCGGTCTTGCGAGTCGATTGATCACCGCCGCTCGACCTCGACGGCGATGATCCCGGCGGCCACGGCTTCCAGGTCCGGCCCGACCACGTCGGGCGACGGCGCCAGCGGGTCGAGCACCTTGCCCGGACGACTCACGAACGCCGCCGCGCAGCCCGCCCGCAGCGCGCCGGCGACATCCCACGAGTGCGCCGCCACGAGCCGCATCTCACCGACCGGCACTCCGAGGCTCGTGGCAGCCATGCGATACACCTCCGGGGCCGGCTTCAGCCGCCGCACGCGATCGACGGAGAGCACCTGCTCGAAGTAGCCGCGGAGGCCGGCGTGGTCCAGCTGCGCCGCGGCGGCGTCGCTCGAGGAGTTGGTCAGCGCGGCGAGGCGGAAGCCGGCGTCGCGCAGGCGCTCGAGCCCGGGGCGGGCGTCCGGATGGGGCGGCAGCGTGCGCATGCCGCCCACGATGCCCGTGCGGGCGGTGGGCGTCAAGTCGACATGCCGTCGCGCGGCCACCATCGTGAGCGCGGCATCCCCCACGAGTGCGAAGTCGAAGTAGACGTTGGACGCCGTGGCGGTGATGGCCAATTCGATCACCTGGCTGAACCACTCGCTGCGGGCCGCTGCATCCCCGAACGCGCGGCGAAACTGGGGATCGAGGGCGCCCAGATCGAGCAGGGTCTCGTTCACGTCGAAGGCGAGCACCCGGCGCATGTCAGCCGTGGGGATAACCGAGCGCCGAGAGGGTCGACGTGATCTCGTCGAGAATCGCCGGGTCGTCGATCGTGGGCGGCACGCGATACTCGCTCCCATCGGCGATCTTCTTGATCGTGCCGCGCAGGATCTTCCCGGAGCGCGTCTTGGGCAGCCGCGGGACGACGGTGGCGGTCTTGAAGCACGCGACCGGGCCGATCCGCTCGCGCACCATTTCGACCAGGTCGCGAGCGACGGTGTCCGGAGCGCGCCGTACCCCCGCCTTCAGCACGATGAATCCCAGCGGGACCTCGCCTTTGAGCTCGTCCGCCACGCCGACCACCGCGCACTCAGCCACGTCCGGATGCGAAGCCAGCACTTCCTCCATCGCCCCCGTGGAGAGGCGGTGCCCGGCGACGTTGATGATGTCGTCGGTCCGGCCCATCACCCAGAGATAGCCGTCGGCATCCTTGTAGCCCGCGTCAGCGGTGAGATAGTAGCCGGGATACACGCTCAGATACGCCTGGACGTAGCCGGCATCGTTGTTCCACAGGGTGGGCAGGCAGCCGGGCGGCAGGGGCAGCTTGAGGACGAGGCTCCCGGTCTGGCCGGCGGGAACCTCGCGGCCATCCGCTCCCAGCACGCGCACATCATAGCCCGGGACCGCCCGGGCGCACGAGCCCGGCTTCACCGGCAGCATCCCCAGGCCGAGGCAGTTCGCGCCGATCGGCCAACCGGTTTCGGTCTGCCACCAGTGGTCGATCACGGGGACGCCGAGCCGCTGCTCCGCCCAGTGGAGCGTATCCGGATCGCAGCGCTCGCCGGCGAGGAAGAGGGTCCGGAAGCGACTGAGGTCGTGGCGGCGGACGTGGTCGCCGTTCGGGTCGTCGCGCTTGATGGCGCGGATCGCCGTCGGGGCCGTGAACTGGACGCCCACTCCGTGCTGAGCGATCACGCGCCAGAAGGCGCCGGGATCGGGCGTGCCGACGGGCTTCCCCTCGTAGAGGATGGTCGTGTTGCCGTTGAACAGCGGGCCGTAGAGGATGTAGGAGTGGCCCACGACCCACCCCAGGTCCGATGCGGCCCAGTAGACCTCTCCGGGCTCCACGCCGTAGATGTGCTTCATGCTCCACGTCAGCGCGACCAGGTGCCCGCCGTTGTCGCGGACGACCCCCTTCGGCATGCCGGTCGTCCCCGAGGTGTAGAGGATGTACAGCGGATCGGTCGCCGCCACCGGCACGCACTCTGCCGGCCGCGCTCCCGCCATGAGGTCCGACCACTCAAGGTCGCGGCCCCGGACCAGCGGCGCGCGCTCCTGGGGTCGTTGGAGGATGATGCAGCGGCTCGGCTTGGCCGTGGCGAGCTCGATCGCTTTGTCGAGGAGCGGCTTGTAGGGCACGACGCGGTTCACCTCGATGCCGCACGAGGCGGAAACGATCACCTTCGGCTCGGCGTGGCTGATGCGGGCCGCCAACTCGTGGGCGGCG
>DASWDP010000082.1:0-6685 GCA_036395195.1 Gemmatimonadales bacterium | reverse complement strand
ATCTACATCGAGACCTACGGTTGCCAGATGAACGTCTCGGACTCCGAGCTGATGCTCGGCGTCCTGGGGCGCGACGGCTACGTCCGCACCGACGATCCCACCCAGGCGGACGTGATGCTCGTGAACACCTGCGCGGTCCGGGACCACGCC
Organism: Gemmatimonadales bacterium; assembly: GCA_036395195.1. Taxonomy (GTDB): domain Bacteria; phylum Gemmatimonadota; class Gemmatimonadetes; order Gemmatimonadales; family GWC2-71-9; genus AG41. The sequence goes on along the minus strand of DASWDP010000082.1, from coordinate 6,535 downwards.
GAGCAGCGGGTGCTCTCCCGCATCGGCGAGCTGAAGCGCTACAAGCGGCCGGGGAACGTGCTGGGGGTGGTGGGCTGCATGGCCCAACGGCTCGGTCCCCGGCTGCTCGAGCGCGTGCCCCAGGTGGATCTCGTGATCGGGCCCGACGGCTACCGCGGGCTCCCCGAGCTGATCGCCCGCGCCAGAGTCGGGGGACGCGCGACTGAAGTCGAGTTCCGGAACTGGGAGCATTACGAGGACGTGCCGCCGGTGCGCGACACGGCGGTTTCAGCGTTCGTGACCGTCCAACGAGGCTGCGATTATCGGTGCACCTTCTGCATCGTTCCGATGACGCGGGGGCCGGAGCGGAGCCGCAGGTTGGCCGACGTGGTGCGCGAGGTGACCGGCCTCGCGGCGCACGGCACGTCGGAGGTGACGCTGCTTGGGCAGACGGTCAACAGCTATCACGACGGCACGCACGACTTCGCCGACCTGCTGCGCGCGGTGGGACGGGTGGCGGGGATCCGCCGGGTCCGTTTCACGTCGCCCTACCCCACCGACTTCACCGACGGCGTGCTCGCCGCGATGGCGGAGACGCCCACCGTGTGCGAGCACGTGCACCTGCCGGTGCAGAGCGGGAGCTCGCGCGTCCTCAAGCGGATGCTGCGCCGCTACGACCGCGGCCGCTACCTCGAGATCGTCGCGGCGCTGCGGCGCGCCGTGCCGGGGATCGCCCTCACGACCGACATCATCGTCGGCTTCCCGGGCGAGACCGAGGCGGACTTCGGCGAGACCCTGTCGCTCGTCGAGGCCGTGGGCTTCGACGACGCCTACACCTTCATGTACTCGCCGCGCGAGGGGACGCCGGCGACCCGGCTCACGGACCGCATCGCGGACGACGTCGCGGGAGAGCGGCTGGAGCGGCTCATCGCGGCGGTGCGCCGTGTGGCACGCCGCAAGAACGCCGGCCTCGTGGGCACGACGCACGAGGTGCTCGTCGAAGGCAACGCGAAGCGGGGCGAGCTGCTCCAGGGCCGGACCCGTACCAACAAGGTCGCCCTGTTCCCGGGTCCGGCCGCGTGGATCGGCACCTACCGGCGCGTGCGGCTCACGGGCACGACAGGATCGACCTTCACCGCCTGGCCTCTGGAGCGGCAGGAGGAGCCGGCCGTCATGGGGTGACGAACATGACGCTCGAGGTGGTGCAGCGGGAATACGAGAAGCTCCGGGTCCAGCTGCCCCGGTTCTGCGGGTGCGACACCTGCCGCGGAGACGTGCTGGTGTACGCCCTCAACCGGCTGTCGCCGAGCTACGTCTCCACGTCCCAGGGCGAGGTGCTCACCGAGATCCGGCTCGAGGGCGACCAGGAGAAGGCGAAGCTCGACGTGGTGTTGCTCGAAGGGTTCCGCAAGGTGGCGCTCGCGCCACGCTGCGGGGCCAAGCCCGTGCAGCTCGTGTAGCCCCCGCCCCCCCCGCCCGCTGAGGCGGCCCCCCTCGTGCGGCCGCCGATTCTTTTTCTCGCGATCGGATTCGGGGCGGGGCTCTTCCTCGGGGAAGGGGGACGGAGGAGCGGGGACGGGTACGTCGGGGTGCCGATCCTGCTCGCGGCGCTTGCGGTGTCGCGCCGCGCACCCCTCGGTGCCGCGGTCGGGATCATGGGCGTGGCGGGATTGGCCTGGGGTCGGGCGGCCGTGCTCGAGCGGGAAGCGACCTGCGCGGGACGGTGGACGGCCGGGGAAGGGCCCCGCGCGGCGATCGTACGTCTGGTCGATCCTGCACCGGCGGCGGGCGGCGTGGTCGAAGCGGCCGTCGTTCCCGGCGCCTGCGGCGGCGCCCTGCGACTCCGCTGGCCTGAAGGGCGAGGCGCCCGCGGTGGGACGACGTGGGTCGTCGCCGGCCGCTGGACCGGGTTCGGCGCGCGCGGAGTGCTGGTCGTACGGCGGACACGAGAGCTCGACCCGCTGCCGCGGGGGCGCGGTGCGCTGCGGGGGCGTCTGGCCGAGCGCACCAGGGTGCTGTTCGGCGCCCGCGCTCCACTCGTGAATGCGCTCGTCTTCGCGCCCCGCGCGGACCTGGACGTCGAGATTCGGGAGCGCTACGCGCGCTCCGGGCTGGCCCACATCCTCTCCATCTCGGGTTTGCACGTCGGGTTTCTCACCGCGTGGCTCGCCCTGCTGCTCGCGAAGCTTGGTCTTCCACTGCACCGGCGGCTCGTGGCCACGGCGATCCTGCTCCTCGGGTATCTGTGGCTGCTCGGCTTCCCCGCGCCGGCCCTGCGGGCCGCCCTCATGCTCGTGCTCGGCGGCGTCGCGCAGCTGCGCCAGCGCGTGGTCGCGCCCGCCGGCACGGTGGCGCTCGCGGCGCTGCTGGTGCTGCTGCTCGACCCGTGGGCGATGCGCTCGGTGGGCGCGTGGCTCTCCGTCGCGGCGGTGGGCGCGGTGATCTGGGCGGGGCGCGCCGCGGAGCGGCTGCCGCTCCCCGCCCGGCTCGTCGCGCCGGCGCTCGCCGCCACGCTCGTCACCGCGCCGATCAGCGCGTTCGCCTTCGGCACGGTGGCCCCGATCGGCGTGCTCACGAACCTCGTCGCGATTCCCCTCGCCGGCGTCGCGGTCCCCGGGCTCGTCCTGGCGCTCGGCCTCTCCTGGATCTTCGCGGGGCTCGCGCGCCTCCTGGCCGCCGGGTCGGGGCTCGGCCTCGCGCTGCTCGATCTCGTCGCGCAGGGCGCCGCAGGCGTCCCCGGCGGGCACGTCGTGATGACCGCAGGCTGGGCGGCGGCGGCGTTCTGGGGCGGCGTAGCGGGTGTGGCGTGGTGGCTGTGGAATACGCCGCGCCGTCCCTGGCTAATCGCAGCGCGCGCCGCCTTCACGATCACGCTGTTCACCGCGACGACGTTTCGTGACGTCGTCTCTCTCGACGATTGCCGTTGCTTGACGGTACATTTTCTAGACGTCGGCCAAGGCGATGCGGCCCTGCTGCGCACCCCTCACGGCCGCTGGATCGTGATCGACGGCGGGCCCCGCACGCCGGAGGGCGACGCGGGGCGGCGGGTGGTGATCCCTTTCCTGCGCCGGCACGGCGCGGGCCGGGTGGCGGTGGCGGTCGCGACCCACGGCGACGCCGATCACCTGGGTGGGTTGCCCGCGGTGGTGGACGCGTTCGACCCCGAGCTGGTGCTCGAGCCCGGGGAGCCGCTCGGCCGGCCGCTGTACCTCGAGTTCCTGGCGGCGGTCGAGGCGTCGGCGGGCCGCTGGCACGCGGCTCGCAGGGGCGACCGGGTCGAGGTGGACGGGGTGACGCTCGAGGTGCTGAGCCCCGACTCGTTGTGGCTCACGCTGCCGCTCGACGTGAACGAGCACGGTGTGGTGCTGCGCGTCACCTTCGGGGCGACGCGGCTCCTGTTCCAGGCCGACGCCGGGCTCCCGGTCGAGGGGCGGCTCGCGGGGACGGTCGGCCCGGTGGCGCTGCTCAAGGTCGGTCATCACGGGTCCCGGACCGCCACGTCCGACGCCTGGTTGACGGAGCTCGCGCCGCACGAGGCGGTGATCAGCGTAGGGCGGAACAACCAGTACGGCCATCCGGCGCCGGACGTGCTGGTGCGGCTCGGGCGGCACGGCATCACGATCCTGCGGACCGATGAGCGCGGCACGATCACCTTCTCCACGGACGGCCACGGTGAACGGGTCCGAAGTCATCACGATTGAGCGGTTCATCATGGAGCAGGAGCGGCTCCATCCGGAGGCCACCGGGGAGCTGTCCAACCTGCTCTATGACCTCTGCCTCGCCGCGAAGATCATCTCGCGCCACGTGCGCCGCGCCGGCCTGACCGACATCCTGGGCGGCGCGGGCGGGGGCGCGGTGAACGTCTCGGGCGACCTGCAACAGAAGCTCGACCTGTTCGCCAACGAGACCGTGCGCAACAGCGTGCAGCACACCGGCCGCGTGTGCGTGACCGCGTCGGAGGAGGACGACGAGCCGGTCCCCGTCCCTCCCGGTAAGCCCGCCGGCAAGTACGTGGTCCTGTACGATCCGCTCGACGGCTCCACCAACATCGATGTCAACGTCTCGATCGGCACCATCTTCTCCATCCACAAGCGGGTCACCAGGAAGAACGGCCCGGCGGGCCTCGCGGACTGCCTGCAGGTCGGGAGGAAGCAGGTCGCCGCGGGCTACATCCTGTACGGCTCGAGCACGATGCTGGTCTACACGACGGGGCAGGGCGTGCACGGCTTCACCCTCGATCCCACGATCGGCGAATTCCTGCTGTCGCATCCCAGCATCACGACGCCGCCGGTGGGGAAGTACTACAGCGTGAACGAGAGCTACTGGAACCGCTGGACCCCGCCGGTGCAACGCGTGGTCGCCGCGTTCAAGAACGGCGAGGGCAAGATCCAACCGAAGAACGCGCGCTACATCGGCTCCCTCGTCGCCGACTTCCATCGCAATCTCATTTCGGGCGGTATCTTCCTCTATCCGGCCGCCACGACCTATCCCCAGGGCAAGCTGCGATTGCTGTACGAAGCGGCGCCGCTCGCGTTCGTGGTGGAGCAGGCAGGGGGCCGGGCGACCGACGGCTGCCGGCCGATTCTCGACATCGTCCCCGAGGGCCTGCACCAGAAGACCCCGCTCGTGATCGGCAGCAAGGACGACGTGGCGTTCGCCACGCGGATTCTCGCGGCCGAGGGAGGGGTGACGGCGAAGTGAGCGGGCGCAAGCCGGTATACGGTCCGGACGACTGGAACGGCGATCCCGCGGGCGAGCTCGGGGACCCGGGGGCGTTTCCGTTCACGCGCGGCGTCCACCCCACGATGTACCGCGGCAAGCTCTGGACGATGCGCCAGTACGCGGGGTTCGGGACGGCGGAGGAGACCAACGCGCGGTTCCGCCACCTCCTTGCCGCGGGCCAGACCGGGCTGTCGGTGGCCTTCGATCTTCCGACCCAGATGGGCTACGACTCGGACCATCCCATGGCGGAGGGCGAGGTGGGGCGCGCCGGCGTGGCGATCGACACGGTGGACGATCTGGAGCGCCTGTTCCACGGCATCCCGCTCGACCGGGTGTCGACCTCGATGACCATCAACGCCACGGCGCCGATCCTGCTCGCGATGTACGTGGTGGTCGGGGAGGAGCAGGGGGTGCCGCGCGGCACGCTCCAGGGGACGGTGCAGAACGACATCCTGAAGGAGTTCATCGCGCGCGGGACGTACATCTTTCCTATCGAGCCCTCGCTGCGCCTCGTGACCGACGTGTTCCGGTTCGTCGCGGCGGAGGGCATGAGCTTCAATCCGATTTCGGTCTCGGGCTATCACATGCGTGAGGCGGGGGCGACGGCGGTGCAGGAGCTTGCATTCACCTTCGCGAACGGCCTCGAGTACGTGCGGCGCGCGGTGGCCGCCGGGTTGGACGTGAACCGGTTCGCGCCCCGCGTGTCGTTCTTCTTCGCGGCGTTCACCGATCTGTTCGAGGAGGTGGCGAAGTTCCGTGCCGCGCGGCGGCTGTGGGCGCGCCTGATGAAGCAGGGGTTTCAGGCGGACGACGCGGCGTGCCGGCTGCGGTTTCACACCCAGACCGGAGGCTCGACGCTCACCGCGCAGCAGCCCGAGAACAACGTGGTGCGCGTGGCGATTCAGGCGCTGGCGGCGATGCTGGGCGGCACGCAGTCACTCCACACCAACGCGTACGATGAGGCCCTGGCGCTGCCCACGGAACGGAGCGCGACGCTCGCGCTTCGCACCCAGCAGATTCTCGCGCACGAGACGGGAGTCCCCGAGACGGTGGACCCGGCGGGCGGGAGCTGGTACGTCGAGGCGTTGACGGACGGGATGGAACGTGACGCGCGGGCGTTGCTCGACGAGATCGAGGAGGCGGGGGGAGCCGCGCGGGCGGTCGAGCGGGGCGTGTTTCAGGAGGCGATCGCGCGCAGCGCGTACGCGCAGCAGCGGGCGGTCGAGTCCGAGGCGGCGGTGGTGGTGGGCGTCAACCGCTACGCCGACGACCAGGCGGTGCCGTCGGTGCCCGCGCCCGACTACTCGGCGCTCGCGGCGGCGCAGCGGCGCCGTGTCGCCGCGGCGCGCCAGCGGCGCGACCAGCGGAAGGCGACGCGGACGCTCGCCGAGCTGCGCGCAGCGGCCGGGCGGCCGGACGAGCCGCTCGAGCCCCGGATCATCGATGCGGTGCGGGCGCGGGCGACGGTGGGAGAGATCAGCGACGTGTTGCGCGAGGTGTGGGGAGTGTATCGGCCCGCGTGAGGCGACGATGCGAGTCGCGATGAACGGCGAACACCATAGGAGGTCGTCATGACAGGGTTGGCTGCGCTCTGGGTCCCGATACTGCTGTCGGCGGTGATCGTCTTCGTCGTGAGTTCCCTCATCCACATGGCCTCGCCCTGGCACAAGAGCGATTACCCCAAGCTGCCGAACGAGGACAGGGTGATGGATGTGCTGCGCCCGCTCGCCATCCCGCCGGGGGATTACATGATGCCCCGCCCGTCGAGCAGACAGGAGATGCGCTCCCCGCAGTTTGCCGAAAAGTTCAAGAAGGGCCCCGTCATGATGTTCAC
>DASWDP010000081.1:0-4609 GCA_036395195.1 Gemmatimonadales bacterium | reverse complement strand
CCGACCGCCGCGCCGAGCTCGACCAACTGCTCCGACAGGAGCTCGAGCACCAGGGGATCGTCGTGCAGGGCCAGGACGTCGCCCGGGTCGTGGGGGCCGCCGTCGGCAAGGGGATCGAGTGGCGGGGGTGAGGCGATGGTGGGTCGCGGCCGCCGCACCGGCCGCGCTGTGGGTCGTCGGCGGGTGTGAGCGGCGGGCGCAGGAAGTTCAGAGCGAGGCCGAGCTCAAGCAGGCGGTGCAGCAGATGATGCCGGCGGTCGAGCGCGCGACCGGCCTGCGATTCAAGCGCCGGCCCGTGGTGCTGCGCCGCAGCCGCGGCCAGGTACGTGATTACGTCATCCACAAGTTCGACGACGATCTCCCGCCCCCCGAGCTCGCCGGCGCCGAGGCCGCGTACCGGTTGTTCGGCCTGATCCCCGATTCGCTCGACCTGCGCCGTACCATGGTCGATCTCCTCACCGAGCAGGTCGCCGGGTACTTCGACCCGGACTCGAACGCCCTCTACCTGCCGACCGACATCGACCCCGGCCAGGCGCGGCTCGTGATCTCGCACGAGCTGGTGCACGCCCTGCAGGACCAGTACTTGAACCTCGACTCGCTGGTCGAGCTCAAGCGGCAGAACGATCGGCGCGCGGCGGCCCAGGCGGTCCTCGAGGGCCAGGCGACCCTGGCCCAGATCCTCGTGCTGATGCCCGAGCAGAAGGTCGAGAGCCTCCCGGACCTCTGGGCCTTGCGTGGGGCGCTCGGGCGCCAGCAGCAGCAGATGCAGGTCTTCGCGACCGCCCCGCTGTGGCTGCGGGAGAGCCTCATCTTCCCCTACCTGGGCGGCGCCGAGTTCGTCCGCTGGTTCGGCCGCGAGTATCCGGGGAAGCAGCCGTACGGCGCGCTGATGCCCGTCTCTACGGAGCAGATCCTCCATCCGGCGCGCTTCGCCGCGGGCGACCGCCCGCGCGCCGTGGCGTTCGACCCGGCGCCGGGCGACGCGGTGCGCTACGAGGACGGGCTCGGCGAATTCGAGATCCGATTGCTGTTCGAGCAGCACCTGGGCGACGACACCGCCGCCGCGCTGCTCGCCGCGGGCTGGAACGGCGACCGCTACCAGGTGCTCGGCGCGCGCGGGGACGCGCTGGTGTGGTACACGCTGTGGGACGATCCGCCGGCGGCCGAGCGGTTCCGGCAGGGGCTCGAGCGGGCATGGGGCAGGCGGCGGTCAAGCGGTCAGGCGGTCAGGCGGTCGGAAATCAAGGGGCTGGTGGTGGACGGGGTGCCGGCGGTGCGGCTCGTCGACGCGCCGGCTGATTGGCCGGGCTGGAAGCGCATCCCGGCTATCCGAGTAGCACGCTGATCCCCCAGGCGACGAGCCCCACCAGCGCTCCCAGCACGTAGCCGAGCTGCACGATCAGCCGCAGCTCTCGCTGCGTCACGCCGCGGATCAGCTCCTCCATGCGGGCGGTGGAGAAGCCGAGCACCTTTTGCTCGACCAGCTCCTGCACCGAGAGCTGCGACACGACCACCGGCACCTGTCGCTGCATCCAGTCCCACAGCGGATCGGTGAGGATGCGCCGCAGGCGCGCCTCCGCGTCGGGTGGGAGCAGGTCCGCCGGGCGGCCGATCGGCCGATCGAGCAGCGCGGTGACCGCGGCGTGGGCCGCGTCGGCCACGCGCTGGCGGCCCGTCTCCTCCGTCAGGGCGTGGCGCCCCAGCTCGATCGCTTCGCGCGCGCGGCGCACCGCCCATTCGCGCGTCGCGGGCGCGCGCAGCGCCGCGACGATGTAGTCCGCCGCCGTCCGCTCGAGCCCGTCGAGGCGCTCGGGCCCGAGCGCCCAGAGGCGCTCGGCGAGCGGCGTGCGGAGGAACCGCACCACCGCTTCGTTCACCGCCCCCGCCACCTGCGCGCGGAAGTCGGCCGAGGCGAGCACCTCGGCGAGCTCCGCGAGCCCGCCGTCTTCCAGGCTGTCGAGCACGCGATCGATGCGGGTCTCGGTCACGACGAGTTTGGCCACGAGTCGCTCGTGCACCATGAGGTTCCGGATCGCGCGGTCCAGGAATTTCTTGAGGGCGGCGCGCACGCGCTCGCGCGCGGCGGGATCGGCGAGCAGGGCGCCCAGCCGTTCCACCGCCACCGGCAGATAGTCGGCCACGCCCTGCTCGAGCGCGGCCACGAGACCCGGGGGCAAGCGGTCGAGCAAGGGGCGCTCGTCGCGCAATAGCCGCGCGCGCTGCCCGCTCACGAATGCCCCCACCGCGCGCTCGAGCTCGGGGCGCGCCACCCCTTCCTCCACCCAGCGGTCGAGCGCCGCGTACTTCTCGACCGCGGTCTCGAACCCCGGCCCCTGCACGAACTCGGCGAGCTTCGCCGCCAGCCGTGCGGCGAGCGGCTCGAGCGACCGCTCGAGCTCCGCGAGCACCGCGGGCGGCAGCTCGGCGCGCAGCGGCCCCCGCGGCGTGTTGAGCGCCCGGTCGAGGAAGACCGCCACCGCGCGGTCGAACGCCTCCCGCAAGCCCGGGGCGCTGAGCTGCCGCGCGAGGTCTTCCTCGGTGAGGAGGCGCTGGCCCACGGTCTTCCCGATGCTCTTGGCGAGCCGCGCCCGGTTCTTAGGGATCGCGCCCTGGAGCTTGAAAGGGCCGACGCCACGGGCCTCGTAGGGGTGGAACAACATCCACACCGCGACGGCGTTGGTGATCCCGCCCGAGACGGCCCCAACCCCCACGGTGACGAGCCCTTGCAGCCACAGCGATTGCGGCATGGGCAGAAATAACACACCCCACTTGGATTCCGGCAACTCGCTAAGTAGTTTTGTGGGCTTATGTTTACGGCCCTCGCAATGAAAGGGACCTGACGAAACGTTATGGCAACTCGCATTCGGCTGCGGCGCGTGGGGCGGAAAGGGCAGAGCTACTTCCGGATCGTGGTCGCGGATTCGCGGTCGCCCCGGGACGGCCGGTTCGTGGTGACGCTCGGCAACTACAACCCGCGCACCAACCCGGCGCACATCCAGGTCGACGCGGAGCAGGCGCGCGCCTGGCTCGCGAAGGGAGCGCTGCCCACCGACACGGTGCGCTCGCTCCTGAGGAAGGCCGGGGTGTTGGGCCAACGACCCGCCTAGTCGGGCGGCTGCGCAAGCCGCACGGGCAGCGGGGGGAGGTGGCGATCTTCCCGCTGGTGGAGAATCCGGGCGCGGTGTTCGCGCCCCAGGCCCGGCTCTACATCGTGAGCGCCGAGCGGCAGGTGATCGCGGGGCCGCTGGTCGTCGCGCGGCGGCGCGCGTACCACCGCGAGTGGCTGCTTTCGTTCGTCGGCGTGAGATCGCGCGACGCCGTAGAGCCGTGGCGCGACCACTTCGTCGCCGTGGAAGAGGCCGATGCTGACGATTAACGTCGTGACGCTCTTCCCCGAGGTGTTCGCGGCGCCGCTCGCGACGAGCATCCCGGGCCGCGCGGCGGAGCAGGGGCTGGTGCGCTACCGGGTGGTGCAGCTGCGCGACTACGCGCACGACCGCCACAAGACGGTGGACGACTATCCCTACGGCGGCGGCGCCGGGATGGTGCTCAAGCCCGAGCCGTTCTTCGAGGCGGTGGAGGATCTGCGCGCGGGGCCGCCGATCGTGCTGCTGTCGGCCCGCGGGCGGCCGTTCGCTCACCGCGACGCCGTGCGGTTCTCGGTGGGCCGGGAGCTGACGCTCCTGTGCGGCCACTACAAGGACGTGGACCAGCGGGTGGCGGATGGGTTGGATGCGGAGGAGCTGTCGCTCGGGGATTTCGTGCTGTCGGGCGGGGAGCCCGCGGCGCTGTGCGTGATCGACGCGGTCGTGCGGCTGCTCCCCGGCGCGCTCGGGGATCACGAATCGGCGGCGAGCGACTCGCACTACGACGGGCTGCTCTCCCCGCCGAGCTACACGCGGCCCCCGCGCTATCGCGGAATGGATGTGCCGGCGGTATTGTTGGGCGGCGATCACGCGCAGATCGCGGCCTGGCGGGAGACGGAAGCCGAGCGGTTGACGCGGGAACGGCGGCCCGATCTGTGGGCTCGATATCAGGAACGAGGATGACGGTATGGATCGGCTGAGAGCGATCGAGCGGGAGGGGTTGAAGACCAACCTTCCCGCCTTCAATCCGGGCGACACGGTACGCGTCATGGTGCGCGTGCGCGAGGGCGACAAGGAGCGGCTGCAGGCCTTCGAAGGCGTGTGCATCGCCCGCCGCGGCGCCGGGATCAACGCGACCTTCACCGTGCGCAAGATCTCGGCCGGCGTGGGCGTGGAGCGCATCTTCCCGCTGCACGCGCCGTCGATCGCCGAGATCGAGCTGGTCCGCAAGGGCCGCGTGCGGCGCGCCAAGCTCTACTTCCTGCGGCGCCTCGCCGGCAAAGCGGCCCGGATCCGCGAGAAGCGCGGCGTGGTGGTCCCGGAATCGGCGGAGAAGCAAGAGGCGTGAGAGGCCCTCGCCCCACGCTCCAGCGCGAGATCGCGATCTGGGGATCGGGGGGTGGGGTTGTCGCCGGTCTCGACGAAGCAGGCCGCGGTCCCCTGGCCGGTCCGGTGGTGGCCGCGGCCGTCGTGTTCCCGCCGTTCTGCAAACCGATCCGTGGGCTGCGCGACTCCAAGCTGCT
>DASWDP010000080.1:0-12986 GCA_036395195.1 Gemmatimonadales bacterium | reverse complement strand
AGAGCGGGGCGGTGACTCGAAGATTTGCGCCGGCTCGTGCCTTCGCCAAACATTGGGCGGCGCCCCAGCCCCACTCCTCACGTTCCCGGAGGCAGCGGATGAGCGATCCAGCGGGCGGCGATCTCCAGTTCGACCGTGCCGACCGAGCCGGGCAGCCCGCGGGGCTCACGTGCGCGGTGTGCAAGCAGCCGGTCAAGACCACCTACTTCGAGATCAACGGTCACGTCACGTGCCAACGCTGCCGCGGCACCGTCATGGCCGCCTGGAACCGCGGCTCGCCGGGCGCGCGCTTCGCGAAGGCGCTGGCGTTCGGCGCCGGGGCCGCGGCGCTCGGCGCCGCGCTCTACTTCGGGATCGAGGCCCTGACCGGATACGAGTTCGGCTTGGTGGCGATCGTCGTCGGGTTGATGGTGGGCGGGGCGGTGCGCAAGGGATCGAACAGGCGCGGCGGGTGGCGCTACCAGGCCCTGGCGATGTTCCTCACGTACAGCGCCGTGGCGGCGACCGACTCCTCGATGATCGCGCGGGAGCTGAGCAAGGAGGCCCGGGCGAGCGCCGACTCGGTCCGCGCCGCAGCCGACTCGGGCCCGGCGCGGGCGGGCGCCTCGCCCGCGACGACGCAGTCCCGACTGGGACCGCTGGCCATAGTGTTCGGACTCGCGGTCCTCGTCGCGTTCGCGTACGCGGCGCCGATCCTGATCGGGGTCGTCAGCCCGATCCACCTGCTCATCGCCGGCTTCGCCCTGTACGAAGCGTGGAAGCTGAACAAGGGCGCCGCGCTCCACGTCACGGGACCGTACCAGGTCGCTGCCGGCAGCGCGCCCGCGTAGCCTTCTTACCTTTGGCTTCCGTCTGCCCCCAGTGTGGGACGCAGGTCGCCCCCGCGCTGCTCGCCTGCCCGTCGTGCAACCATCTCGTCCACGCCGACACACTGAAGCGGCTGGCCGCGCAAGCCGAGCAGGCCGCGCAAGCGGCGGATGCGAGCGCGGCGCTGGCCGCGTGGCGACAGGCGCTCGACCTCCTGCCGCGCGACTCGACTCAATACCAGGCGGTGGCCGCCCGCGTCCAGGACCTGAGCCGCGCCGTGGACGGGCAGCCCGCCGGCGCGAAGGCCAAGTCGGGCTGGGCGAAGGGCGCGGCGGGCCTCGGCGCGCTCGGCGTGCTGCTCGCAAAGTTCAAGTTCGCCGTCGTGTTCGTCCTCACGAAAGCCAAGCTGCTGCTGCTCGGCCTCACGAAGGCGGGGACGCTCTTCAGCATGCTGCTCTCGGCGGGGGTGTACTGGACGATCTGGGGATGGAAGTTCGCGCTCGGCGTCGTGCTCTCGATCTACATTCACGAAATGGGTCACGTGCAGGCGCTGCAGCGTTACGGCATCAAGGCCACGGCCCCGATGTTCATCCCCGGCCTCGGCGCCGTGATTCGCCTGAAGCAGTACCCGCGGAGCCCGCGGGAGGACGCACGCGTCGGGCTCGCGGGTCCCATCTGGGGGCTCGGCGCCGCGGCCGGGGCCTACGTCGTGTCGCTCGCGACCGGTCTCGGCATCTGGGCGGCGATCGCGCACTTCGGCGCCTGGGTGAACCTGTTCAACCTGGTCCCCGTGTGGCAGCTCGACGGCGCCCGCGGCTTCCGGGCGCTGACGCGGATGCAGCGCTGGATCGCAGTGGCTGTGATCGGGCTGATGTGGTTCCTCACCCGCGAGGGGCTGCTCGCGCTCCTGTTCGTGGCGGGCGCCGCGACCACGGCGTTCGGGCAGGCGGCGGAGGAGCCCGACCACACCGCCCTCGGGCAGTATGCCTGGCTCGTTGTGACTCTGTCGCTGATGACCCTGATTCGGGTGCGGCCTTGACTGGGGTTGGCCCCAATCTAAGTTTTGCGTCTGGGGCGCCGACACACCGGCCAAGGGCGCCTTTTTTGTTTTGGGAGATTGAATGCCTTACATCATCGCGGAACCGTGCATCAACGTCAAAGACCGCTCGTGCGTCGACGTGTGCCCGGTAGATTGCATCTACGAGGGCGAGGACCAGCTCTACATCCACCCCGACGAGTGCATCGACTGCGGTGCGTGCGAGCCCGAGTGCCCGGTGACCGCGATTTTCCCCGAGGAAGACACGCCGCCGCAGTGGAAGTCGTACATCGCGAAGAACCGCGACGTCTTCCAGAGCGCCACGCCACCCGGCAAGCCACAGCGCAAGACCTCGTGAATCCACGAACCCCGGAGCCGGCGCTCCGGGGTTCGCGCTTCACCGCGGGGCCCCGCCTTCCTGCCCCGCGACGTCGGGCATCCCGTCGATGAGGAAGTGCATCCGTTCCTGGAGGCGGGCGATGTCGCGGACGGCGCGCGGGCCGTCGAGCTCGCGCGCCGCAGCGCGCAGCGCGGTGCGGTTCAGCGCCCGGACGTGCTCGATCAGGTCGTCGGTGACGGCGCGGAGCCCGAGAAAGCGCCGCCGCTCGGCGTACGACGCACGGAACCGCAGGATCAGCTCCTCCGCGGGTAGCGAGCGGGCGCGCTGCAACAGCGCTTCGGGGGTCGGGCCGAGCAGCTCGTCCTTGTCCCAGACCTCGGTGCCCCCGGACTCCGCGAACCACAGCCGCCCGCGCCACCCGTCCAGCTCCAGGTGGAACCGCAGCATGACCCGCCACTTGAGCGCGCCGACGTAGACGTAGCCGACGAATCCCTGGCGGAACGGATGGCCGTTGGGGGCGAGCGCAGCCTGTGCCATATCAAAGCCTAGCGATGGGCCCTGGTCGGGCGGAATAGGTCATGCGAGCGTCCCCAGAAAATCGGCCACCAGCCGGCTCGTGGCGAGGGGTTGCTCCAGGGGGGCCAGGTGACCGGCCGCCGGAATCACGTGGAATTGCGCGTCCGGGATGCGCTTCGCCATCGCCTCGACGACCGCTGGCGGCGACACCTCGTCGTCGCCCCCGACGAGGACCAGCGCCGGGACGCGGATCCGGCCCAGCACATCGCTCGAATCAGGACGATCGCGCGACGCCCGCAGCGCGCCGACGAGCCCGGGCACGGACCAGCGACGCGCCATGTCCCGTACCTGCGCCACGACCTCGGGCTGCGTCGTGCGGGTCGCGGGCGCGAGCAGCCGCGGCAGCAACCGGTCGATCACCGCGTCGTGGCCGTCCCGCTCAGCCAGCGCCGCCAGCTCGTCGCGGCCGCGCCTAGCCTCCGCTGAGTCCGCGCCCGGCTTCGTGTCGGCGAGTATCACGGCGCGGACCCGCTCGGGATACCGCCGGAGCAGCTCGAACACCACGTAGCCTCCCATCGACAACCCGCAGGCCACGACGGAGGGGATGCGGAGCCCGTCGAGCACGCCGACGAGATCGTCCGCGTAGCCCGCCAGCGAGTAGCCGTCCGGCGCGGGCGGGGTGGAGGAAGCGCCCACGCCGCGGAGATCGGGAGCGATGCGCCGCCAGCGGGACAGGGCAGCGAGCTGGTGGCGCCACATCGTGCGGTCGAACGGGAACCCGTGCACGAGCAGCACCGGCAGCCCGTCGCCCCGCACCTCGACGGCGAGCTCCGCGTCCCCCGCCCGCACCCGGATCGGCTGGTGCGACCCGGAGGTGCGGGGGCCCAGGAAGCGCGCGATCTCCTCGGGGATCGGCGCGGGCCGGCCCAGCCGGTCGATGCACACGAACACCATCTCCGCTTCGGCGACCACGGCGCCGTCCGAGACGCGCCGCGCCACGTGCCGCAGCGTCATGCTGGTGGTGCCGCGATGCGCGACGGCGGTCTCCACGCGCAGCACGTCCCGCGGGTACACGCCCGCCTTGTACTCGATCACGGCCTTGCGCGCCGCGGGCCAGACGCCGTTGCGGTCGAACAGGTCCATCCCCGGGCCGCGGGCAAGCGCCTCCCAGCGCGCGCGCTCGAGCACGCCAAGCAGGGCCGCCTGGTTGAGGTGACCGAAGGCGTCGCACTCGTACGGGTAGATCGTCAGCTCGACGGTCGGGAACGCGGTCACGGGAGGCGAAACGTATGCCAAAACACGACCCGTTGCACGTCCCATGTCGCACGTCGCATGAGGAAGGCAAAGGCCTTGGCGCCGTACGTGGGATCGAGGGTCAGGCCGTGCTCGGCCGCCATCGCCCGCGCGCGCTCACCCGCGGCGCTGGGATGGCCGTAGCCCGCGCCCACTCCGTCCACGAGGACGAACGGCAAGGGCGGCAAGGGCGGCAGGGGCGTCAGGGGCGGCAGCGCGATGCCGTGCTGCGCGAGCAGCGCCGCGGCACCGCGAGCGAGGCGCAGCGTGCGCCACCGGTTGGCGACGATCGCCGGGGCAACCCGCACCGCCACGACGCGTGTCGGCCACCCGAGCGTCATCACGGCGAGCACCAACCCCGCCGCCGTGCCGCCGGTGCCGAGCGGGACGACGATCGCGTCGGGTGGCTCGCCCATCTGGGCGCCAAGCTCGAGCCCGGCGAGCAGGTGTCCGATCACGGCGCGGGGGTGCGCGCCGCCGCCGGGGATCCAGCGGCGGGGGCCCAGGCGCCCCGCCAGCCGCCACGCCGAGAGGACGGCGAGCGGCAGGGTGGCGCGCGAGCCCGCGTGGACCACGAGCGCCGCGCGCACCCGGCACGCCGCGGCGACCGCGCGGCTCGCCGGAGTGTCGGGCTGCGGAAACAGCGCGAGGGCCGCGCGACCGGAGACGGCGCCGGCATGCACCGCGGTCGCGAGGCAATGCGTCGAGCCGGTGCCCCCGACGGTGACGAACACCGCGCCCGCCGGCGCGCCCGCGAGCAAGAACTCGAGGCCGCGCACCTTGTTGCCGCCGCAGCCTCCCGCCGAGCGATCCTCCCGCTTCAGGGCGAGGCCGGCCAGGCCCAGGGCGCGGGCGAGGTCCGGGACGGACTCGAGGGGGGTCGGCCAGTCGCCGAGGCTACAAGGCCCGAACGCGGCGCGTATCTTTTGGGTCAGTCGAGCCTGATCCGACACCGTTCGCCCCGATTCTCGAGGAAGCCAATGCGGGTTAACACGGACTACATCCGCCACGCCGCGCGGGCCGCCCGCAAGTGCGCGGGCGACCCGCTGGGCGGCGCGCCCCAGCCGGCCGATCCCGAATTCTACAAGACGCTCGCCAAGGCGCTGGAGGAGATCGCGGCCAGCCTCGAGCAGCTGAGCAAGGAAGAGTGACGGGGCGGCAGCCTCGTTACATCACCGCGCCCCAGGCGCTGGCGGACGCCGTCGCGGCGTTCCGCCGGGAGCCGATCGTCGCGGCCGACACCGAGGCGGCGAGCTTCCACCGCTACCGCGACCGCATCTTCCTGATCCAGCTGTCGAGCCCCACGACGACCGCGATCGTGGACCCGCTCGCGCTCGCGGACCTCTCGCCGGTCGGCGAGCTGCTCGGCGACCCCCGGGTGGAAAAGATCTTCCACGACGCCGACTACGACCTGCGCATCCTCGACCGCGACTACGCCTTCCGCGCGCGGCACCTGTTCGACACGCGCATCGCCGCGCAGCTCGCGGGCGAACCTGCGGTCGGACTGGCGGCGCTGTTGGAGAAGTACACCGGCGTGAAGCTCGCGAAGGAACATCAGAAGGCGGACTGGTCGCGGCGCCCGCTCCCCCCCGCCATGCTCGCCTACGCCGCGGCGGACACCGAGCACCTGCCCGTGCTGCGCGAGGCGCTCCGGCAGCGCCTCACGGCGCTCGGGCGGCTCGCCTGGGCGGAGGAGGAATTCGAGCACCTGGAAGACCTGCGCTGGACCGGCGCCCCCGACGGCGCCGACGCCTTCCTACGGGTGAAAGGCGCGAAGGCGCTGCCGCCCCGACCACTCGCCGCGCTGCGCGAGCTGTACCGCTGGCGCGAGGCGCTCGGCGCGGACCTCGACCGGGCCACGTTTCGCATCATCGGGAACGATGCGCTGCTCGCCGTCGCGAAAGCGCTGCCCCGCACCCCCGCCGATCTCACCCGCATTCCGGCGCTGCCGGCCACCCTGGCCCGGCGCCACGGCCCCGCGTTGCTCGAGTGCGTGGGTCGCGCCCTCGCCCTGCGCGACGCCGACCTCCCGCGCGTCGAGCGGCCCCCCCGGGCACCGCGTGACCCGACGTTCGACGAGCGCGTCGAGCGGCTCAAGGCCGCCCGCAACCGCGTGGCCGCCGAGCTGGGCCTCGACCCGGGCGTGCTGTGTGGCCGCACCACGCTCGAAGCAGTCGCCCGCGCCCTCCCCCTGCCAAACGATCGCGCCGCGCTCGCCCGAATCGCGGAGCTCCGGCGCTGGCAGATCGACGTCCTCGGCGATGCGCTGCTCGCGGCGCTCGCCCCCCCTTAGAGCCCCATCAGGGCCCGCACCTTCGGATCCATCCGCTCCGGGGTCCAGTACGGCTCCCACACGATCTCGATGTCCACGTCCTGCACGCCCGCGAGCCCGCGGATGACCCGATAGGCGTCGTTGGTGATCATCGGGCCGGCGGGGCACCCGGGCGACGTGAGCGTCATCTTGACCCGCACCTCGCCGCCGTCCACCTCGACCTCGTACACGAGGCCCAGGTCGATGATGTTCATGTCGAGCTCCGGATCCTTCACCTCCCGGAGCGCTCTGCGCACGGCTTGCTCGTCGACCACTGGGGGTGCCGTCATCGCCGATTCCTCTCCGCCTTCCATCTGTCGAACCTAGTCGCCCGGGTAACCCCGCACCAGGCAGCGCCGGCGTCGAGCGATCCACGCGTATAGCCGTCGCGCCAGCGGCAGGATCCCGGGGATGCGGAACGCGCCGGCGAGCCAGCGCTTTCCAGGCAGCTGCCGGAGGATCTCCGGCGCCGCATCCGCCCCGGCGAACACGCGCCCGTCCGGCAGCACGAGATGCATCGCCGCGGCGAGCGCCGGGAGCGGGATCCCGAGCGCCGCCACGCGGGCCTCGTCCTGGAACGGCAGGGTCGCGAGCCGGTGTCCCCGATCCCACCGCCGCACGAGCGCCACGGACCGCTCGCACAACCCGCACGCGCCGTCGTATATGAGCGTCGGACGGTCAACGCGCATCGGACGCCCGGGCAGCGGCGTCGGCCAGCCCGCCCCGCACTTCCTTGAGAACCGTGAACGAGCGTCGAGCGCGCGGCGCGTACGCGCGGTTCGTGAGCAGCACCACGAACAGGTCGCGGTCGGGATCGATCCAGAGCGACGTTCCCGTCCAGCCGGTATGGCCGTAGCTCCGCGGTCCGAACAGCGTTCCGGCGCTCGACGCCGTTTCGCCGGTCGGCACCGCCTGCCAGCCGAGCGCGCGGGCCTCCGTGCCGTGCCCGAAGTCCGCCGCCTTGGTCGTGAACAGCCGCACGGTGGCGGATTTGAGCAGCCGCCGCCCATCGGGGAGCGCACCCTCGCGCAGCATGACCTGGGCGAAGCGACCCGCGTCCCGTGCCGTGCCAAACAGGCCGGCGTTGCCCGAGACCCCGCCCAGCTTCGCCGCGCTGGGGTCGTTGACGACCCCGGCGACCGGGTGGCCGCGCCACACGCCGGTGGGGGCGATGCGGCCTCGCAGCCGACGCGGCGGGCGGAACATCGTCTGCGTCAGGCCCAGCGGCCCGATCACCTCGCGGGTCGCGAAGCCGTCGAGCGGCTCGCCGGTCACGCGCCGCACCGTCTCGCCGAGCAGGATGGCATTCAAGTCGCTGTAGACGACGCGCGTATCCGGTGGCACGCGAGGCGCCTCGCTCAGCACGCGGCGCAGCAACGTCGCGCCGTCCGGGACGGCCTTGAGCTCGGAATCCGGCAGGTCGGCGCGTAGTCCCGACGTGTGGGTGAGCAGCTGCCGCACGGTGATGCCCGCCCGTTCCGGTCCGTCGAACTCGGGGACGTAGGTGGAGACCGGCGCGTCGAGGCGCACGTCGCCGCGCTCGACGAGCAGCATCAGCGCCGTTGTCGTCGCCACGACTTTGGTGAGGGAGGCGAGGTCGTAGATCGTGCTGTCGGGATCGACCGAGGGGCTCACCTGAGACCACGTGAGGCGGCCGTACCCTTTGCTGAAGAGGATCGTGTCGCGCCGGCCGACGACGAGCGCGGCGCCGGGGTAGGCCCCCCGCCGGAGGCCGTCCAGGACGATCGGGTCGAACGTCGCCGCATCAAACGACGCCGGCCGGGGTGGGCCAACCCCGGGGCCATGCCCCGGGGTTACCAAGGACCCCGTTTGTAAGAGCAAGACGACCGCTAGCACCAAACGCCCGGGATCCGCCGCCCGCAGGAGGGACAGCTGCCATCCGCGCCGATCCGCTGCCGCTCGATCACGTAGCCGTACCGCTCGACGAGCAGATCGCCGCAGTCCGGACAGTACGTGTGCTCCCAGCGACCCACCCGGCCGGGCAGGTTCCCCGCGTAGACGAACTTGAGGCCCGCCTTCGCCCCGATCTCGCATCCCCGGATCAGCGTCTCCGCCGTTGTGTTGTCCGGGTCGGTCATCTTGTAGTCCTTGTGGAACGCGGTCACGTGCCAGGGGATCTCGGGCGACACCGAGGCGATGTACTCGGCCGCCCGGCCGAGCTGCGCGTCGTCGTCGTTGAACCCCGGGACGACGAGGGTGACGAGCTCGAGCCAGAATCCGCGCTCGTACACCATCCGGATGGCGTCCAGGACGTGCTGGAGCACGCCGCCGAGCTCGCGGTAGCGCTTATCGTCCATCGCCTTGAAGTCGATCTTGTAACAGTCGGTCCACGGCCGGATGAAGTCGAGCACCTCAGGCGTCGCGTTCCCGTTCGAGATGAACGCGGTCTTGAGGCCGCGGCCCCTCGCCGCCTTGAAGACGTCCACGGCCCACTCGGCCGTGATCAGCGGCTCGTTGTAGGAGGAGCCGACGAGCTTCGCGCCCTGGCGCAGCGCGAGCCGCACCAGCGCGTCCGGGGCGACGTCGGTCGGGAGCACGCCGGCCGTCTCGTCGCGCAGGGCCTGGCTGGTGAGCCAATTCTGGCAGTAGCCGCAGTGGAAATCGCAGCCCAGCATGCCGAAGGTGAGCGTATCCGAGCCGGGGAGGACGTGGAAGAACGGCTTTTTCTCGGTCGGGTCGCACTGCAGCGCCGCGACGTAGCCGGCGGGGACGTACAGGGTCCCCTCCTTATTGAAGCGGACTTTGCAGATGCCGCGGCGACCGGGCTTCACCAGACAGCGATGCCCGCAGGCAAAGCAGCGCACTGCTCCGTCGGGCTGCTGTGCGACCAGCTCCCCCGCGCGCACCCGCGCGTCGAGGACCTGGGCGAGGGTGGCCGCCCCCCCGTCGGGGGCGTCGTGCGTCAGGAAGGAAACAATACCGCGCTGCGCCATAGGCCCGGCCGACCGCTTCCTTTCAATATAGCCTCACCGCAGGGAGCCCGGGGCGAGCCGGTACAGGAGCAGCGCCGTCTGGATGTCCCGCGCCGAGAGGTCGCGCACCTTCGTGGGGGTGAACATGAGGTCGGTCGAGTCGGGGGAGTGATCGAGGCCGATCAGGTGGCCGATCTCGTGCTCCGCCACGACGCGCACATCCTCCGGGCCGAGCGGTTGCCCCTTGGGGTCGAACGTCGCGAGGGTGACGGTGCCGTGAACGAGGTGGCCGTCCTCGTCCCACACGAGCTCGGTCTGGCCGGTGCGCTCGCCCTCGAACTGGATCCGCCACCGGAACTGCACTTCCGCGGAGGCCGAGTCGGCGTCCAGGTTGAACCGCACGGGCACCCCTGCCTCCTGCCACTGCTGAAACGCGCGCCGCACGGCGTCCAGGAAGCTCGGCTGGAAGTTCGCGACCCGGCTGGGGACGAGCCAGACGCGGACTCGGTCGAGGATGCGGTTGTCCCAGCGGTGCAGCATCGAGTCTTCGCTCTCGGCGACGATTTCATTCAAGTACGTGAGTCCCGCGCTCGCTCGGATGCGGCGGCGCGTCTCGGAGCGGGCGAGCAGGACCATGTAGCTCGTCCCGCCCATCGCGTCGCCCAGGGGAGGGTGCGCGCTGGTGTCCGCGACAGGCCGCTGCGGGGCCGTGGTGTCGGGCCGGGCGGCGGTGTCGGGGGTGGCGGGACCCGCGGCCGCGTCCGCGTGGCGCCGGGGTGGCCGCACGAAGGCGTCCCACAGGACGGCCGATACGAAAAAGACGAGCAACACCGCGACGAGAGCGGTCACCCGGCGCTCGATCATGCGCGCAATCTACGCGGGCGCTGCGCGCCGCGCCGCTAGCTTTGCCCCGGTGGCGTCTCTATGATTGTGGCCTGCTTATGCTTGGGAATTGAGTGTTCGCGTTACCCGCGGGCCCGCTCATCCGCCGGCGCGGCTGGGTCATCGTGGCGTGGGCGGCGCTTGCGCTGCTGTTCGCGCCGCAGGCGAGCCACGTCCAGCAGGTGCTGGCGCTGCGCGGAGGCGGCAACGAGACCAGCGAGTCGAACCGCGCCACCCAGCTGCTGAAGGACGCCTTCCCCACCCCCTTCGCCGATTACGTCGCCATCGTGGTCCACGGCCCCGTCCGCTGGACGAACCAGCGGTTCGCGGCGGTGCTCGACACGTTGAAGGCGGCCACCGAGCGCCGGCCTTACGTCAGCCAGGTGATCTCCGTGCGCTCGATCGGCGAGTCGACGTTCGTCAGCACGGACCGCCACACCACGTTCCTCATCGCCGCGCTCACCCCCGAATCCATGCGCGATCTCAGCGACAACTTCGTCCCCGATCTCCGCGCGGCGATCCGGGAGGCGCTGGGGCGGGTGCCGGGGGCGGGGGCGGACGGGTTCGACGTGATGGTGACGGGATTCCCGGCGCTGGACCACGACGTCCGCACGATCAGCGCGGAGGACACCGAGCGGGGCGAGCGGCGGGCCCTGCCGCTCACGCTGGCGGTGTTGATCATCGCGTTCGGCGCCCTGGTGGCGGCGACGCTCCCCGTGATCGTCGGCGTCCTCGCGATCACGATCGCGCTCGGGCTGGTCACCATCGCGGCGCGTTACCTGCCGATGTCGGTGTTCGTGCTGAACATCACGACTATGGTGGGCCTCGGCGTCGGCATCGACTATTCGCTGCTCGTGGTCACGCGTTTCCGCGAGGAGCTGAACCGTGGGCTCTCGCCCGTGGACGCGGCGATCCGCACGGTCGAGACGGCGGGCTCAGCGGTCGTGACCTCGGGACTGACCGTCGTGGTGGGATTCGCGGCGCTCGTCACCACGCCGCTCACGGACACGCGCTCGGTCGGCGTCGGCGGGCTGCTCGTCGTGGCGGTCGCCGTGCTGCTTGCCACCACGTTCCTGCCCGCGGCGCTCGCGATCCTGGGGCGCGGCATCGATCGCCCGAAGTGGCTCGCCCGTCCGCTCGCCCGGTTTCACGCGCCCACCGGCTGGGAACGCTGGGCGCGCTGGCTCGGCCATCGGCCCTGGCGCGCCGTGGCGTTCGGGGGCGCGGCGATCGCGCTCCTCACCTTCCCCGTCACGCAGATCCGGCTCGGCCTGCCGGCCACCAACTGGTTCCCATCCGAGTCCGAGTCGGGGCAGGGGCTGCAGGCGCTGCGCGAGATGGGCGCGAGCGGCGTGATCCAGCCGGTGCGCGTCGTGGTGCAGCTCCCCGAAGGCGAGTCGGCCCTCTCGGCCCGCCGGCTGCCCGGCCTCAAGGCCCTCACCGACTCGATCCGCAAGGACGCGCGTGTGCGCGAGGTCCGCGGCGTCGCCACCGTCCAGCCGCACCTGTCCACGCTCCAGCTCGCCATCTACTACAGCGACCCGGGCGCCGCACGCGCCAAGAACCCGAAGTTCTACGACGCCTATCTGAGCGCCGACGACCGCGTCACGCTGCTCGACGTGGTCCCGGTCGACACCGTCTCGCTCACCGGGCTGATGGACGTGGTCCGGCGCGTGCGCGCCGTCGTCGCCCACGGCGTGCGCGGGCTCGCCGGCGCGGAGATCCTCGTGGCGGGCTTCGCGGCGTCCAACGTGGACACGCAGCACGACCTCATGACGCGGTTCCCAGGGACGGTCGGGCTGGTCCTTGGCATCACCGCCATCATGTTGTTCATCGCGTTCCGCTCGCTGCTCGTCCCCGTCAAAGCCGTGCTCCTGAACCTCCTGTCGGTGGGGGCGGCGTTCGGGCTCACGGTCCTCGTGTTCCAGCACGGCTACGGCGGCGGCGTGTTCGGCCTGGAGGGCCCGACCCAGGCCATCTGGGCGGTCGTCCCGGTGCTCGTGTTCGCCATCGTGTTCGGCCTGTCGATGGATTACGAGGTGTTTCTGCTCACGCGCGTGAAAGAGGTGTTCGACAAGACCGGCCGAAACGACCACGCCACCATGGAGGGGCTGTCCGCCACCGCATCCACGATCACGAGCGCCGCGCTGATCATGATCCTCGTGTTCGGCACCTTCGCCTTCGCGCGCGTGCTGGCGGTGCAGCTCATCGGCTTCGGCCTCGCCGCCGCCGTGCTGCTCGACGCGACGCTGATCCGGATGGTGCTCGTGCCGGCGATCATGCACATCGCGGGGAGGTGGAATTGGTGGCCGGGGGTTAGGGCACCCAAACTGGAACGGGAAGGAGACGCATAGGGAGACGCCGTAGGCGCCGAGACGCCAAGCGGATCCGAGGGGCGAGTGACGAGGTCGACGTTCCCGACCTGATCCCTCACATCCACTCAGCGTCTCGGCAACTCGGCGTCTGCCTCGCCGTCTAACTGCCTCAGGCGCGAGCCCCAGAGATCCCAATGCCACGCCGGAACCCGTTGGCCCGTGCTCGGATCTTTCAGCGGCTTGTATTGCAGCCATTCCGGGCGCATTCCCAGCTCGCGACCGAGCGCCAGCAAGCGCTGTTTGTCCGCGCTCACGAGGTGCACCATCCGCTCGCCGCGCAGCGTGTGGCGATGCAACCAAACGCCGCCGTCGAGGGCGAAACACATCCCCTCGCGGCGGCGTGTGAATTCCTGGTACGGCCGCTCTACTGGCAGGTAATGCGACCCTCGATGGTGGCGGGGAAAGGAGCCGCAGCCTGACCGGAGAAGAGGGAGCATGTGCGGACCGTATTGGGGCTCGACGCGGTCGCCGACCAGCCCTGTGGCGTCGCCTC
>DASWDP010000079.1:0-2183 GCA_036395195.1 Gemmatimonadales bacterium | reverse complement strand
TCGCCGCAAGGGGGGGCGGGGGGGGCGCCCGATTCGGGGACCGCGTTCCGCGTCACGAAGCATCCCACCTACCTGTTCGCCGGGCTCGTGCCGCTCGCGCGCCCGAATCTCGAGGACGTGCTCGCCGGTCAGCTCGGGACGGGGGCGCGCATCGCCAACCTGCGCATCAAGGTGCGGAGCCGCTGGAGCGACCTGCTCGTCACCGCGCTCACGCTGGGGATCGTCGTGCCGCGGTCGGTGACGTTCGAGGGAGTGGTCGTCTCGAAATAGGCGGAGGCCCGGGGTCCCGCTCCGCGACAAAAATACGCAGTCGCTGCGCGGGACCCCGGGCCTCCGCCGATCCGCAGTCGCTCCGTGGGATCCGGCGACACCCGCCTAACCGCTCACGAGACGTTTTACCAGCGCCGTCGTCCGCGCCGCTGCGCCGCGCCCCTCGCGCACCAGCCGCTTGCCGGCGTCACCGGCCTTCTGCCGCGCTGCGGGATCGTGGTGCCAGACGAGCCATTGCGAGTGCAGGGGATGCCGGCCGTCCGCCGGCACGGCCGCTGCGCCGCCGCGATCGAGCAGCAGCGCCGCATCGCGGCTCATGTGCCAGTGCGGGCCCATTGTCACGGGCACGCCGAACACGGCGGGCTCGAGCACGGAGTGAAGACCCGCGCGGTGGTAGCCCCCGCCCACGAAGGCGACCTCCGCCAGCGCGTACAGATCCGCGAGGATTCCCACCCGGTCCACGACGATGAACGGAGAAGCGGATTGGTGCTCGATCTGCGACAGCCGCACCGGACGCGGCAGCCCCAACCGGGCGGCGAGCTGCGCGATGCCCGCGAGGTGGTCGGGGTTGGGCTCGTGCGGCGCGAGGATCAACCGGGCGCCGGGCACCTGGGCGAGCAGGTCTACGAACGCGGGAAGGACCACCGCCTCGTCGGCGGGCCAGGTCGAGCCCGCGACGACGGTGAAGCTGCCGGCGGGCGCGGCCGCGAGCTGCGCGAACGGCTCGCGCGTGCGGTCGAACCGCTCGGCGCGCTCCGCCACGGAGTCGTAGCGCGTGTCCCCCGTCAGCTCGATCGCCTCGCGCCGCGCGCCCAGGTGCTCGAGGCGCCGCCCGTCCTCCTCGCTGATCGTCCCGATGCGATCGATGGCCCGGTAGGCCGGCTCGGCCCAGCCGCGCGCCGGCCAGCGCAGTCGCGAGCTGTGCGGTGCGACCGTGGCCGAGATCAGGCCCAGCCTCACCCCGCGGCGCGCCGCGGCGAGGGTCAGCTCCGGCCACACGTCGAGCTTGGAGAACACCAGCGCCGACGGCTGCAGCGCCTCGAGCGCCGCGGCGACGTCGCGCGGGCGGTCGAGGGGGAGATAGTCCGTGACGTCCACCGGCAGCGTGCGGGCGAGCCGCTCGGCCGACGGCGAGAAGAAGGTATAGACGAGCTGCCAGCGGGGCGCCTCGGCGCGCAGCGTCTCCAGCACCGGCTTCGCCTGGAGCCCCTCTCCCACCGACGAGGCGTGCACCCACACGAGCGGCCGGCCCGGGTCGCGCTGCCCCCGCGCCCACGCCGCCAGCCGCTCGACCACGCCGCGACGGGCGTCGAGCCCCCGCGCGATCTTCTTGTCGAACCGCGCCGCCAGGGGCAGGGCGCGATGCGCGAGCCGGATGCCGAGCCGGTATATGAAGGAAGGGCGCGCCATCAGCGCGTCTTGCTGCCGTAGACCGAATCCAGCACGGCCCTGAACACCTCGACCGGCGCATTTCCTTCGAGGAGGCCGCCCTCGATATAGAAGGTAGGCGTGCTGGTCGCGCCCGACCGGCGGGCGCGCTCCCGGTCGGCCCGCACTTCGGCGGCGGTGGCGCCCCCGCGCACGCACGCGGCGAACCGTGCGGGGTCCGCTCCGGAGGAGTCACCCAGGGCTGTGAAGTAGCGACTCGGGTCGGGCAGCTTCGCCCAGTCGTCCTGGTGGCGGAACAGGAGGTCGTGCATCGGCCAGAACCGGTCCTGGCGCGCGGCGCACAGCGCCGCGGCGGCGGCGGTGGCGGCGTTCGCGTGCACGCTGGTGAGCGGCAGGTTGATGTAAACGAGGCGGACCTTGCCGGTCGCCACGTACTCGCGCTCGAGCAGCGGCAGCGTGGTGAGGGCGAACTCCCGGCAGTAGGGGCACTGGAAATCCGACATCACGTAGACGGTCACCGGGGC
>DASWDP010000078.1:0-11270 GCA_036395195.1 Gemmatimonadales bacterium | reverse complement strand
CCTCCACCGCGGTTCAGCAGCCACGTGCCCAAATGGCGGTGAGCTCCACCGTGAGTGCCGAGGTTCACGTCCTCCAGCAGGCGCCGACCGCGCCCCCGCTGGAGACCTACCAGGTTTCGTTCTGGGCCTACAAGGGCACGGCGTCGACGGTTGCGGTGAACTACCTCCCCGCCGCGGACCAATCGGTGGGTCAGCCGTTCCTCCGCTTCGACATCCCCAAGAATGCGCTGCTGGGCGGCGCCGGGGGGGTGCCGTTGAATGGGGGCGACTCGGTTTTCGTCACGCTGACCATCGATCCGGTCAACTTCTCCGTGGACTTCCAGCCATCCGGGGTCCGGTTCTCCATAGGCTCTCCGGCGATCCTGGCTCTGTGGTATGAGAACGCGAATCCGGATCTGAACGGCGATGGGGTCGTGGACGCCACCGATCAGATGCTGCGCGAGCAGCTCGCCCTCTGGTACCGGACCGCGAGGACGAACTCCTGGCAAAAGTTGTCGTCGAACAACGACCCGACGCTGCCATCCGTTTCGAGCGCCGTGTACCACTTCTCCGAATACGCGATTTGTTGGTAACCAAGGAGACACGTTGACACACCGAATCGCGTTACCGCTCGCGCTGCTGTTGGCCCTCGCAGGATGTCGAGATGTGGCGGCGCCTCTCAACCAGCAGAACGCTGCCGGTCCGCTCGCCGCACGCCAGGTCGCGAGCGATCCGACTTGGCCCCCGGAGCTGCACGTCCTCCAGCAGTCGCCGACCGCGCCCCGGCTGCAGGCCTACCGGGCTTCGTTCTGGGCGAGACGCGGGACGCAGACGACGCTGTTTCTGAACTACCGCCCCGCTCCGGGCCAGTCACGGGGCGACCCGTTCCTGCGCTTCAAGATCCCCATCAATGGGCTGGTGGCTGGCGCGGGTGGGGTGCCGCTGCAACGGGGCGACTCGGTCCGCATCACCCTGACGATCGATTCGGTCCTCTTCAAGGTGGACTTCCAGCCGTCCGGCGTGGTGTTCTCCAAAGCCTCACCGGCTCAGCTGGCCATATGGTATCAGAACGCGAATCCCGACCTGAACGGCGATGGGGTGGTGGACGCCGTCGATGAGGCGCTGAGGCAGCAGCTCGCCATCTGGAGCCAGAGCACGACGGAGGCCTGGAAGCAGCTGTGGTCGAAGAACGACACGACGCAGCAATACGTCGCGAGCGAAGTGCACCACTTCTCCGAATTCGCGATTTGTTGGTAACCAAGGGGACACGCCCGATGGATACGTCGTCACTCGTAGTCGACAGGGCCCGGGAGCTCGCCGCGGCTGGCCGCCACGCCGAGGTCGTCGAGTTCCTCGGAGCGCAAGCGGGGAGTGAGCTCGCGGAGTCGCCGAGCCTTGCGTTGCTGTACGGGACCGCGCAGGCGCGGCTCGGGCGGCACGCCGAGGGACAACGGTGGCTGGATTTCGCGCTGGACCGGGCTCGCAAGCAGGACGTACAGGCGGTCGAGCGTCACGCCCTCAATGCGCGAGGCGCCGTCGCCCTCGTCAGCGGGCGGATCGACGAGGCAGCGGACTATTTCACGCAGGCCCTCATGGTCGCCAGCCGGGACGGCGATCACGCGACGACGGGCCGTTGCTCCAACAATTTGGGGATCATCAGCAACCTGCGGGGGCGGCACGCGGAGGCCATCGGGTCGTGGGAGATCGCCGCCGCCGCCTTCGAGCGGGCGGGGACGCCTCACGGCGTCGCGGAGTGCCACCACAACGTGGCGATTGCGTACCGGGAGCAGGGGGCGCTCGACCGCGCGCTGGCGGAGGCCGACCAGGCCGTCGCGGCGGCGGACACCGCCGGCGATCGCACGCTCCGGGCGATGACGCTGCGGGGACGCGCGGAGATCCGCGTGGTCTCGGGCGAGCTGGCGCTGGCGCGGGGCGAGCTCGACCGGGTGCGGGAGACTCGCCGCGGGCTGCTCGATACGATCGGCGAGGCCGAGGATCTGCGGGTCGAGGCGGCGGTGCTGGCGGCCGAGGGCGACGTGGCGGCTGCCGAGCGGGCGCTGCGCGAGGCGATCGCGCGCGCGGAGCCGCACGGGCGGCCTCATCTCCTGGCCGAAGCGACGCGGGACCTGAGCGGGGTGCTGCGCCGCATGGGGCGGAAAGCCGAAGCGCAGGCTGTGGCGCGGAGGGCGCGGGCCATCTTCGCGCGTCTCGGAGCGGAAGCCGAGATCCGCACGCTGGCCGGTCAGGGCTGGGACGCCGAGTTCGCGGCCGAGCTGCAGGGATCCCTGGCGCCGCTGCACGTGGCGCAGGAAATGGCCGACGCGGGGCGCTACGCGGAGCTGCTCACGTACCTGAGCGGGCGCTCATCGGACGAGCTCGAGCACTCCCCCATGCTGACCCTGCTCTGCGGCATCGCGCACGGCCGGCTCGGCCGGCTGGAACTGGGCCAGCACTGGGCCATGGTCGCGCAGTTGCGCGCGCGGCTGCTGGGGGATCGGACGCTGGAAATCCGCGCGCTCAACGTCAGCGGCGCCGTCGCGCTGGAGCGCGGTGGCCTCGATGAGGCCACGTACTTCTTCACGCGGGCGCTGGAAGAGGCGACGCACGACAAGGATATGGCCACCGTCGGCCGGTGCGCCAACAACCTCGGCATCATCGCCAACATGCAGGGCGACTACCAGCGGGCGGTGGGCGTGTACACCCGCGCGATCACCGCGTACCACGAGGCCGGCTACGACCGTGGTGTCGTCGAGTCGCAGCACAATCTCGGGATCACCTACCGTGAGCAGGGGGAGTTGGACCGCGCGCTCCAGACCGCCGACGCTGCGGTCCGGGAGGCCGAGCGGCTGGGCGACCAGGCGCTTCAGGCCCAGGCCCTTGCGGGACTGGCCGAGATCCAGGTCGCCCGGGGTGAGCCGGAACTCGCCATGCAGGAAGCGGAGCGCGCGGTCGCCGTGCACCGGAAGCGGAAGGACGCCGTCCGCGAGACCGAGGACATGCGGATCCTCGCCGTGGCGCAGGGCCTGGCGGGGAGGCCGCAGGCCGCCGAAGGCCTGCTCCGCGAGGTCATCGCGCGCGCGACGGAGCACAAACGGCCGCTGCTCGTCGCCACGGCGCAGCGCGATCTCGCGGAGCTGCTGATCCGCGAGGGCAAAGTCGCTGGCGCGAAGGCGGAGGCACAGGAGGCCCGCGCGACCTTCGCCCGGTTGGGGGCGCGGGCGGAGATGGCCAAGCTGGACGCGTTACTGGAGATCCACAGCTCCGGGACGGTCCAGCTGGGCCGCTTGGCCGTAAAGAAGATCGGCGGCACAACGCGACCGCATCCGGGCTCTGGTCGGGACGCGCAGCGAGGACGTTCGGGGAAGCGTGGTCCGCAGGACGGAGAGCGGGCATGAAGGCCGTCCGTCGTTTCGCGATCCCGCTGACCGCTTTGGCGGTCGCATTCGGGTGCGATCGCTCGCCGACCGGCGTGTCCCAATCCCCCGCGTCGAACGCGAACCTCATCGCAGCCCGCGCGGCGGGGACCGGGAGGCTCGTGCTCATGCCCTGCGACGCCCTGGCCTCGACCTCGGTGACGCGGGTGATCGGGCGGGCGGGAGGCAGCATGAGGGTGGGCCCGCACACGCTCCGCGTCCCGCAGGGCGCCCTGGCCAAAGCTGTGTCGATCACGGCCGAGCTTGATGGGGACGACGGGTACAACAAGGTCCGTTTCTATCCGCACGGTCTCAAGTTCCGGACGCCCGCCTCCCTCACCATGAGCTACGCGAACTGCGACATCGGCGATGGGTCGCGGCTCGCGTACGTGCAGATCGTGTACAGGCACGGCGACCAGATCGTGGAGTACGAGCCCTCCATAGCCGATCTGGCCGGGCGGACGGTCACCGGGGAAATCACTCACTTCTCCAACTATGCCGTGGCCTGGTGAACGGGGCCCGCACGGTGGTTCCTTCATCCAGGAGCGCGCAGTTATGAAAGTCGCAGGTCTTACGCGGGCCGCGCTGGTCATGACCGCTGCCGCGCTGCTGAGCTGCGGTGAGCCCCCGCTCAGCCCTGTCCCGCCGCCGCAAGCCGACCTGATCGGCTCGCTCCTGCAGGCCACGGGGCTGCTCCAGTGCACACCGATGCCCACGGCGACGGCCACTCAAACGGTCGGCTCGGCGGGCGGCGTGATCAAGATCGGCCCACACACGCTGTCGATCCCGGCAGGGGCGCTCGGCGCGCCGGTCACCATCACCGCGACGGCGCCGTCGGGCGACGTGAACCGCATCCAGTTCCAGCCCGAGGGCCTCGTGTTCCAGCGGTCTGCCGCCCTCACGATGAGCTACGCGAACTGCAACCTGCTCGGGACGCTCCTTCCGAAACGGATCGCGCACACCGACGACGCGCTGAACATCTTCAGTTATTTGCTGTCGTTCGATAACCTCCTCGCGAAGCGGGTCACCGGGCGGCTGAACCACTTCTCCAACTACGCCATCGCCTGGTGAGGTGGCCGTGACCGCCGCGCTGAATTTCACTGCTCCGACCCGAACACGCCCACGCACGCAGCTGCGCCCGGCGGCGGACCTGCTCCACGACGCCCGCGCCCAGGAGCGGGCCGCCCGCATCCCCGAAGCCGTCGCGGCGTACGAGGCGGCGATCGTCGCAGCCGAGGCCGCAGGCGAGCAGGCGGTGCTGGCCGAGACGCTCCGGCGCCTCGCCGTCGTGCGCCACCGCTGGGGCGAATCGGTCGCTGCACGGGAGCTCTGTCTTCGGAGCCACGCTGTGGCGCGCCACGCCGGCAACGGCGTGCTCGCCGGCGAGGCCCTCAACACGCTCGGCGGGATCGACCTGGAGACGGACGCCGTCGCCGACGCCCGCCGGAACTTCCTTCTCGCCCTGGAGGTGGGCGGGCAGAGCCGCGCGCTGCGCGCGCGCGTCGAGCAGAACCTCGGCGTCCTCGCGAACATCCAGGGGGACTTCGACGAAGCGCTTGCGCGCTACATGGGGTCGCTCGAGGCCTACCGCGCGTCCAACGACGAACACGGCTGCGCCATCGCGTACCACAACCTTGGCATGGTGAGCGCGGACCGCGGGCAGTTCGACGAAGCGGAGGGCTACTTCCAGCAAAGCTACGAGATCGCCGGGCGCGCCGGCGACGTGCACCTCCAGGGGCTGTGCCTGGTCAACCACGCCGACGTGCACGTCCTGCGGGAGCACTACGCAGACGCGCAGGGGAAGGCGGAAGCCGCCCTCGCCATCTTCGATCAGCTCGACGCGCTCAGCGACAAGTCCGAAGCCTATCGGGTCCTCGGGGTCGTGTACCGCGAGACCGGCCGCACCGCGCTCGGCGAATCGCGGCTCCGCTCGGCGATCGATCTAGCGGTGCGCGCGGGCTCGGGGCTCAACAAGGCCGAGGCGTCGCGCGAGCTGGCCCTCCTGTATCAGGCGATGGGCCGGAACCAGGACGCGCTCACCCTCCTGAACACCGCGCACCGCCTCTTCGGGCGGCTCGAGGCGCGCGTCGATCTGGTGCACGTCGACGGGAAGATGGCCGAGCTCGAGGCCACCTACCTGGCGGTGGTGCGCGAGTGGGGGCAGTCCATCGAGTCGAGCGACAGCTACACCTTCGGCCACTGCGAGCGGGTGGCGGGTCGCGGCGTCGCCGTGGCGCGGGCGCTCGGGCTGGACCAGCACGCCCAGACGACGGTCCGGCTCGGCGCCTACCTCCACGACCTGGGCAAGGTGCGCGTCCCCCACGAGATCCTGAGCAAGCCGGGCCCGCTGACGCACGACGAGTTCGAGGTCGTCCAGATGCACCCGATCTGGGGAATCGAGCTGCTGGCCGAGGTCGAGTTCCCGTGGGACTTGAAGCCGATCATCCGCTGGCACCACGAGCGCTACGACGGGACGGGATACCCGGATCGCCTGCGGGGAGACGAGATTCCGCTCCCGGCACAAGTCGTCGGGATCGCTGACGTCTACGACGCCTTGACGACCACGCGCCCCTACCGCCCGGCGTTCTCGCGCAGCGCGGCGCTCGCGGAGATCGAGCGCTGCCGCGGACAGTGGTCCGAGGCGGTCTACAACGCCTTCCTCGCGTCGCTTGTCCAGGCCGAAGCCTCGCAGGCGGGGGCTGCCGCATGAGCCCGGCTGAGGAGCGCCGCAGCGGTAGCGATCGACGCATCGGCGTGGAGCGGCGCTCGGGGCAAGAGCGCCGCGGTACCTCCGGCCGTGAGGATGCAGACCATCGCCTGCTGAGCCGCGCGATCTGGGTCGGCAATTGGGTCGGCGGCGCGGGGCGGGAGACCGAGCTGGGAGGTCTGCCCCTGCGGCAAATTTTCCCCCACGCGCAATTCGACGAGCGCGAAGCGGCGGATCGCTCGGTGGCAATCGCAGCCCACCGCGGGGAGCTCAGTGCGCGGCTCGGTCGGGAGGTCGGTCTCTCGGTCGCCGCGCTCGACTACTTGCTGAACATGAGCCGCGATCTCGTCGCTCCCGCCATCGTCGAACGTGAGGTGCTCGAAGTTCTCGAGCACCGTTCGGTGACCGACCCGCTGACCGGGCTCTTCAACCGCTATCACTTCGAGCTGACGCTCAAGCGAGAGGTCGCTCGGTGCCTGCGCCACAGGACTCGGCTCTCGCTGTTGCTCGTGGACGTCGATCGGCTCAAGGCGGTGAACGACCGGTGGGGCCACCAGGGGGGGGACCGCGTGCTTTGTCGCGTCGCGGGGGCGATTCGGACCAGCCTGCGCGGCACGGACATCGCCTCCCGCTACGGGGGAGACGAATTCGCCATCATCCTGCCCGACACCGACGCGCGGGCGGGACGAGTCGTGGCCGAGCGGATTTGCACCAAGGTGGCGGCGTCCCTTGAGGAAGGCCTCGTGCCGGACGCTTCGACCCCTGTCACGGTGAGCGGGGGCCTGGCGGAGGTACCGTTCGCAGCGACGGCAACCTCGGAGGCCGAGCTCGTTGTGGCGGCCGATCAGGCGCTGTACCTGGCGAAGGGCAGCGGCGGCAACTGTGTGGCCGAGGGGTCGTAAGAGTTCCTCATCCTTGACTCATGTGGCGCCCGCGCTATAGCTTGGCCGCAACGGGAGGGGGTTATGGCGACCAGCGTCAGAGAGTTCCTCGAGTCCTACGCGGTTCACGAGAAACTGTACACACCGGTTGCGGCCAAGTGGCACGGCGAGTGGCCCGAAGTGGTCGAGGGGCATTGCCGCGTGTGCGACGCGACGCGTTCCTACAGCATTTGGCCGAGCAAGGTGGCCGGCTTCGCCCCCGAGTGGGGCGTCTATATGCTCAGCGGCGCCTGCGAGAGCTGCGGGACCGCCGGCTTGCTGTTCTGGGTTGAGGTGAACCAACGCGAGGGGTGGATTCAGAAGGCCGGCCAGCTTCCCGCACCGGCTCTGCAGCACGCCGAGGCGAACTAGCGCCCGAGCCTCCATGCGGGAACCGGCTGGCGTTTCGGCAGTAGGAGGCGCCATGAGACGAACCCAGCAGAAACCCCGCCGGCGGCGCCCGGTGCGCTGCACGCACCAGCCGACCTACGAGACCGACTGGCTCGGCCGCACCTACGTCGGATGCGCCGTCTGCGGTCATTGGAAACTGCTCAAGACGCAGCCGCCGCCCGACGCGCGGGCGGCCTGAACGCGAGGGGCCAGGAGATGTCGTCCTGGCCCCCGTGTTTTCTGTTCACCGCTGTGCGTCTGTGCGGCTAGCTTTTGCCTTTCCTACTCCCCGTACGGTATCCAGATGTTCTTGACCTGAGTGGCTTCGCGTAGGAACTCCCGTCCTTCCCCCTGCCGACCGTCGAGCCAGTCGCGGGCGTGCCACTCGACCCAGGTGCGCTTCATGTTGCCCGCCGAGGCGCGCTCCACCTCCGCTGCGGCCGCCGCACTCCCGAAATACCACACTCCATCCACGTCGTCGTGCTCCGCGAGCACCTTCGCGAGCGGATCCTTCGCGCCGGTGACGATGTTGATCACTCCCGCCGGCACGTCCGAGGCGTCGAGTACCGTGTAGAGCTCGGCAGCCGCGAGCGGATGGGCGTCCGACGGCAGCGCGATCACCGCGTTCCCGACCGCGATCGCCGGCGCGACGAGCGACACGAACCCGAGCAGGGGATACTCCTCCGGGCAGGCGATGCCGATGACCCCCACTGGCTCGTTCATCGCGAGCGTGACCCCGCGGATCGGCACGTGGTGCACGGCGCCGTCGTACTTGTCCGCCCAAGCCGCGTAGCTGAACAGCCGGGCGACGCTCGCGTCCACCTCGCGGCGCGCCTCGTCCGGGGCGCGGCCGGTCATCGCGTCGAGGTAGGCGACGAACTCGTCGGCGCGCGGCGCGAGGTTTTCGGCGATGTAATAAAGGATCTGGCCGCGGCTGTGGCCGCTCGTCCGCGCCCACGCTGCCGCCCCCCCCTCGTGCGCCGCCTCGACCGCGTTGCGGATGTCTTTCCGGTTCCCCTCGGCCACCTCGCCGAGCGGGGCGCCGCTGGGACTCGAGACCTTGCGGCTGTAGCCCTGGTCGGGACGCACTTGGGCGCCGCCGATGAAGAGCTTGTAGGTGCGGTCGATCGGCGGGACTCGGGGCTCGGGGCTCGGGGCTCGAGATGTGGCGGCCCGGGCCTTTCGCCGGGCTCGCCCCCCGGACGCTCCCGAGTCCCGATCCCCGAGCCCCGAGCCCCACGCCGGCTTCAGGTACTCCCACATCCCTTCCTTCCCACCCTCGCGCCCGAACCCCGACTCCCGATATCCCCCGAACCCCGACGCGGCGTCGAACAGGTTGGTGCAGTTGATCCACACGACGCCGGCCTTGATCTTCGGCGCCACGTCGAGCGCCAGGTTGATGTTCTCCGTCCACACGCTCGCCGCCAGCCCGTACGGCGTGTTGTTCGCGAGCTCCACCGCCTCGGCGGGCGTGCGGAACGCCATGGAAACGAGCACGGGGCCGAAGATCTCGACCTGCGCGATCGTCGCGGCGGGGGAGACGTTCGTGAACAGCGTCGGCGGATAGAAGTACCCTTCCGTGGGGCACGCCCACGACGGCTGCCACATCGTGGCGCCTTCGTCCACGCCCTGGTTCACAAGTCCCCGGATGCGCTCGAGCTGGACCGGCGCCACGATCGCGCCCATGTCGATCGCCTTGTCGAGCGGGGGGCCCACCCGCAGCTTCTCCATCCGCGCGCGCAGCTTCCCGACCAGCCGGTCCGCCACGCCCTCGTGCACCAGCAGCCGCGACCCGGCGCAGCACACCTGGCCCTGATTGAACCAGATCGCGTCCACCACGCCCTCGACCACGCTGTCCAGGTCGGCGTCGTCGAACACGATGAACGGGCTCTTCCCGCCCAGCTCGAGCGAGAGCTTCTTCCCCGAGCCAGCCGTGGCCTTGCGGATGACGCGGCCCACTTCGGTCGATCCGGTGAACGCGATCTTGTCGATGTCCCGGTGCTTGACGAGCAGCTCGCCCGTCTTGCCGTCGCCCGTGACGACGTTGAGCACGCCCGGCGGGAGGCCTGCCTCGTGCGCGATCTCCGCGAGACACAGGGCGGTGAGCGGAGTGAACTCCGCGGGCTTGAGCACCACCGTGTTCCCGGCAGCGAGCGCCGGCGCGATCTTCCACGCGACCATGAGCAGCGGGAAATTCCACGGGATGATCTGCCCCACCACGCCCACCGGCCCGTAGCCCGCGAACTCGGACTCGCGGAGCTGCGCCCAGCCGGCGTGATGGTAGAAGTGCCGGGCGACGAGCGGGATGTCGAGGTCGCGGGTCTCCCGGATCGACTTGCCGTTGTCGAGGCTCTCGAGCACCGCGAGCAGGCGCGAGTGCTTCTGGACCACGCGGGCGAGCGCGTACAGGTGGCGGGCGCGCGCGTGTGCGGACAGCCCGGACCAGGTGGGGAACGCCTCGCGAGCGGCGGCGACCGCGGCGTCCACGTCGGCCGGGCCCGCCTGGGTGACGCGCGCCAGCTTCGCCGTCGTCGCCGGGTTGACGACGTCGAGCCACTCGCCGCCGGCGCTCAGCGTCCAGCGGCCGCCGATGAACGGGCCGAACGTGCCGCCGTCGTGCCGCGCGATCCACTCGAGTGCGGGCTTGTCGCTCTCGGGTGCCGGGCCGTAGGCCATCGTCTCGAAGATCTCGGAGACCGTCGTCATGTCACACCATCGGGTGGCGGTGCGCCGCCGAGTAGCGCCCAGTGACGAAGTGCTCGAGCTGGCGCTCGATGTCGGTGAGCAGCGCCGACGCGCCGAGGCGGAACAGGTCCGGGCGCAGCCACCGGTCGCCCAGCTCCTCCTTCATCAGGATGAGCCACTCGAGCGCCTGCTTGGCCTTGCGAATCCCGCCCGCCGGCTTGAAGCCCACCACGTACCCGGTGCGCTCGAGGTAGTCGCGGATCTGGCGGGCCATCACGACGCCCACGGGGAGGGTCGCGTTCACCGCCTCCTTGCCTGTCGAGGTCTTGATGAAGTCGGCCCCGGCCATCATCGCCACCTGACTGGCGCGCGCCACGTTGGCGAGCGTCGCCAGGTCTCCCGTGCCGAGGATGACCTTCATGAGGGCGCCGCCGCATGCTTCGCGGAACGCGCGCACCTCGTCGTACAGCGCCTCCCAGTCGCCCGCGAGCGCGTGCGCCCGCGTGATCACTACGTCGATCTCGCCCGCACCGGCCGCGACGGACGCCTTGATCTCCTCGATCCGCTGGGGCAGGGGATTGAGCCCTGCCGGGAACCCCGTCGAGACCGCCGCGACGGGGATCCCCGACCCGGCGAGCGCCTGCACGGCGACCGGCACGAACGCGTGATAGACGCACACCGCGCCCACGCGGACGCCGAGGTCCGTGGCCGCGAGGGCGGCGAGCAGGTCGCGGCGCACGGGGTGCTGCGCCTTGGCGCAGAGGCGCAGCACGTTGGTCGGCGTGTCGTCGCCCTGGAGCGTGGTGAGATCCATGCAGGTGATCGCCCGGAGCAGCCAGCCGGCCTGCCATTCCTTCTTGACCGTGCGGCGGGTGGGGATCGTCGCGGCGCGCCGCTCGACGGCGCTGCGGTTGACGCGCAGTGCGCCCACCAGGTCGAGGTCGAGCGGCGTGCCGGGGTTGCGCTCCGGGCGGGGGCGGGTGAACACGCGGAGCACCGCCCGCTCGGGCGACACGGCAGTCGGGGGGGGCGGGGGCGGCTCGTACTTCCGTTTCGTTTCCATCCCGGCTTCCAATCTACTAGAGATCGGCGCCGCGGCGCAGCATCGTCTACTTGGGCTTCTTGCCCTGGTCCTGCGTCGTATCCTTCTCCGCCCTGCGCTCCTTTTCCACCTTG
>DASWDP010000077.1:0-4862 GCA_036395195.1 Gemmatimonadales bacterium | reverse complement strand
GATCCGCTCGAGACCTGCGCGCGGTTCGCGGGCCTCCCGTTCCTGCTGTTCCTGGACAGCGTCCCCCCCACCGACCCCGAGCACTTCGGCCGCCATTCGTTCCTGGCCGCCGACCCGGCCACCGCGGTGCGCTCGAAGGCGCTGCTCACCCAGCAGCTGGTGGACGGGAGCTGGATCCGGGTCGACGCCGACCCGCTGGCGCACGTGCGCGCGCTGCTCGCGCCGCATGCGGCGGAGCCGGTCGCCGGCGTGCCGCCGTTCCAGGGCGGGGCCGCGGGGTACGTGGGCTACGATTGGGGCGGCACGCTCGAGCGCATCCCGCGCACGCGCTACGACGACCTCGCGATCCCCGACGTGCTGCTCGGCGTGTACGACTGGGTGATCGCGTGGGATCACGCCGCAGGGCGTGCCTGGGTGATTTCCACGGGGATCCCCGAGCGGGGGACGGCTCGGACCCGGCGTGCCGCCGAACGGCTCGCCTTCGTGCGGGAGCGACTGACGCGAACGGCGACGGAACGACGGCAGGACGGAAAGGGGATGCGCACTCAGGCTGCGGCGCCCTCGTACCCGGTTCCGGAGCTCCCCGGGGTCCGCTCGAATTTCACGCGTCCCGGCTACCTCGAAGCCGTCGCGCGCGTCATCGAGTACATCTTCGCGGGCGACATCTTCCAGGCGAACCTGTCGCAGCGGCTGCAGGCGCCGCTCGTGGGGACGCCGCTCGAGCTGTACCGCCGGCTGCGGCAGCGCAACCCGGCGCCGTTCGCGGCGTTCCTCGATTACGGGGACCTGGTGGTGGCGAGCTCGTCTCCCGAGCGCTTCCTGCGCGTGGACGGGCGGCAGGTCGAGACACGCCCCATCAAGGGCACGCGCCCCCGTGGCATGGGGCCGGAGCACGACGCCGCGCTCGCGCTGGCGCTCGCCGAGAGCGACAAGGATCGCGCCGAGAACGTCATGATCGTGGACCTGCTGCGGAACGACCTGTCGCGCGTGTGCCTGCCCGGCACCGTGCGGGTCCCCGAGCTGTTCGCGCTCGAGCACTACGCTACCGTGCACCACCTCGTCTCGACGGTCTTGGGAGAGCTCGCCCCTGAGCACGATTCCGTGGACCTGTTGCGGGCGGCGTTCCCGGGGGGGTCGATCACCGGCGCCCCGAAGGTGCGCGCGATGCAGATCATCGCCGAGCTCGAGCCCACGCAGCGGGGGGTGTACTGCGGCGCCATCGGCTATCTGAGCCGAAGCGGCGCGCTCGACACCAGCATCGTCATCCGCACCTACCTGGCGCGCGGGCGCGACGTGTATTTTCAAGTCGGCGGCGGCGTCGTGGCCGACTCCGATCCGGAGCAGGAGTACCTCGAGACGCTCGACAAGGCGCGCGGGCTCGTCGCCGCCCTGACCCCATGATCCTGCTGATCGACAACTACGACTCGTTCGTCTACAACCTGGCCCGCTACGTGCGCGAGCTGGGAGAAGAAGCCGTTGTCCGACGTCACGACGCTACGACGCTCGAGGAGATCGAGGCGCTGCGCCCGACGCACATCATCATCTCGCCCGGGCCGTGTTCCCCCGCCGAAGCCGGGATCTCGATCGAGGTGGTGCGGCGGTTCGGGCCGGCGATTCCCATCCTCGGCGTCTGCCTCGGCCACCAGTGCATCGGCGCCGCCTACGGAGCGGGGATCGTGCGCGCGTGCCGCCCGGTGCACGGCAAGCCGTCCCGCATCCGCCACGACGGGCGGGGGCTGTTCGCCGGGCTCCCCAATCCGTTCCTCGCCGCACGCTACCACTCGCTCGCGATCGCCCGGGCCAGCCTGCCGCCCGAGTTGCGCGTGACCGCCACGGCGGAAGACGGGGAGATCATGGCGGTCGAGCACGTGGAGCGGCCGGTGGTCGGGCTGCAGTTCCATCCCGAATCGGTGCTCACCGAGTACGGCTACGTGCTGCTCGACCGGTTCCTGCACGGCGCCGCCTCGCGCGCCGAGGCTCTCCCCGACCGGGCCGACCGAGCGCCGACCGCCGTCCATGCCGCCTCTGCCGCCCCTGCCGCCCCTGCCGCCCTGTGATCATCGAATCCATCCTCACGACGCTCGACGCCGCGGGGGCGGTGAACTTCGCCCCCATGGGCGTGGAATGGGGCGAGGAGGAGATCGTCATCAAGCCGTTTCTCGAGACCACGACCTTCCGGAACCTTCGCCAGACGGGCGCCGCCGTCGTCAACCTCACGGATGACGTGCTGCTGTTCGCGCAGGGCGCGATCGCGACCGTCCAGTTCCCGGCGGTTCCGGCGCTGGTGGTGCGCGGCGTGGTGCTCGAGGCCGCCTGCTCGTGGCGCGAGGTGGAGGTACGCTCGCTCGATGCTGCTCCGCCCCGCGCCCGCATCGTCACCGGCGTGGTGCACCGCGGCTTCAAGCGGGAGTTCCTGGGTTTCAACCGCGCCCGCCACGCGGTGCTCGAGGCCGCCATCCTCGCGACGCGGACCCATCTGCTGCCGCCCGAACAGATCCGCGACGAGTTCGCCCGGCTGCAGGTGATCGTGGACAAGACGGCGGGACCGCGCGAGCGCGAGGCGATGGCGCTGCTGGCGGAGTACGTGCGGACCGCCCCCCCCCCGCAGGCGGTCCGGGCATGAGCGAGGCGGTCTTCGTCGAAGCACCGGCGCGCCTGCACTTCGGCGTCCTCGACCTGCGGGGGGATCTGGGGCGGCGGTTCGGCGGGATCGGCGCCGCGGTGCCTACGCCCTCGCTCCTGCTCGAGGCCCGGCCGGCGGCCGCCCTCAAGGCCGACGGGGGCGGGCCCGACGCCGCGCGCGCGCTCGAGTTCGCGCGGCGCTTCGCCGCCCACCACGGGGTCGACACGCGGATCCACTACTGCCTGCACCGCGTCATCCCGTCGCACGCCGGGCTCGGGTCCGGCACCCAGCTCGCCCTGGCCGTCGCGCGCGCCACCGCCGAGCTGCACGGCCTGCCGACGGAGGTCACCGCGCTGGCGCGCGCCGTCGGCCGCGGGCGGCGCTCGGCGATCGGGACGTGGACGTTCGCGCACGGCGGGTTCGTGCTCGAGGGGGGACGCCGTGCCGGGGACGAGCGGGTCGCGCCGCTGCTCGCGCGCCTCCCGATCCCCGAGTCGTGGCGCGCGGTGGTCGTCGTCCCGCGCGGCAAGCCGGGACTGGCGGGTGAGGAAGAGGCGGCGGCGTTCGCGCGGCTTCCTCCGCCCGTGGCGTCCGAGGTGGAGCGCGTCGCCCACCTGGTGCTGATGCAGCTGCTCCCCGCCCTCGCCGACGCCGACCTGCCGTCCTTCGGGGCCGCGCTGGGCGAAGTGCAACGCATCACGGGCGGGTGGTTCGCCCCGGCGCAGGGGGGCGTCTTCGCGCCAGGCGAGACGGGCGCGCTGGTGGAGCGCCTGCGCGATTGGGGCGCTTTCGGGGTGGGCCAGAGCTCGTGGGGGCCCGCGCTGTACGGAATCGTCGACGGCCCGGCCGCGTCCCAGGCCCTCGCCGCACGGGTGGGGGGGCTGCTCGGCCCCGGCGGGGCGGTCTATGAGGGCGGGTTCAGCGCGGCGGGGGCGCGAGTGTGGCGCGGAGAAGCCCCCGTTTCAGGCTGAAAATCAACGGTTTTCTCGACTGATTGACAGTGGCCCGAACCGGGGATATAACCACTATCCCTGGCAGCAATCCCAGATGGAGGGAGTGGGACGATGATTGTGGCCTGTTGGGAGCGTGGGCCACCGGGGACGTGTCCCCGAGGGTCTCGGACTCCTACGGGCCAGATTTGCGTGGACCGTTTTTCACCACCCTCATCACTCAACATGAGGTCAGCTATGAACCGATTCAAACTGTGGTCCGGTGGACTCGCGGCGAGCTTAATGGTGCTCGTCACGGCGTCCGCCTTCGCCCAGGGTGCGGGCGAATGGACTATGACGGGTCGGACGCCCGACCTGCAGCGTTATAGCCCGCTCACCCAGATCAGCAGGGCGAACGTGAAGGGCCTCAGGGCCGCCTGGACGTTCTCGACGGGCGTTCTGAATGGCCATGAGGGGAACCCGCTGGTGTTCAACAACGTGATGTACGTGCACAGCGCGTTCCCAAACATCGTGTTCGCCCTCGATCTGACCAAGCCGGGCGCCCCGATGATTTGGAAGCATGTTCCGGCTCAGCCGGCCGAGGCGAAGCCGATCGCGTGTTGCGATCTGGTGAACCGCGGCCTCGCCTACCATCCGAGCGGCAAGCTGTTCATCGAGCTGCTCCACGGCGATCTGCTGGCGCTGGACGCGAAGACGGGCAAGCAGCTGTGGCGGGTGCCCAACGCCGATTACCGGACCGGCTCGACGATGACGAACGCCCCCATCGTGATCAAGGACATCGTGATCGCGGGGATCTCGGGCGGTGAGTTCGGCGTGCGCGGCCGCGTGAACGCGTACGACGTCAACAGCGGCAAGGAAGTGTGGCGGGCCTATTCGACGGGCCCGGATGCCGACGTGAAGATCGTCGGCGACGCCAACCCGAACTATCCGTCGATGCGCGGGAAGGATCTCGGCGTCTCGACGTGGACGGGCGACGAGTGGCAGCACGGCGGCGGCACGACGTGGGGCTGGTACTCCTACGATCCGCAGCTGAATCTGTTCTACTACAGCACGGGTAACCCGGGAACGTGGAACCCCGATCAGCGGCCCGGCGAGAACAAGTGGTCGATGACGATCTTCGCCCGGAACCCGGACAACGGCGAGGCGAAGTGGGCGTACCAGATGACGCCGCATGACGAGTGGGACTACGACGGCGTCAACGAGAACGTCCTGGTCGACCTGACGATCGGTGCCAAGCCGGTGAAGGCCCTGGTGCACTTCGACCGCAACGGCTTCGGCTACACGCTCGA
>DASWDP010000076.1:0-2018 GCA_036395195.1 Gemmatimonadales bacterium | reverse complement strand
TAGCTTCCATGCCGTGCGCCCCCACACCCTCGGCATTCTCGGGCTCGGTGCGATCGGCGGCTCGGTGGCCCTCCAGGCGAAGCGCGCCGGGATCGCGACCGTGCTGGGCTGGTCGCCCGAGCCCGCCGAGCGGGTGGCCGCGGTGCGGCAGGGCGCCCTCGACGACGCGCCGGCCCGGCCCGCGGACGTGGCGCGGGCGGCGGAGCTGCTCGTCCTCGCCGCGCCCCCGGCGGCGAATCTCGAGCTGCTCGAGCGCTTGCGCGCCGAGGTCCGGCCGGACGCGCTCGTCACCGACGTCGGGTCTGTGAAGCGCGCAGTGGTGGCGCAGGCCGAAGCGGTCGGACTCGGCCCGCGCTTCGCGGGCGGCCATCCGCTCGCCGGGACGCACGCGCGCGGGTTCGGCGCCGCGCGGCTCGGCCTGTTCACCGGCGCGGTGGTCTACGTGACCCCGACGGGCGACGGCGCGGGGGCGGCCCGCGAGGTCGCGCACTTCTGGTCGGACACGCTCGCCGCCCACCCGGTGCTCATCGACGCCGCCCACCACGACCGCCAGCTCGCCGTGACGAGCCACCTGCCGCAGGCCGTGGCGTCGCTGCTCGCGAGCTACCTCGCCCAGGCTTCCCCACCCGGCGCGACGTTCGGTCCGGGCGCCCGCGACACCACCCGCGTCGCGGCCAGCGAGCCGGCCTTGTGGACCGAGATCTTCCTCATGAACCGAGACGAACTGCTCCCCGCGCTCCGCTCCCTCGAGGCGCCGCTCGGCGAGCTCGAGCGCGCGCTCGAAACGGGCGATGCCGCCGCGCTCACCGCCTGGCTCACGCGGGCGGCGGAGTGGCGGCGAAGGCTGGACCGGTGAAGGTCGGGGGCCGCGTCCGCCCGCCGGGCGACAAGAGCATCTCGCACCGGGCCGTGATGCTCGCAGGGCTCGCCCGCGGCACGAGCGAGCTCGAGGGCTTGCTCACCGGTGCCGACGTCAAGAGCACCGCGCGCGTGCTGCGCCAGCTGGGGGTGGAGATCTCCTCGATTCGTGAGAGCGGGCCGGTGACCGTTCACGGATCACGTATCAGGCATCCCGCATCCCGGTTGCATTGCGGGAATTCGGGCACCACGGCCCGCCTGCTGCTCGGAATCCTCGCCGGTCAGCGGTTCGCCGCGACGCTGACGGGGGACGCGTCGCTGCGCCGGCGCCCGATGCGGCGTGTCACCGAGCCGCTGCGCGCGATGGGCGCCCGGATCGCGGAGGAACGGGGCGACGCGCTGCCGCTCACGATCCGCGGCGGCCGGCTGCGGCCGCTCACCTACACGACGCCGGTCGCGAGCGCCCAGATCAAGAGCGCCGTGCTGCTCGCCGGGTTGACCGGGCACGTGGCGGTGACGATCCGCGAGCCGTATCGCTCGCGCGACCACACGGAGCGGCTGTTCGTGCACTTGGGCCTCGGTTTGCACGAACGGGACGGAGCGATCGTCTACGAGCCGTCGTCACCTTCCGTCATTCCGTCTTTCCGTCTGGCCGTCCCCGGCGACGCCTCTTCCGCCGCGTTCCTCGTGGCCGCGGCCGCGCTCGCGGAGGGGGGCGAGCTGCTGGTCGAGAACGTCGGGGTGAACCCGACGCGCACCGGGTTCCTGGTGGTGCTCGAGCGGATGGGCGGGCACGTCGAGCGGGTGAACCTGCGGGACGAGGGCGGGGAGCCGGTCGCCGACCTCGTGGCTCGGCCCGCCCGGCTGCGCGGGACCGAGGTGGCGGCGGGCGAAGTGCCGACGCTGGTGGACGAGGTGCCGATCCTCGCGGTGCTGGCGAGCCGCGCCGAGGGAGAGACGGTGTTCCGCGAGGTCGGCGAGCTGCGGGTGAAGGAGAGCAACCGCCTCGAGCTGATCGCGGCGAACCTGCGAGCGGTCGGCGTCGAGGCGGAAGCGCGGGGCAACGACCTGCACGTGTG
Organism: Gemmatimonadales bacterium; assembly: GCA_036395195.1. Lineage (GTDB taxonomy): Bacteria > Gemmatimonadota > Gemmatimonadetes > Gemmatimonadales > GWC2-71-9 > AG41. Next base: position 81 of record DASWDP010000076.1, on the reverse strand, counting down.
CGGCGCCACCCAGCCGCCGCGCGGGCGGGTCGAGACGGCGCGCGACCACCGGCTCGCGATGGCGTTCGCGGTCCTGGGCAC
>DASWDP010000075.1:0-12149 GCA_036395195.1 Gemmatimonadales bacterium | reverse complement strand
GGTGTGAGGGTCGATGAGGCTTCAAAGAGCTGTTTGGCATGTTGATCCGGGAGTTTGTTGGCGTTGGTCGGTAATTCGATCGAGGGTCCGGCCGTCGACGAAAGATGGATGTTGAGGAGCAACACCGAACCGTCATCGCCGCTGACGGCCGTTAATTTACGCGCCTCGGCAACGAGGTCTCCATCCGTTGCCTCGCCGTCGGTGATGTTGATGACGATCGGCGGAAATCCCGCCGGATGCTCCTGACACCAGGTCTCGACAATCCGGGTTGCGTCCTTGAGCGCGGCGCACATCGGAGTGGCCCCTTTCCAATATGGGTCGAACCAGACTGGAAATTTCACATTCTGGTCCATCACTCCGCCGGCGCCATCATCCGATTTCTTCATTCTCTCTTCGATGCGCAACGGCTTATTGGCCAATTCACTGATCGGTACCAAAGAGCGCCCGCTCAGTTCACCGCCGAGCGCTGGTTTACAGCTCTCTTCGCTGTAGCCCAGCACACCGACATGAAAGTAGTCGTAAATAGAGTCCGATTTGGCGCAACGGATGCTCAGATTGTGAATGAGCTTGTTGAGTATCGTCGCCAGCTCCTCGGCCTTCCGTCTGCCAGCCTCGCCGCCGCCAAAAGGGTCTTCCATCGACTCTGACTGGTCCACCAAAAACAAGAAACAACCCGGGTTCTTACGACTGATTTCGGCCTGGTATGCCATGGTTTGCCTCCACTCTTCTTGGCATCACGAGAACTACGACTCTCACATGCCAGAGGTCACAGGTTGGAGTCCTGTCGCGACCATCCCCAGAATGCAGCAACGCCCGTCCCTTGTGCGACACTCGCAGGGACGAATTGAACACGGCACGCTCACTGCTTCATAGCACCCACAGGGCGAACGCGTGGTGATCCCGATCACCGCGTAACGGATTTACGTCGAGGCGTAGCGGAATCGCCCTCGGCCGACAACGCGCGGGGCTGCGATTGCCTAACGATCGCAACAGATTAGCGGTCTACGTTTAGCGGCAAGAAGAACGACGGCGGATTCAGTGAAGGGAGCGACGCCTTCGCGCGCGTGCGACCACACGTATCGCCTATCTGTCGCTGTAGCCTAATGATAGGTCCCTGACACCCAGAGGATACTGTCGCCGCCGGCTGGCGATTGGCAAAATCGAGAAAGTCTGGGTGTTGTCCCGACCGCACAGCGGATTTGCAGACCTCTGCCTTACCACTTGGCTACGGCGCCAGTGGTGAGAAACCTGGCTCCGGCCCTGGGCTTTCTCAAGTCCCGTGTCAGGCCCCGACGACCGCCTCGCAGTCCGACGACTGCTAGGCCCGCGTCAGCTGGATCAGCGTGATCTCGGACGGCGCCCCGAGCCGCAGCGGCGGACCCCAGTAACCGGTGCCCCGGCTCACGTAGAGCCACATCTCTTCGAGCCGATGCAGCCCCGCCACAAACGGCTGGAACAGCCTGACCAACAGGTTGAAGGGGAAGTACTGCCCCCCGTGGGTGTGGCCGGAGAGCTGGAGGTCGAAGCCCGCGGCGTGAGCGGCGAACGCGCTCTTCGGCTGGTGGGCGAGCAGCAGGCGCACGTCGCTCTCGGGCGCGCCCGCCACGGCCGCCTGGGGGTCCGAGGTGTGTCCCGGGACGAGGCGGCTCGCCGAATGATCGGTGACGCCGGCCACGAGGAGCCGCGCCGCCCCGCGGCGGATCACGCGGTGCGCGTTCACGAGCGGACTGAAGCCCAGGCGCTCGAGCTCCCGCACCCAGCCGGGTGCGTCCCAGTAGTACTCGTGGTTCCCGGTGACGAAGTACTTGCCGTGCGGCGCGGCGAGGCGCGCGAGCGGCGCGACCTCGTCGCGCAGCGTGGGCGGGAAGCCGTCCCCCACGTCGCCCGTGAGCGCGATCAAGTCCGGCGCGAGCCCGTTCGCCGTCGCGACGATCCGCTCCACGAACTCCCGCTTCAGCGTGGGGCCCACGTGGAGGTCCGAGAGCTGCACGATGCGGAAGCCCTCGAGGTCCCGCGGCAGCCCGGCGATCGGTACGTTCACGCGCACCACCACCGGCCAAGCGGCGCGCCGCACGCCCAGCGCGAGCACCGCCAGCGCGCCGCCCACCACGCCCGCGCTGAACGTCCCCGCGCCCACCCAGGCGCGCAGGTGGAGCAGGTCGGCTGCGAGCACGAAGACGATGAGGAGTGACGACAGCCCGACCAGCATGAACCCGACCGCCTCGAGCACGCGCCTCCCCGGCAATCCCTGCGTCCGCATCGCGAAGAACGCCACGAAGGGTGCGAGCACGAGGAGCAGGATGCCCGCCCAGCCGAGCAGGCGCCACCCGAGGGCGAGCGGGGCCTGGTCGAGCAGGCGCTGCCCCACGTACAGGTGGAACAGCGTCCAGACGCCGCCGATGATGAGAATGCGTTTGGCCACGGCGGAGCTAACGTCACGAGGCACGCCGATGTTCCAGTCGCAAGGAAGACGCAGCGCCTCAGCGCCCTGCCGCCCGCCGCAGGGCCGCGAAGTAGCTCCGGATCCGCGCCGCGTTCGCGCCCACGTCGCTCCGCCCCACGCGCGACTTGGACCGCATGTCCACCACCGCGCTGTCGGTCCCGCGCGGCGCCACCCGGATGACGATGTCGTCCTTGAAGCCGAACCACTTGGTCGTAGCCGTCGCCTCGATGCGGCCGGCCCCCGAGTCGGTGCCCGTCACCTCCCACCCCGCCGTGCCGATGGCCGTGCGGTGGGCGAGGCCGTACGCCTGGGCGGCCGGAAGCGGCAGGACCAGTGAGCCCAGGTCCGGGTAGCCGCGGCGCACCGAGTCGGCGAACCCCGCGGGGTAGGTCAGGTCCTTCCCCTTCCAGAAATCGTTCGTCGCCGCGGTGACGTAGGCGGGCGGGTTCGCGAGATCGGTCGAGACGTCGTTGATCGGGGGCACGGAGCGGGCGAGCCGGTACTGCCGGTAGAACGCGACGCCGGGCATGACGCCGAGGACCACACCGATCAGCGCGATGGTGGCGCCACGGGACTTGAGCGCGATCGCGAGGACGAGCGCGACGAGCGAGACGACCGCCGCGACGCCGGCGACCACGCCGCCGTAGCCGAAGAGGTACCGCAGCGCGACCCGCAGCCCCCACCAGCCGTGGCGGTAGCCCCACCCCGACACCAGCTCCATGATCACCCCGAGCCCCGCGAGGGCCAAGCCCGCGCGGGCCACCCACAGGGTCGCCCTGCCACCCTCCGGCTGCATTTCCATGGTCGCTCCTTTCCCGTTGCTAGTAGGTGACGCCTTTGCGGATCGCGAATCCCCACCGCCTCCCCGCGACACCTTCCCCGAAACGGTAGCCGACGGCGAACTCCGCCACATCGCCCCGGACCGCGCGCGTCGGACCGATCCGGAGCGACAAGCCGACGTCGCCGCGCAGGCGCGTGGGGTCGCCCGGGAACCACGCGCCTCCGTAGTCGAGGAACGGGGCCACGCCGACGCCGATCAGCCCCCACACGTCGTCCGCCACGAGCACCCGGTCTTCGATCGCGAGCCAGGCCATGCGCGTGCCCGTGAACTCGTGGATCCCGAAGACGCGCGGCCCCGTGCGGTCGTACCAGAGATCGAAGATGGCGTCGGGCGCCGGCCGGCGGAGCCGGGCGCCCTCCAGGTGAATGATCAGCGTCTGACCGCGCAGGTTCTGGCTCGCGACGGTGAGCGCGCCCGCCACGTGCCCCGAGTCCGGTATGCCCGCCGTGAACACCCCGCCGCCCGCCCCGCGGAGCACCGCGAGCCCCCCGGGCCAGAGTGCCGAGACCTGGGCGCTCACCTCCGGCCCCACGCCCGCACGCGCCGACGGATATCCCCACGCGCGCGGGGCCGCCCAGATGCCGAAATGGAACAGCTGCGACACGTCCACATCCTCGCGTCGCGCATACGAGTTGAACCGCTCGAGCACCTGGAACCGCACGTGTCCCAGGTCCAGCCCCGCGCCCACGGTGCCGAACACCGAGCGGGGGATCGCGGTCGCCGCCGACGCCGGCGCGAAGTCCTCACGCCGCCACTGCCCGCCGATCCAGAGCCGCGTGTAGCTCCGGCTCGTCGCGTGGAGGGCAAAGCCCGCGGCTACGCCGACGCTCAGCGCGCGGCGCTCGAAGATGGATTCGAGGGTGTCGTCGCGGAACACGAGGATGCGCTCGGACGCCGCCTCACCGGCGGTGGTGAGCGCGCGCCGCGCGGCCGTTTCGTAGAACGGGACGCCGAGGAACCACGTCCCGGTCGTGCCGTCCGATTTGTCCTTGTAGCCGGCTTGGAGCTGCGCACGCCGCGAGAAAAAGTGCGGGCTCACGTAGCCGAGGTCGAAAATGCTCCGGTCCGGTGTCTTGTTGTAGACCGCCGTGAGCGACGTGGCGGTGCCGAGCAGGTTGTCCTCGACCATCCCCGCGAGCCACGTCACGTCGCCCCCCGCGGACGAGTACCCGAGCTGGGGCTTCGTGCTCCAGCCGTCCGTGGTCGCGACCCGCAGCGCGAGCCGCCCGTCGAGCCGCGTCGTGTCGATCCGCACCCGGCTGAACACGTGCAGGTTGCGCAGCGCGCGCTCGCTCTCGGCGACCCGGGCGGAGTCGTAGCGATCCCCCGGGTTGACGAGCAGCGCGCGGCGGACCACCCCCGGGCGCGTGGTGACGTGCAGCCGGTTCGCGAGCCGCGCGAGAAAGCCGGGCGCGTCGTCGCTGAAGTCGAAGACGTTGCGGCTCACCACGATGATCGTGTCGATCGTCGGAGCCGGAGCCTGGGCGCTCAGGCGGCCGGGCGGCCGGGCGGCCAGCAGCGCGAGCACGACGCCGGCCGCCCTACTTGACCAAGTCAATGCGCTGGTGCAGCGGATAGGTCGCGTGGCGAGTGGAATCGTTCCATTCCGTAAAATACAGCGTCGCATCGACCCGGCCGGTGATCTGCCGGAGCCCCCGGGTCGCAAGCCGGAACGTGCCGCGCACCGAGTCGGGCCGCAGGGGACGGCAGAAGCAGGTGATGGTCGCGGCCGCCGGGATGCGCGCGGGCGGAGGCCCCAGGGCGTAGGGGACGCCTTGCCGTAGCTCCCGCACGCGGCCGAGGTCGAGGCCGAGCGTGATCGCGTACTCGTCGCCGTCGGCGGGCGAGGGGTTGAATTCATAGCGGGCGAGCCCCACATCGCCGCCGCCCCGCGTCGTGTCGATGGCGAGGCGCACGATCGTGAGCCGCGGATCGGGCTGCACGACGAGCCGGCCGTGCCATTCCCAGCGGCCGTAGCTCTGGAGGCCGGTCGTGTCGCCGGGGCGGGAGACGCCGTCGCAACCAAGCAAGAACGTCGCGCAAACGACGTTGCACAAAAACGTCGCGCGCAGGCGTAAAACGGATGCCGATAGCAGCGGGACGGTCCTGTATCCTGGACTTCGTGATTCGAGCCTATGCAGAAAACTTGCGCGTCCATGCGCTGGCCGCGCGCATCGCGGCCGAGGCGGTTCAACTGGCCCGAGGATTCCGTGGCCCCGGAGCACTCGCGCGCGGCGATCAACTCGTGCGCGCAGCACTCTCCGTCGCCTCAAACATAGCGGAGGCGTGCGGCCGCGGCACCGTTCGGGAGTTTCGTCAATTCCTGCTCTACGCTCGCGGATCCGCTCGCGAGACGTTGACGCAGCTGCTGGTAGCCCGAATGGTCGATCCCGAGCGGGCGCAGGAGATTAGGCCACTGGAAAACCGAGTGTCGCTCGGGATGAAGATGATCGGCCGGCTTCTCGCGCACCCGCCGCCAGATCGGTGACGCCCTGCGTGCAACGTCCTTGGTGCTACGTGTTAGGTGCTACGTCTCAGGTGTTACGCCCGACGTTCTACCGAGTTCGTCAGTATTGTCCCAAGTACCTGTCCAGCTCCCACTCGCTCACCTGCCCGATGTACTCCTGCCACTCCTTGCGCTTCGCCTCGACGAAGCGCTCGTAGATGTGCGGGCCCAGCGCGTCGCGGACCACGTCGTCCTTCTCGAGCTCGTTCAGCGCCTCGTGGAGATCGCGCGGCAGCTCGTCGATGCGGTACTTGCGCCGCTCCCGGAAGCTCATGGTGAAGATGTTCTTGTTCACCGGGTCGGGCGGGGTGAGCTTCCGCTCGATCCCGTCGAGCCCGGCGGCGAGCTGCACCGACAGCGCCAGGTAGGGGTTCGCGGACGGGTCGGGCATGCGCAGCTCGCAGCGCGTGCCGATGCCGCGCCGGTCGGGGATGCGGACGAGCGGCGAGCGGTTCCGCATCGACCACGCCACGTTGGTCGGCGCCTCGTAACCCGGCACGAGCCGCTTGTAGCTGTTCACGAGCGGGTTGGTCACCGCGCAGAAGCCGCAGGCGTGCCGCAGCAGCCCCGCCACGTAGCGCAGCGCCGTCTCGGAGAGCTCCCACTTCCCCTGCGGATCGTGGAACGCGTTCTTGTCGCCCTTGAACAGCGACTGGTGGGTGTGCATCCCGGAGCCGTTCTGGCCGAAGATCGGCTTCGGCATGAACGTCGCGAGGAAGCCGTGGCGGTAGGCGACGTTGCGGACGATGAAGCGGAAGGTGGCGAGGTTGTCGGCGGTCTCGAGGGCCTCGGTGTAGCGGAAGTCGATCTCGTGCTGGCCCGGCGCCACCTCGTGATGCCCGGCCTCCACCTCGAAGCCCATCGAGACCAGGTCCTTGATGATGAGCCGCCGGATCTCCTCGGCCCGGTCGACCGGCGTCTGATCGAAGTACCCGCCCTTGTCGTGCGTCTCGGTCGTCGGGTCCCCGCTCGCGTCGAGCTGGAAAATGAAGAACTCCGCCTCGGCGCCGGCCATCATCTCGAAGCCCATCGCCTTGGCCCTGGCGATCTGCCGCTTGAGCGCCTGGCGCGTGCACCCCGCGAAGACGGTGCCGTCGGGGTTGTAGATGTCGGTGATCAGCCGCGCGACCCGCCCCCCCTCGTCGTCGTAGGGGAGGACGCGGAACGTCTCCAGGTCGGGCTTCAGCACCATGTCCGACTCCTCGATCCGCACGAAGCCTTCGATCGACGAACCGTCGAACATGATGTCGCCCTCGAGCGCCTTTTCAAACTGGCTCTCGGGCACTTCGACGTTCTTGTTGATCCCGAGGATGTCGGTGAACTGCAGGCGCAGGAAGGTGATGCCCTGCTTCTTGCACAGCTCGAGAATGTCGCGCTTCGAGGCGCCGGTGGTCTTGAGGGCGGTGGCCATAGAGGGCGGTAGAAGACGGTAAAAGACGGTAGAGGACGGCGCAACCTCTACCGTCCTCTACCGTCTTCTACCGTCGTCTCACCTCACACGTCGTAGTACAGGAAGAACTCGTACGGATGCGGCCGTAGCGCCACCGGATCGACTTCCTTGGCGCGCTTGTAGGCGAGCCAGGTCTCGATCAGGTCGGGCGTGAACACTCCCCCCTCGAGCAGGAAGGCGTGGTCGGCCTCGAGGGCCGCCAGCGACTCGGGCAGCGAGCCCGGCGTGTTCTTCACGTGCTTGCGCTCCTCCGGCTCGAGGTCGTACAGGTCCACGTCCATCGGCTTCGGCGGCTCGATCTTGTTCTTCACCCCGTCCAGACCCGCCATGAGCAGCGCCGCGAACGTGAGGTACGGGTTGCTCGACGGATCGGGCGCCCGGAACTCGATGCGCTTCGCCTTCGGCGACTTGGAGTACACCGGGATGCGGCAAATCGCCGAGCGGTTCCGCTGCGAATAGATCAAGTTGATCGGCGCCTCATAGCCCGGCACGAGGCGGCGGTAGCTGTTCGTGGTCGGCGCCGCGAACGCGAGCAGCGCCGCCGCGTGCTTGATCAGCCCGCCGATGTACCAGCGCGCCGTATCCGAGATCAGCGCGTAGCCGTTCGCATCGAAGAACAGGTTCTTGCCGTCCTTCCACAGGCTCATGTGCACGTGCATCCCGGAGCCGTTGTCCCCGAATAGCGGCTTCGGCATAAACGTCGCGGTGTAGCCGTGCTGATGGCACACGTTCTTGACGATGTACTTGTACATCATGAGCTGGTCGGCCATGCGGGTGAGCGACGTGAACCGCATGTCGATCTCGGTCTGGCCCGCCGTGCCCACCTCGTGGTGGTGCACTTCGACGTCGACCCCCGAGGCGATCATCGCCAGCATGATCTTCGAGCGCAGGTCCTGGAGCCGGTCCACCGGCGGCACGGGGAAGTAGCCCTCCTTGTGCCGCGGGCGGTGGCCCTGGTTCGGGCCGCCCCCGTTCGTCCCCGAGTTCCAGATCCCCTCCTCGGAGTCGATGTGGTAGTAGCCCTCGTGCGCGTTCTGGTCGAACCGCACCGAGTTGAAGATGTAGAACTCGGCCTCGGGCCCGTAGTACGCGGTCGTGGCGACCCCCGTCTTCACGAGATGCTGCTCGGCCTTCTGCGCGACGTAGCGCGGGTCGCGGGAGTAGCGCCCCCCCGTCACGGGGTCGACGACGTCGCACGTGAGCGACAGCGTCGGCACCTCGAGACACGGGTCGACGAACGCGCTCGCCGGGTCCGGGAAGAGCAGCATGTCGCTCTCGTTGATCGCCTGGAACCCGCGGATCGACGAGCCGTCGAACCCGATCCCCTCCTTGAACAACTCCTCCGTCAGCTCCTTCAGCGGGATCGAGAAATGCTGCCAGGTGCCGGGCAGATCGGTGAATCGGACGTCCACCACCTGCACCCCAGCGTCCTTCGCTTTCCGGATCACGTCGGCGGGCGTCGCACCGGCCGTGGGCTTCCCCGCCTGGGGCGTGGCCGTCGGCTCCAACGTCGCTGTCATAAGGTCCCTCTCCTCGAGCGGTCTCTGGTGAATCGGGGGCGCGCACAGTCTGGGCCACTACGCCCGAGAGCCCGACGCCGGCCTCGAGGCGACGGGCTCTCGTGAAGGTCTTGCGTCGGGGCTCCCGCAGGCATGGCGCAAGGTATCGGGGCTGTTGCTCGGTGTCAACCGTTCCGTGTCGCCCATGCAACAACGCGCCCCGGAACGACTGGTCCGGGCGCGCCGCTTGCAGGTCCGTCGCAGGGATTGTGCACATCCTGCAAACTTTTCAACACACCAAAGTCATGTCTCGAGGGCGGCGACGAAGTGCCACAGCTCCACGGCCGAAAATTCCCCGAAGCGCTCCTGGATCTCGCGCTCCGACAGCTCGAGGAAGATCCAGCTGGTCGTGCGGCGGTGCTCGCCGTTGACGAAATGCACGCGCCCGCGCACCGCGCCGACCTCGGCGTCGGGCTGCATCTCGATGAAGACGTCCCAGCACTCGTCGCCGCGCTTCAGCTCGCCCATGTGCTTCGCGCGGTCCTGCCCCGGGAAAGCGGCGCTCATGGTGTGATACACTATGCGCTCCCGCGGGCAATCCTGCCAGTTAGATTCCCGCTCCTATGAACTGTCACGCCTGCGGAGCTCCGCTCGCCGGCACCGCCAGGTTCTGTCACAAATGCGGCGCCCAGGTGGGCCGCGCGCAGGCCGCGGGCTGGCGGGCGGGGCTTCCGTGGGGCGCGGCGGGCGTCGCGTTGGGGGCGTTGCTGACGGTGGTCGCGCTGCGACTGGGAGCAGGGAGCAGGGAGCAGGGAGCAGGAGGGCCCACCTCCGCACCTGCTCCCAGCTCCCTGCTCCCTGCTCCCGATATTTCGCAGATGTCCCCCGAGGAGCGCGCCACGCGGCTCTACAACCGGGTGATGACCCTGCACTCCCAGGGCAAGGCCGACAGCGCCGAGTTCTTCCTGCCGATGGCGCTGCAGGCGTACGCGATGCTGCCGGCGCTCGACGTGGACGCGCGCTACCACCTCGGGGTGCTCGACCTGACCGGCGGGAATTACGCGGCCGCGCTCGCCCAGGCGGATTCGATCCGTCGCGCCGTCCCCACGCACCTGTTCGGATTCATGCTCCGGGCCCGCGCCCTGGAGCTCGAGCGCGACAGCGCCGGCGCGCGCCGCGCCTACCGGGACTTCCTCACGAACGAGGCCGCGGAGCGCGGGCGCACGCGCCCCGAGTATAGCGAGCACGCCCAGAACCTGGACGCCTTCCACGAGCAGGCGACGGCAGGGGCGGCAGGGGCCGCACCGCGTGGCAACTGACGCCGGTCGCACGATCCGCCTCGCGCACAGCCCGGATGCGGACGACGCCTTCATGTTCTGGGCGCTGGCCGCGGGGAAGATCGACACCGGCGACCGGCGCTACGTCCACGAGCTGGCCGACATCGAGTCGCTGAACCGCCGCGCGCTGCGGGGCGAGCTGGAGGTGACCGCGGTGTCGCTGCACGCGTACGCGTACCTCGCCGACCGCTACGCGCTGCTCGCGCACGGGGCGAGCATCGGCGACCGTTACGGCCCGCGCGTCGTCGCGCGGGCGCCGCGCCCGCCGGGAGGAGACCCGCGCGCCGCCCTCGCCGGCGCCGATACCCTCGTCGCGGTCCCGGGCGAGCTCACGACGGCGTTCCTCGCGCTCAAGCTGTATCAGCCCGCCGTGCGCCACGTCGTGGTCCCGTTCGACGAGATCGAAGACTACGTCGCGGCCGGCCGAGCTGACGCGGGGCTCCTCATCCACGAGGGCCAGCTGACCTTCGCCGACCGCGGCCTGCACCTGTGGGTGGATCTGGGCGAGTGGTGGCACGGCGAGACCGGCCTGCCGTTGCCGCTCGGCGGCAACGTCGTGCGCCGCGACCTGGGCGCCCCGCTGATGCGGGACATCGCGCGGGACCTGAAGGCGAGCATCGAGTACGGGCTCGCGCACCGGGGGGAGGCGCTCGCGCACGCGCAGGCGTACAGCCGCGGGCTCGACGACTCCCGTACCGATCGCTTCGTGGAGATGTACGTGAACGCGTACACGGTGGATTACGGCGCGACGGGCCGCCGCGCCGTGGGCGAGTTGATCGCGCGCGCCCACCGGGCAGGCCTGCTCCCGGGGCCGGTGGATCTGACGTTCGTCGCAGCCGACCGGTGAACCCGCGCGCACCGGTGCGGGGCCTATCCAGACCGGCCCGGCGGCGCCATTTTTGGGGGAATCACCCAAGGAGTCCTGAGTGGCCGAGTTGGCGGGTCCCGTCCAGATCCTCGTGGTCGACGACGAGGAGCCCATCCGGAACGCCCTCAAGAAGTTTCTCGCGCAGCAGCAGTTCGAGGTGTATGCCGCCGGCTCCGGCGATGAGGCGCTCCAGCAACTCCGCCGCCATCGCATCTCCCTCATGCTGTGCGACATCCGGATGCCGGGGACGAGCGGGGTCGATCTGGTGCCGCAGGCCATCGAGATCGAGCCCGAGCTGGCCATCTTGATGCTCACCGCCGTCAACGACGCCACCAGCGCCGCCCTGTGCATGCAGCGCGGCGCGATGGATTACCTCACCAAGCCGATCGAGCTCGCCGACCTGGGCCGCGCGGTCCAGCGGGCGCTCAAGCGGCGGGAAATGCTGCTCGAGAACCGCCAGCTCAACCAGTGGCTCAAGGAAGAGGTCACGACGCGCAGCGCCGAGCTGCAGCGCGAGCGCATGAAGCTCGAGCGCATCTCCGTCGCGACGCTGGAAGCCCTGGTGAACGCGCTGGAAGCGAAGGACCCGTACATGCGCGGCCACTCGGCCCGCGTCGCGGACCTCTCAGCCACGCTGGCCCACCAGATGGGGCTGCCGGAGGAGCAGATCGAGCACGTCCGGGTCGCGGGCCGACTCCACGACATCGGGAAGATCGGCACGCGCGAGTCGGTGCTCAACAAGCAGGGCGCCCTCACCCCCGAGGAGTTCGAGCACGTCAAACAGCACGTGGTGATCGGCTCCCAGATCCTCTCCCCCCTCTCCCACCTTGGCGACATCATCCCGGCAGTGCGGGGACACCACGAGCGCTGGGACGGCACCGGCTACCCCGACGCGTCGCGGGCCGAGGAGATCCCGCTCGCCGCCCGGATCATCGGCGCCGCCGAGGTCTATGACGCCCTCAGCACGTCGCGCGCCTACCAGGAGAAGATGAGCCCCGAGCAGGCGATCGAGCGGATGGCGGACCTCTCCGGTACGGTGCTCGACCCTGCGGTTTACGACGCACTCGCCACCGTGGTGGCGCGGCGCCGCACGCTCGTGTTCCTGGACGAGGGCAGCGCCAACCCCGACTGAGCTTCCCCGTGTGCTGATCGCCGTCACCGGAGCGACAGGGTTCGTCGGCCGGCATCTCACCGCCCTCCTCGCG
>DASWDP010000074.1:0-7922 GCA_036395195.1 Gemmatimonadales bacterium | reverse complement strand
GGTCCGTGTCCACGTTGACGCGCGGCAGCGCGGCGACGCGACCGCCGTGGCGCGTGAAGGGCGTCATGCCCATGTCCGCACGTCCACCAGCCGTCCGGCGATCCCCGCCGCCGCGGCCATCGCGGGGCTCATCAGGTGCGTACGCCCGCCGCGTCCCTGGCGGCCCTCGAAATTGCGGTTCGACGTCGCGGCGCAGCGCTCCCCGCTCGCCAGCACGTCCGGGTTCATGCCGAGGCACATGGAGCAGCCCGCGTTGCGCCACTCGAACCCCGCCTCGCGAAACACGCGGTCCAGCCCTTCCGCCTCCGCCTGCGCCTTCACTTGCTGGGAACCCGGCACGACCAGCGCGCGGACGCCGGACGCGACCGTTCGACCCCGCACCACCCTGGCCGCACTCCTCAGATCTTCGATTCGTGCGTTGGTGCAAGAGCCGAGAAACACCCGATCGATCGGCAGACCCTCGAGCGGCGTGCCGGGCCTTAAGTCCATGTACGCGAGGGCGCGCTCCGCCGCCCGCCGCTCGGCTTCGGTCGCGAAGCCGGCGGGGTCGGGAACGCGTCCCGTGATGTCCACCACCATCCCCGGGTTCGTCCCCCAGGTCACCTGGGGGGCGATGGTCGAGGTGTCGAGCGCCACGCGGGCGTCGAACCGGGCGCCCTCGTCCGTGTGCAGCGCGCGCCAGCGCTCGACCGCCCGGGCGAAGCACTCCCCTTCCGGGGCGCGGGGCCGGCCCGCGAGGAACGCGTACGTCGTCTCATCGGGCGCGATCATGCCCGCCCGTGCCCCGGCCTCGATCGACATGTTGCACACCGTCATCCGGCCCTCCATCGAGAGCCGCCAGACGGCCTCGCCGGTGTACTCGATCACGTGTCCCGTCGCGCCCGCCGTTCCGATGCGCCCGATCAGCGCGAGGATCATGTCCTTCGCCGTGACGCCGGGCGCGAGCGCGCCGTCGAAGCGCACCTCCATCGTCTTCGGGCGGGCGAGCACCAGACATTGCGTGGCGAGCACGTGCTCGACCTCGCTCGTCCCGATCCCGAACGCGAGGGCGCCGAACGCGCCGTGGGTCGAGGTGTGGGAGTCTCCGCACACGATCAGCATCCCGGGCTGCGTGAGGCCCAGCTCGGGCCCGATGACGTGCACGATCCCCTGGCGCGGCGACGCGAGGTCGAACAGCTCGATGTCGAACTCGCGCGTGTTCACGGACAGCGCCTCCACCTGGCGCGCCGCGATCGGGTCGGCGAGCGGGAGCGTCCGGTCGTCGGTGGGGACGTTGTGGTCCGCCGTCGCCACCGTCAGGTCGGGGCGCCGCACCCGCCGGCCCGCGAGCCGGAGTCCTTCGAACGCCTGGGGCGACGTCACCTCGTGGACGAGGTGCAGGTCCACGTACAGCAGCTCCGGGCCTTCCGGGAGCCGGTGGACGACGTGCGCGTCCCAGACCTTCTCGAACAGTGTTCGAGGTTTCATGCCCGCAGGGGCTCGGGCTTCGGGGTTCGGGACTCGGGGGGCCTTTCCGAGCCCCGAGCCCCGAGCCCCGAACCCCGGCCTTCTTCCGACCACGGCATCATGGCGCGCAACTTGGCACCGACCTGCTCGATCAGGTGCTCGTTCTGCTCCTTGCGGAGCCGCTGGAAGTTGGGCCCGCCCTGCTTGCTCTCGTCGATCCACTCGCGTGCGAACGCCCCGCTCTGGATGTCGGCGAGGATCTGCTGCATGCGGGCGCGCACGGCGGGGGTGATCAGCGTCGGCCCGCGCGTGTAGTCGCCGTACTCCGCGGTGTCCGAGATCGAGTAGCGCATGAACTTCATGCCGCCGCGATACATCAGGTCCACGATCAGCTTCAGCTCGTGCAGGCACTCGAAATAGGCGAGCTCCGGGGCGTAGCCCGCGGCGACGAGCGTCTCGAATCCCGCCGTGACGAGCGACGTGACTCCGCCGCACAGCACGACCTGCTCGCCGAACAGGTCGCTCTCGGTCTCCTCGCGGAACGTGGTCGGGAGCACGCCGGCGCGGGTGCAGCCGATCCCCGCCGCGTAGGCGAGCGCGTCGGCAAGCGCGTGACCGCTCGCGTCCTGCTGCACCGCGACCAGCGCCGGCACTCCCCGCCCCGCCTGGAACTCGCTCCGCACCAGGTGGCCGGGCGACTTGGGCGCGACCATCGACACGTCCACGCCGGCCGGCGGGACGATCTCCTTGAAGTGGACGTTGAAGCCGTGGGCGAACATCAGCGTCTTGCCGGGCCCCAGGGCGCCGGCGACGCTCTCGTCGTACACCGCGCGGCCGTGCTGGTCCGGCACCAGCATCATGATCACGTCGGCGGCGCGCGCGGCGTCCGCGACGGGGCGCAGGTCGAGCCCTTCGGCCGCCGCGCGCGTCCACGACCCGCTCTTGGGCCGCAGCCCGACGATCACCGTCACGCCGCTCTCGCGCAGGTTGAGGGCGTGGGCGTGCCCTTGGCTGCCGTATCCGATGACAGCGACGGTCCGCCGCCGCAGGCGGCCGAGGTCGGCGTCGCCGTCGTAATAGACCCGCAGTGGCGTTCCTGGCATTGGGCTCTCTTCAGGCTGGAGGTTCACTGGGCCGACGCCAGGGGCGGCAGGGCCACGGCGCCGCTCCGCACCATCTCGAGGATGCCGAAGCCCTCGAGGGCCCGCACGGACGCGAGCACGAACGACCCGGTGCCCGCGAGCTGCACGGTCGCCTGGTCGGCCGACTCGTCCACGACCGTGGCCTTGAACCTGTCGCACACGTCGAGCAGCTCCGCGTAGCGCTCGTGGGTGACCCGCACTTTGACGAGCGCCAGCTCGCGCGTGACGCCGTCGTCCACGGCGAAGCGCGTGGCGCTCCGGACGCCGGACAGCTTGTGAAGCTTCCGCATGGTCATCTCCGCTGTGACTTCGTCGGTATCCACGATCACCGTGAGCCGCGCCTGCCCCGGCGCATCCCCGGGCCCCACGGCGATGCTCGTGATCGGCAGGTTGCGCCGCCGCAGCTCCCCGACGGCCCGGTTCAAGGCGACGAGCTCCTCGTCCAGCAGCAGGCACAGCGCGTGCGCCATCGGGGGGCCGGCGGCTCAGTCGCCCGCGGCGGCCGCCGGCTCCGCCTCGATGGGCTCGGAGAGCGTGGCGCCGGGCGGGATCATCGGGAACACGTTCGCTTCCTGCTCGATCACGAACTCCACGAGCGCGGGGCCCGGCTCGGCGGCCACGCGCGCGAGCACCGGCTCCAGCTCGCCGGCCCGCTCGACCCGCCAGCCCGGAATCCCGTACGCCTCCGCGAGCTTGACGTAGTCCGGGCTCCAGATCGGCGTCGCCGAGTAGCGGCCGCCGTGGAAGAACTGCTGCCATTGCCGGACCATCCCGAGGTAGCCGTTGTTGAAGACGGCGAGCTTCACCGGGATCCGCTCCTGCACCATCGTCGCGATCTCCTGCATGTTCATCTGAAACCCGCCGTCCCCGGAGATCGCCCACACCTCCTCGTCCGGCCGCGCGAGCTTGACGCCCATCGCCGCGGGCACGGCGAAGCCCATCGTGCCGAGGCCGCCGGACGTGATGTGCGTGTTGGGGCGGTGGTAGGGGTACAGCTTCGCCACCCACATCTGGTGCTGGCCCACGTCGGTCACGATGGTGCAGCGGTCGCGTGCGGCGTCGTGGATCGCGGCCACGATGTTCTCGGGCGAGAGGTCGCCGCGGTAGCATTCCTCTCGGCTCCGCGCCCACCCCTGAATCTCCGCGTGCCAGGCGTCGCAGCGGCGCCGCGCGACGGCTGCGACGAGCCGCGCCGTCAGCTCGCGCGCGTCGCCCACGAGCGCCACCTCCACCGGCACGTTCTTGCCGACTTCCGAGGCGTCGAGATCGATGTGCACGATCCGGGCGCGCGGCGCGAATCCCTTGGTGTTCCCGGTCACGCGGTCGTCGAACCGCAGGCCGATGCCGACGATCAGGTCGGCGTGCTGGATCGCGCGGTTCACGTGTACCTCGCCGTGCATCCCCGGCATCCCGAGATGCAGCGGGTGCGATTCGGGGAAGGCGCTGATGCCGAGCAGCGTAGTGATCACCGGAATCCCGGTCTTCTCGGCGAGTCGCCGCACCTCGCCGTAGGCGCCGCTCAGGATCACGCCGTGCCCGACCATGAGGAGCGGGCGCTCGGCCGCCGCAACGAGGCCGGCGGCCTGCTGGACGCGCTCATCCGTCGGTGTCAGGTGCCGGGTGTCAGGTGTCAGGTGCCGGGTGTTCCCTGACACCCGACCCCCGGCACCCGACACCTTGTACTCGGTCTTCTGATTCTGCACGTCCTTGGGGACGTCGATCAGCACGGGACCGGGCCGGCCCGCGGTCGCGATCGCTACGCCCTCACGCACGCGGTCGGCCAGCTCCGACACGTCGCGGACCAGCCAGCTGTGCTTGGTGATCGGCAGCGTGATCCCCACGACGTCCGTCTCCTGGAACGCGTCGCGGCCGATCATGGGACGCGGCACCTGCCCCGTGATCGCGAGGACGGGCGACGAGTCCATGTGCGCCGTGGCGAGGCCGGTGACCAGGTTCGTGGCGCCGGGGCCCGAGGTGGCGACGCACACACCGATCCGCCCGCACGCGCGGGCGTAGCCGTCGGCGGCGTGCGCCGCCGCCTGCTCGTGCCGCACCAGGATGTGGCGCAGCCCGGGAGCGTCGGGGAGCGCGTGGTAGAACGGCATGATCGCGCCGCCCGGGTAGCCCCAGAGCGTGTCCACGCCCTCTTCGAGCAGCACCCGGCAGAGGATCTGCGCGCCCGACAGGAGCTCGCCCACGGTCACACCCCCCAGAGGTAGACGGAGTTGAGCGAATCGGACTCGAGCCGGTCGGCGAAGTGCGCTTTGTTGAGCGCGTTCGCCAGCGCCCGGGCGCACGCGTCGACGATGTCGGTCGAGGCGCCGTGCCCGGAGAGGGACTTGCCGTTCACGCGCGCCTGGAGCGACACCTGCCCCAGGCTGTCCCGCCCCGGGGTGACCGACTGCACCGCCAGGTTCGCCACTTCGATCGGCTGGCCCACGATCTCGCTCACCGCCGCGAACGTCGCCGCAATCGGACCGTCGCCCGTGGCGTGCGCGTGGCGCTCGCCGGTCCAGGGGCCGGTCATGCGGACGTCGGCTGCGCCCCCGTCGGTGCCGCACACCACGCGCAGGTGGGTGATCTGGAACAGCTCGGGCGCGTCGTGGAAGCCGTCGTGCAGGAGCGCGAGCAGGTCCTCGTCCAGGATCTCGCGCTTCTTGTCGGCGAGCGCGACGAACTTGTGGTACACGCGCTCCAGCGCGCCCTCGCCCAGCTCGTAGCCCAACTCGTGGTAGCGGCGCTCCAGGGCGTGGCGCCCCGAGTGCTTGCCGAGCACCAGCGTCGAACGGGGGACGCCCACCGTCTCGGGCCGCATGATCTCGTAGGTCAGCCCGTTCTGCATCACGCCGTGCTGGTGGATCCCCGCCTCGTGCGCGAACGCGTTGCGCCCCACGATCGCCTTGTTGGGCTGCGGGAACACGCCCGTGACGTGCGACAGCAGCCGGCTCGTCCGGTACAGCTCGCGCGTGTCCACGTTGCAGCGGAACTCAGCGACGTGCGGTCGCACGCGGCTCGCCATCACGATCTCCTCGAGAGCGGCGTTCCCCGCCCGCTCGCCGATGCCGTTCACCGTGCACTCCACCTGCCCCGCGCCCGCGGCGATGGCCGCGAGCGAGTTCGCGACGGCGAGGCCGAGGTCGTCGTGGCAGTGGGCGGAGAGCGTCACGCGGTCCGCGCCCGGCACGCGCTCGCGCACCGCGCGGAACATCCGCTCGTACTCCACCGGCAGGACGTACCCGACGGTGTCCGGGAGGTTGACCGTCGTCGCGCCTTCCGCGATCGCCGCCTCCACCACCCGGCACAGGTACTCGAGATCGGTGCGGCTCGCGTCCTCCGCCGAGAACTCGACGTCGTCGGTGTAGCGGCGCGCGCGCCGCACGGCGGCGCGGGCCCGCTCGAGACAGTCATCGCGCCCGATCTTGAGCTTGTGCTGCAGGTGGATGTCGGACGTCGAGATGAAGACGTGGATCCGGCCCCGCTCGGCGCCGCGCAGCGACTCGCCGGCGAGATCGATGTCCTTCTCGGTGCAGCGCGCCAGCGCGGCCAGCACCGGCCGCCGCAGCTCGGCCGCGATCTCCTGGACGCCGCGGTAATCGCCCTCGGACGCGGCGGGGAATCCGGCCTCGATGACGTCGACCTTGAGCGCGTCGAGCTGCCGCGCCACCTGCAGCTTCTCCTCGGGCGTCATCGTGTTGCCCGGTGCCTGCTCGCCGTCGCGCAGCGTGGTGTCGAAGATGACGACGTCTCGAACCATGGGTTCGTCTCCCCCCGTTTCCCGCCGTGAAAACGATAAAACGCCGCGGATCGTCGGGGATCCGCGGCGTTTGCTTGCGCTTACTGCTTCGTTCAGCCTGGCAAGTCGTTTCGTTGAGTGGCCAACGCGCCGCGATCCCCGGGTCGTCCAATAAGCAGCAGGACCAGGAGCAGCAGGAGAACCAAGACCGGCAGCGCGAACAGCGCGTTCATGAGGGTGAGGCTACGCTCCGGGCGCCCGACTGTCAACCCGGCCCCGGGGTGGGCGCCGCCCCACCCGTTCGGGTGGGCGGCGGGGGGCTCAGTGCCCTCCGTGACCCGCCATCATCATCGCCGGAGCCATGCCGCCGGATCGGATGGTGGCGAGGAGATCCTGCTGATAGAGGACGTCGCTCGTGTCCACAGCCGGCCACACCGCGCCGTGATCGGGGACGAACAGCCCGGCCACCGCGCCCATCCCCCCGTCGCGGATGACGCGGCCGGTGGGATTCTCGTACACGGCGGTGAGGCGGTAGCGGTGGGTCGGGACGATGCGGAGCCCGAGGCGGCGCCAGTTGTAGAAGCGCGCCAGCGGGAAGGTGAGGACCCGCGGGCCGTCGGTGATCGGTTGGCCGTGCCACAGCACGGCGCCGGTCGTGACGTCCTTCAGCTCGAGGCTCACGCCATAGTCGTGCAGGTGCCCGCCGAGGCCGAGGAGGGTCCCGCCGATGGCGGGGCTGCCCTCCCAGGAGCGGACGGTGCGGCCGGGCGATAAGTCGAACGCCTTGCTCCCCGTGAGCGGCCGGCCGAGCGGGTATTCGACGTCGATGGCCCAGGGGTAGGTGCGGTACAACGGCCAGGGGCGCCCCGCCGGCACATAGCGCAGCACCAGCCGGACGCGCGCGCCGTGATAGGCCTGCGGGGACGAGTTTGCGAGCATGGCGCCCGCGATGAGGCGCTGGCCGCGCTCCAGCGGCAACCCGAAGAGCAGTCGAGGGACGTCGATCTTCGGCGTTTCCCTGCTCGCGGCGAGGAGGTGCAGCCCGATCGGCAGGAACAGCTCACGGTGGTACGGGTCGCTCAGGTTGAAGTGATGCAGCATCTCGTGCGGCAGCGCCCGCCCGGCTGCGTCCACGACTTCGACGTGCGAGCTGTACAACGCGACGCTCAGCGGCACGAGCACCTGACAGAGCGGCAGGCCGAGCATCGCCTCCCGGCCGCCGGCCGCCGCCGGGAGGTCGACCGCGGGAAGCTCGATCACGAGGTGGTGCGCGACGGGGTCCACGAGCACCGTCGCACGCGGCAGGGATTCGAGGCCTGGCCAGCCGAGAGCGGCCACGAGGACGGTGAGGACGACGGTGAAGGGCATGGGTCTCCAAGGTGCCGGGCGTCGACGGCGCACGATCGCCGACGGCCGGTGAAGATAGGGGATTCCGGCGATTTTCGCGAAGCCGGCTCGCGTGGAAGGTGCGGGAAGTGCTGGGCTAGTCGGCGGGCGCGGGCGCCGGGGACGGCGCCGCCGCGGGCGCGCGCCGGCGCGACAAACCTCCCAGCCGCCGCTGCAGGGCGTCGAGGTAGGTGTAGATGACGGGCGTCACGTAC
>DASWDP010000073.1:0-2065 GCA_036395195.1 Gemmatimonadales bacterium | reverse complement strand
CCTCAACGCCACGGTGATCAACTACTGGTGGCCCAGCCGGCGCGGCGTCCTGCGAAACTCGATCCTGGGTGGATTCTGCGACGTCATGATCCAGGCGCCCGTGGGCCTCGACCCGGTGGCGACGACGAAGCCCTACTACCGTTCCACCTACTACTTCGTGTTCCGCGCTGATCGCGCTTTGCCGCTGCGCTCGCTCGACGACACGATCCTCAGGCACCTGAAGATCGGCGTCAACATGATCGGCTACGACTACACCAACACGCCCCCGGCGCACGCCCTCGGCACCCGCGGTATCGTGGGCCTGGTGGGGTTCGGAAACTTCCTCAACCCCGACCCCAAGGCCGACCATCCGCAGGACATCATCGACGCGGTGGCGAAGGACTCGATCGACGTCGCCGTCGTGTGGGGGCCCCTCGCGGGCTACTGGGTCAAGCGCGCGTCCGTGCCGCTCCGCATGGTCGCGCTCCCAGACTCGGATGCCGTGTCGGGCATGCCGTTCGCGTTCAACATGGCCATGGCCGTGCGGCACCGTGACAAAGAGCTCAAGGCCATCCTCGATTCGGTGATCGACCGGCGGCGGGCCGACATCACGAAGATCCTGCAGGACTACAGCGTGCCGATGATCCAGGGGCAGCCGTAGCGGCGCGACCAACGGCCCATCACAGCCAACGGAGGGGAGACGGGACGTGAGGAACAAGCATTTCGTGCGGGGCGGCCTGATCGGCGTCTGGATCGCGGCCGCGGCTGCGATCGCCTGGGCCCCCCGGAGCGGGACGCCTCCGGCGGCGCTGGTCGCCACAGCGGGGGACAGCGTGCGCGACAGCCTCCTCGTGTCGGATTCGATCTATCAGGGATGGAAGTGGTGGCACGTGTACTGCTTCCGCTGTCACGGCGAAGACGCGATGAACCCCATCCTCCCGAGCGCGCCGGACCTGCGCTGGGCGGTGAGCCCCGCCGGCGCGAACTTCCCGCGCGACAGCTTCGTCAACACGGCGCTCAACGGGCGGCTCGACAAAGGCATGCCGGCGTGGAAGGTGCTGCTCGACACGGCGGCGATCTACGAGCTCTACCTGTACGTGAAGGCCCGGAGCGACGGCTGGCTGAAACCGGGACGGCCGCACCGCCTGTCGGACCTGCAGCCCAAGAGTCAGTGATCGCGGGCGCGCGGCAGATCGCGGGGATGGCGCTCGTGGCGCTCGCCGCCGGCGCCGCCCCCCCCGCCGCCGACCCCGCCGCCGCGCAGCAGCGTCTCAGCCGCGAGCAGGTGCTCGCCGCGCTGACGGGCGCCAGCGCGGACCATCCCGCCGACTTCACGGGGAAGGACCTCTCCGGGCTCGACTTGACCGGCGTGGACTTCAAGCGGGCCAACCTCACGCGCTGCCGGCTGGTGCGGACCAACTTCACCGGGGCGCAGCTCTTCTCTGCTACCCTCACCGACGCCGTCGCGACCGAGGCCAATTTCACCGCAGCGAACCTCGACGTCGCCGTGATGTACCGCGTGGACCTGCGGCACGCGATCCTGCGCGACGCCAGCGCCTTCGCCGTGATCCTCTACGAGGCGGACCTCTCCGAGGCCGATTTCAGCGGCGCCCGCCTCATCGGACCCATCAGCAACGCCAAGGCGCAGCGGGCGAGATTCGTGAAGGCCAACCTCGGCGCGGACCCCGGGAACCAGTCGATGGGTATCATGCGGGTCGATGCCAGCGGCGTGGATTTCAGCGGCGCGGACTTCACCGGCGCAAACCTGCGCAAGATGCTGCTCGTCCGGGCCGACCTCACGGGTGCCGATCTCACGGACGCCGATGTGACCGGCGCCGACCTGACGGGAGCGATCCTCAAGGGCATCCGGGGACGCGACCGCCTCCGCGGGCTCGACAAGGCGCTGCACGTCGACCAGGC
Source organism: Gemmatimonadales bacterium (assembly GCA_036395195.1). GTDB lineage: Bacteria > Gemmatimonadota > Gemmatimonadetes > Gemmatimonadales > GWC2-71-9 > AG41. Next base: position 166 of record DASWDP010000073.1, on the reverse strand, counting down.
GATCTTCAACGACTGACCCGGACGTTCCCTTGACCAAGACGACTCGACGGCGGCGCGCCGCCGCCCTCGCCGTACCCTTCGTCCTCGCGAGCGTCTTCGGCGCCGCGTCGGGCGAGCCGCGGCTGTACGTGACCAACGAAATTCCCAATACCATCTCCGTCGTCTC
>DASWDP010000072.1:0-1800 GCA_036395195.1 Gemmatimonadales bacterium | reverse complement strand
TCACGGTGGAGCCGCTCGATGCCTAAGCGCGTCTTCCTCGCCACCACGGACCTGCTGTTCCGCTCGAAGCTCGCGGGCGTCGTCGGCGCCGGCGGCGCCGAGACGACGCGCGACGAGGCTGCCTGCGATCTGGCCGTGATCGAGCTCGGCGACGCCGGGGCGCCGGACCGCATCCGCGGGCTCGTCGCGCGAGGGGTTCCGGTGGTCGCCTACGGCTCGCACGTGCGGGCCGACTTGCTGCGCGCTGCGCGCGCGGCGGGAGCCGTGGCCGTGCCGAACTCGGAGGTGGAGAAACGCCTGCTGGAACTGCTGGGAGTGTAGGGGCACGGCAGTGCCGTGCCCCTACGCGCGCCCCTACACGGTCGTAGTCCTTACTTCGACGCCGCCTGCACCGGGATCTGCCGCGGTTTGGCCTTCTCCACCTTGGGCAGCGTCACGGTCAGGACACCGTGCTCGTAGCTGGCCTTGATGTTGTTGGCGTCCACGGTAGCCGGCAGGGTGAAGCTGCGCTCGAACGCGCCGTACGTCCGCTCATAGCGGTGCACGCGCTCGGTGCGCTCCTCGGCGACCTGCTCCTTCGTGCCCTGGATCGTGAGCACGTTGTTCTCGACCGAGATCTTCACGTCTTCGGGCTTCACGCCGGGAACCTCCGCGATGATGCGGATGGCGTCCGCTTCCTCGAGGACGTCCACCGGGGGCATCCACGCGGCCGCGGCGCTGTCCCGGACCTGCCAGTCGAGGCTGCCGAGGGTGTCGTTGAGCATCCTGTTGATCCGGCTGCCCAGGTTCACGAAATCGGCATTGCGAGTGGTCAGGAACATACCCATCGTCTCCTTTTGCGAGATGCTGGTTCCGGGCCGGGGTGTGTCCCCGACCCGCGGTCGCGGCCACGCAACCACCGTGCCGCTCGCGGGTCCGTTGCGGTTGCCATCGTGACACGCGCGACGCTCAACTTGGCACCGGGCGCTGTCAGCTTTGCGGAGCCTCCCGGCGTGTCTATCTTTCCGAGCGATGATCCACTCGACGACGGTGGCCTTGCCGCCCCAGGACGTGCTCCGGCGCGCGCGGGAATTCTTCGCGGAGCGAGTGCCGAACGCCGCGGCCTTCGTGGAAAAGGAGGGGCCGCAGTTCGTCGTGCTGCGTGGACAGGGTGGGGAAGAGGTCGTGGTCCGCGCGTGGGCGGACGCCGCAGGCAAGACGCAGGTGCGAGCCTCCACCCTGTTCTTCGATCAGGCCTTGGATCGGTTCCTCTCGACCCTGCCGCTCGAGTCGAGCGTGGACGTGGCATGACTGCGGGGGACGGGCGCTTCGCCGTGCGGGTGATGGTGACGGACGTCTGGGATCAGGTGTTTCTCGCCGTCGAGCCCCGCACCGCCGTGTCGGAGCTCAAGCGGCAAGCGCTCACCCAGGCGCTCAAACGCGACGACGCACGGCTCGAGGACTACGTCGTGAAGTTCCGCGGAGCCCGGGTGCTGGACGAGTCCACCACCCTGGGCGCCCTCGGCGCGGTCGCGAACGCGCCGTTCATCGTGCTGCCGGCGCGGCGCCAGCCGGTGCGATGAAGCGGTCCCGCACGCCCAGCCGCGCGCTCACGACCTTCGCGGTCGGTTTTCTCGCGCTCGACGGGCTGCTCCTGGGGTACAGCGGCTTCAGCCTCGAGCGGCCGCTGCTCGTCGTGTGGGGCGGAGTCTGTCTGGTGGGCGCGGTCCTGGTCGTCTTGGGGTGGCGACGCTATCGCCGCGCCATGGCCGACATCGAGCGCGCGCGGAAGGAAATGCGGGCGGAAGTCGAGTCGATCAG
>DASWDP010000071.1:0-5092 GCA_036395195.1 Gemmatimonadales bacterium | reverse complement strand
CGGGTCGAGCGGGAACAGCACCCGCACGCGTCCCTCGGCGTCGGCGCGCAGCACGACGACGTAGCCGTCGTCGGCGAGCTTCACCTTCACGCGCGCCCTGTCGCCGCGCTGGAAGTAACCGTCTTGGTTGAGCGAAATCTTGATGGGTGGGTCGTCACTGCGGGCTGCTACCGGTGCCGCGTTCGTGGAAGGCGCGGAGCCGAGCAGCGACAGCATGAGTGCGAGTATCATGGGGCGTATCCTCTATATACCATGACAACGCCAGACGTTCAAGAAATGTGCCCGTGTCCGGCATCCCCTTTTGACTTGCGCCTGGTGTGCCCGTTAACCGGCGTGACTCATCCTGGGGACACCGGCTGTCTCCAAATCCGCTCCTACCACCGGTCCGGCTTCCCCGCGTCCGGCACGAACAAGCTCTGGCCGAAGCGCGACTTGCCGAACTGCGCGATCAGGGCCTGCGTGGCCGGCGCGACGAAGAAGTCGGCGAGCGCGGCGCCGCCCGCGACGTTGATGCGCGGCGCGTTGCGCGGGTTCAGCTCGAGCACGTGATACACATTGTACAGGAGCGAGTCGCCCTCGACCATGGGCACGACCTGCACCTTGTCGCGCCACGCGAGGTAGGTAGCGCGGTCGGTGAGGGTGTAGGCGTGCTTTTCGTCGGCGAGCTGCAGCGTGGCGCCCATCCCCTGCCCCGCCTCGATGTACCAGCTCCCGGTCCCGGGCGGCGTCACGCCGGCCTCGCGCCACAGGATCTGCTCGCGTTTGTGGGTCCCCGACTGGTCGCCGCGCGACACGAAGGGCGCCCCCCCCTCGGCAGCGAGGCGCCGGAACGCGGCCACCGCGTCGCTCAGCCCGCGCAGCCCGGCGGGATCGCCGGCGGGGCCCACCACCAGGAAGTCGTTGTGCATCACGAGCCGCCGCCGCACGAAGTAGCCCGCGTCCACGAGCGCGTGCTCGGCCTCGGGGGCGTGCGACAGCACCACGTCCGCGTCGCCGCGGCGCCCCATTTCGAGCGCCTGCCCGCTGCCCACCGCGATCACCTTGACGCTGTAGCCCGTCTGCCGCTCGAACACCGGCAGGAGCGAGTCGAGCAGCCCGGCGTCGCGGGTTGAGGTCGTGGTGGCGAGGATGACCTCGTGAGACTGGGCGGTAACTGGCGGTAACGGGCGGTAATGGGCGGCAAGTGTGATTGCCACGAGTAGCCCCAATACCGCCCCATACCGCCCTGTACCGCCCGTTACCGCCCGCATCACCAGCGCACCTGCATCTGCACGATGAGCCGATTGTCGCCGATCGCAGGGCCCTGCTCGTCGAACGCGGTGTACTCGAGCTGCAGCTTGAGATCGTCGCCGGTGAAGAAGTATTGCGCGCCGCCGGTGTAGCCGGTGATCCGGTTCGCCCCCGCGCGGTCATCCGGATCGAACTGCTGCACCCGCCCGACGAGCTGGAGCCGCCCGGGCACGACACCGTAGGCGCCGAGGGCGTACCAGCCCAGCGTGATCACGTCGGCACCGGAGCGATGCCGGGCGAGAAACTCGCCCCGCACGGCGACGCGGCCCCGCTCGACCCACCCTTCCGCGTCCCAGGTGGTGGTGTCGGGCCTCGCGGCGGCGGAGACTCCCAGGTAGGCGCCCCTCGCCGCTTTGACGACGGCGCGCCCCACGTACAGGAAGCGCTTGTCCCCGTTCGCGGCATGGTTGATCCCGTCGCCGTTGAACACGCCGGCCTGGAGCGCCACCGTACCGGTGGTGTTCCACTCGACCTTGACGCCGACATCGCGATTGGGCGAGAGCGAGTCGACCGCCATCGAGCGCTCCGGCAGCTCCAGCACGGTCGACGAGCGGATGAACTCGACGGAGAGCGGTGTCTTGGATTGCCCGATGGTGGCCAGCCAGGGGCCGTGCGTGAGGGCGAGGTAGAGATCGGTCGCGGCGACCGTCGCCGCGGTGGCGCCGGTCCCGCCCGACCGCAGCTCCGCCTGCACCTTGTAGCTCGCCCAGGGCGTGAGGTTGCCTTGCGCGCCGAGCCGGACGCGGCGGAGGAGGAAGAGGGCGGAGTCGCCGAGCGACTGGAACCGGCCCTGGAGGTAGCCCGTGATCTTCGGGGTCGTGGAAGCGGGGGATTGCGCCCGGGAGGCCCCGGGCACAGCCGCGCCGAGCAGAACGAGCAGGATGACGGCGTCGGAGCGCATGGGCGCCCAAGCTATCGCGCCCATCTCCGATAGGCAACTAGCTGCCTATCGGCGCAGGATCTTCTGAAATGCAACGAGGCTCAAGCGGTCCACTTCGCCCCGCCACTGCGCGAACACCCGGGCGAGCCGGCGCGCTTCGGGGGTGAGGCGAGCGCCGCCGCGGGTCGAGCCGCCGCGTGTCGTGGCGAGCACCTTGGCGCCCAGGACGCGCTCCATCTCGCGGATCCGGTTGAGGCAGGTGCGGTAGCTCCACCCGACCACCCGCCCCGCCGCCCGGATCGTGCCCGTCCGCTCGACCGCGTCGAGAAAGCGCAGGTAGCGTGGTCCCATGAGGAACACGCCGTCCCAGTTGAGCCACAGCTTCTGATGCGGCGCGAGATGCGCGCGCAGGGAGGGGCGGCGAGGCGAGGGCATACGCATGGGGATAGGCTAGATTCTGCGGCGAAAAGTAGCGACCGTCATCCGGATGAGCCAATTGCTCGACGCCATCGACGGCGTCCCCAACGCGTGCGAGCCGATGCCCGGAATCGTGACCGGCGGACAGCCCACGGCGGACCATCTCGCCGCGCTGAAACGCGCCGGGTGCGAGGTGGTGCTCGACATCCGCGACCCGATGGAGCCGCGCCCGTACCGCGTCCCGGACGCCGTCCGGGCGGCGGGACTCGAGTACCGGAACATCCCCGTGGGCAACGGCCCGCTCACCGACGCCACCTTCGCCGCGATGCTCAGCGCGGTGCGCGAACTCGCGGGGAAGAAGCGCGCGCTCATCCATTGCAGCAGCGGCAACCGCGTGGGCGTGAGCCTGATTCCGTACTTCATGCTCGAGCAGGGGATGGACGAGGGGGAGGCGGTCACGCAGGCGATGCAGGTGGGGATGCGGAGCGCGGACCTGATGGAGCAGGCGCTCGAGTACGCGCGCAGCCGGCAGGGGATCTAGAACAGGCTGGTCTGCGAGCCCAGTTTCTCCGGCTCCACCGGCTCGAGCCCGATCAACCGCTGCATCTCCCGCACCGTGGCGGGGGCGTGCCCCTGAAAGTGGTTCGAGAAATACCCGTACACGGCGGTCACGCGGGCCGCGAGCGCGGCGAGCGCCACCGCCCACGTGGACAGCTCGCGATCGCGGTTCACCTGCACGCGCGAGAAGTCCTCGATCTTCCGGCCCCCGCCCGTTCCCATCCAGCGGACGTAGGCGAAGTCGGCAGTGGGGTGGATCGCGAGGTCGATCATCTGTTCGCGGCCGCGCATCCGCCCCTCGACGAGCGCCAGCGCCACCCGATACTTCGCGAGCAGCTCAAGCAGCCTCGGCCCCACCCAGCCGCGGTGGCGGAACTCGATCGCCCAGCGAGGCCCGGATGGGCCGGCGGGGAGCGCCGCGAGGAACGCCGCGATCGCGTCCCAGTGCTCCGGAGCGAACTCGGGGCCGAGCTGCACCAGGACGGGGCCGAGCTTGTCGCCCAGCAGCAGCGCGCGCTCAGCGAACGCGGGCAGGCCCGGGCCGTCCGGCGGGCGGGAGCGCGCCTCGGGCGTCAGCTCCTGCGGCAGTTTGAGGGCGAACGTGAATCCCGCGGGGACGCGCTCCGCCCAGCCTGTGACGACGTGCCCGGCGGGCATGGCGTGGTAGGTGGAATCGACCTCCACGGTATCGAACGCGCGGGCGTAGAGCGACAGGAAATCGTGCGGCTTGGTGGCGGGAGGATAGAACGGGCCGACCCAGGCGGGGTAGTTCCAGCCCTGCGTGCCGAGGTGAATGCGGTTACGGGTATCGATGCCAGTACATCCTCATCTCGGTGATCTTGCCGTCCTTCGTCTCGCAGAACACCGCGCCTCGGGCATCCACCCACTCGCCGCTGCGGCGCCGCCGATAGGTGCAGCGGAACTCGGCCGCGAACCATGGCCCAGCCACGTAGATCTCCCCCGACTTGAACGTGAGGTCCGCCTGGTTGGCGGGGACGTCCTTCCAATAGCCGCGGATCGCGTCGATGCCGACGCTCTTCTCACTGAACGGCGTCTCGAGGAAAACGGCGTCGGGGGCGAACACGGCGACGATGGCATCGGTGTCGCACCGCTCCCACGCCCGGCCAAACGTATCCAGCAGCTCGCGATAGGCCTCGTTCATGGCGGCCAATATAACCCCAATCCGGAACCACCGGTCGGGACGTACGGTAGGACGAAGGCAACTAACCCAACTAACCCAACAGGAGGATGGAAAGATGTTGAAGCGCGTCCTCGCCTCGACGGTCGTGCTGGCCCTCTTCGCGCTGCCCCTCAGAGCGCAGGGCCACGCGGCGACCGCGGGCAACGAAATGACGATCACCGGCCAGGTGATCGACCTGAACTGCCACACGACGAACGGCGCCTCCGGCGCAGGGCACAAGGCGTGCGCGCAGGCGTGCGCCAAGGCCGGCGTGCCGCTCGGCATCCTCGCGAGCGACGGCACGATCTACGTGCCGGTGAGCTCCAAGCCCGGCGATCCGCAGAACTCGAAGCTCGAGCAGTACGCCGAGGGCAAGGTGAAGGTCACCGGCATGCATCGCTTCGTGAGCGGCCTGCACACGATCGAGATCAAGACGGTCTCGGCCAGCACCTGATGCGCCGCCTTACGCTGGGGGGGGGCGCCGCGGTCCTGGCCGCGGCGCTCGTCGCGTGCGGCCCCCCGGCGCCCAGCGGCTTCACTCTCCTCTTTCTCGGCCGCTCACCAGCTGCCTCGAGCGGCGACGTCTCCTGGGCGCCCGATCCCGAGCACAGCAGGCTCGTCGCGTTCGATCGGCGGCTGCGCGTCGTCAAGCAGATCACGAGCCCACGGCTCGCGACGCCGATGGCGGTGGCGCTGCTCGGCGGAGCGGAGCTACTGGTGACCGAGCGCACCGGCGAGGCTGTTGTGCTCGACACCGCCGCCCGGCC
>DASWDP010000070.1:0-6128 GCA_036395195.1 Gemmatimonadales bacterium | reverse complement strand
AACTCCCGCCGTTTCATCGTCCTAGCCCCTCCCTGTCGTGCGGCCTATATTATCCGCCCTCCGTGGACGCTGGAAGGTGCGGTTCCAAATGAATTTCGAAGCGCGCATCGAGCCGCTCGACGGCAAGCTCCCCAAGGTGAGCTACCGTTGGGATCCCGAGACCGACATCCTCTCCCTGGCGTGCAAGGGAGCGGGCAAGGCGAGCGGGCTCAACGGCACGGTGGACCTCGAGGGTGGCGACGGATCGTTCGTTGTGCTCGACGTCGCGGCCGGCTGCCTGCGCGGCGTGGACGTCGTGACCTGGCCGGACGACATCCGCACGCGCGACGACCTCGCGATTCCCGAGGCCACCAAGGAGGCGCGGGTGATCTTCCCGAGCCGCCTGTCGCAGCCCGGCGTCGCCGCGGTCGAGGTGGACACGGCGCTCACGGTCGAAAAGAACTCGACCGAGTCGGTGTTCCACATCCGTGTGGGACGCGCCCGCGTGGCCGCGGTCGTGCGCGTGGCCGATCGGCTGCTCGTCGAGGTGGACAAGAACTCGCGGCTCGCGGGGCTCTGGTTCCTCGACGTGCCGCCGTTCCCGAACGTGGAAGCGACGGCGTAGGGCGGTAGAAGACGGTAGAGGGCGGTAGAGGTATGTCGGGTGACCCTCTACCGCCCTGTACCGCCCTCTACCGCCCTCTACCGCCCTAGATTATCCCCATGTCCGACCAGCTCCCCCGCCTGGGCGGGCTCTCCGAGCCCGAGAAGTACGAGCGCCTGGTGGAGCGGGTGCCCGGCGTGTGGTGGAGCGACGCGGGCCCGTTCGCGGGTCTGCACGAGCTGAACGCCGTCCGCGTCGAATACTTCCGGGGCGTGTTCGGCGGCTTCGGGGGCAAGCGGGTCCTCGACGTCGGCTGCGGTGGCGGCATCCTCGCCGAGGCGCTCGCGGCGGAAGGCGCCGACGTGACGGCGATCGACCCGTCGGAGAAGTCGCTCGGCGCCGCGCGGGAACACGCTCAGCGCGCCGGGCTCGCGATCGACTATCGCCGGGGCACCGCCGAGGACCTCTCGGGCGCCGGGCTCGAGGGGACGTTCGACCTCGTGTTCGCGGTCGACGTGCTCGAGCACGTGGACGACCTGGACCGCACCCTCGGCGCGATCGCGGGCGTCCTCGCGCCGGGTGGGGGACTCGGGTTCCTCACGCACAACCGCACCATCGCCGCCTTCCTCCAGCTCATCTGGGAAGAAGAATACGTGCAGCACACCATGCCGGAGGGGTTCCACGACTTCGCGCGCTTCATCACGCCCGGCGAGCTGACCGACGGCCTCGCCCGGAACGGGATGGTGGTGCAGGAGATGCAGGGGGTGGCGCGCGCCGGCGACAGCGGCCGCCGCGTGCTCACCGACGCCCTGAGCGTGACCTACCTCGGCTGGGCCCTCCGCACGCGGTGACGATGGCCCGCTCCTGGGTGGAGGCGATCGTGGCCGCCGGCGCGGTGCCGGCGTCCCACATCCCGGAGGCGAGCCTCGGCCGCCTCGACGTGGAGGAGTTCACGGGCGCCGACCTGGTGGAGGACCCGGACCTCCGGGTCCACCCCGTGGCCGGCGCGCGCGCGCTCGCGCCCGCCGCGGTCCACTTTCTCGACGGCATCGAGCAGTGGCGCGTCGTGGGCTACGCCGGCGTCACCCCGATCGTGGGCGCCTACGTCGCGACGGCGATCCGCCGCCGCGGGCCCCCCCCCGACCGGCGCCCGCGCACGGTCGCCGCGGATGCGGAGGAGTTCGTCGTCACGCGGCTCGACCGGCTGCCGGACGCCGTCCGTACCGCCCTCGCGGCCACCGGGGTACGCGTGGTCGAGTTCGCTCCGGAAGACGCCGGCCAGCCTGCACGGGCGCTGCGGGCCGCGCACGGCGAGGTGCAGAGAGCCCGCGCCGCGCTCGAGCGGCGCCTGGCGGAGCGGTGCCTCGCGACGCTCGGCGCCGACGAATGGCTCGTCGTGGACGGCGTGCTGTCCGATTCGGCCGCGCTGTCCGCACATCCCCGCGCGCTCGGCGTGGTGAAGAGTCACGGCGCGCAGTACTTCGAGGGTATCGACCTGGAGCGCGCGCTCACGGTGCCCGCCGGCCATCGCACCAGCGTGTTCCGGCCGAAGAGCCGCGGCGCGCGCCGCGAGATCTACTCCTGGTATCTCCGCCTCTGGCCGTGGGAGGGCAACGACCTGCTGTACGGGCTGCTGCGCGTGGAGGCACGGGCCCATCCCGACACCGTGGCGCTCGCGTCCCGGGCATCGGCCTGGCTGACGGACGAACGGGCGCCGCTCGCCACCCCCGACCGGCGCTGGGATCGGTTACTTTATCCTATCCATGACGTGGAGACCTATCTGAGCGCGCGCGCCCCGCGCGACCTCATCCCGACTCCCGCCTCCCACCTCCCGCGGACGGGCTCGTGATTCAGAAGCGCGATCTCGACCCCGTGGGCCGCGTCGTCGCCACGGAGCAGAAGCCCGCGACGCCGCACCAATTCCATTTTTGGACCGCGAACGAGACCACCATCGGGATCGGGGCGATTGTCAGGGTCGAGGGGCTCGGGACTGTGGATTCGGCGCGTGTCGTCCACGGCGTGGTGACCGATGGGTTCGCGTACTCGGATCTGGCCACTCCCCTGCACGACGTCGTCGGCGCGGAGGGAGACCCGGCGAGGGCCGCCGAGAGTCCGACGGTGCGCCAGGAGATCCGGCTCTGGACCGCCGCGGTGCTGCGCCAGAGCCCCGACGAGCCGCTCCAGCCGGTGCCGCTCGGCCGCGTGTTCGTGGCCACGGACGCGGACGTCGCCCAAGCGCTGCGCATGGACGCCTACCTGGGAGGCGCCCAGCCCACCGCCATCCCCGTCGGCCTGTACACCTCGGGCGGGCTCGAGGCGCCGGTCTATCTCGACGCGGAGTTCCTGCTCGGGCCCGAGGCCGCGCACTTGAACATCTCCGGCGTGTCGGGCCTCGCCACCAAGACGAGCGCCGTCGAGTTCCTGCTGTCATCCATCTTCCAGCACTTCCCGGCTCACAAGGGGCGGATCGCCGCCGTCTGCTTCAACGTGAAGGGGCCGGACCTGTGCTTCCTGGACCGGCCAGGTCCGCTCGCGGACGAGGACCGGCGGCGCTACGAGCGGCTGGGCGTCGAGCCGCGGCCGTTCGAGCGCGTGTGCTACTACGCTCCCTGCAAGGCCGACGGGGTGAACCTCAACACCCTGCGCACCCATCCCGACCTGGTGGGCGACGTGGAGCCGCTGGTGTGGGGCCTGCGGGAGGTGCTCGACTACGCGGAAGTGCTCCTGAACCGCGACGACATCGACGCCAAGGCCGACGCGTTCATCGACTTCCTGTCCGACCGCGTGGTGGACCAGGCGTTCGACGACGGGTTCGGCGGGACCCACCACGTGGTCACCTTCGCCGACCTGGAGCGCCTGTTTCGCGCGATCTTCGACGGGCTCGAGCTCGCGGGACGCAGCGACACGTGGCGCACCCATCACATCGCGACGATCCGCAAGGTGCGCAACCGGCTGTCGAACATCTCCGTTCGGGCCAAGGGCCTCGTCACGGACGACGGCCCGTCGAATGATCTGCCGTGGGGGCGGTTCGAGGACCGCGCGGTGTACGTGATCGACATCGCCAACGTCGATCCGCTCGGCCAGGACCTGGTGTTCGCGCGCGCGGTCTCCAAGCTGCGCGAGCATCTCGAGCGCCGCGATCTCGGGGTGGACGCCGTCGTGGTGTTCGTGGACGAGCTGAACAAGTACGCGCCCGCCGACGGCCCCGAGACGTACGTGAAGAAGATGCTGCTCGATATCTCGGAGCGCGGGCGTTACCTTGGACTCGTGCTGTTCGGCGCCGAGCAGTTCCGCTCGCAAGTGCACCGGCGGGTCGTGGGGAACGCGGGGACGATCGTGTTCGGCCGCATGGATGCCGACGAGCTGGCGACGCCCGGGTATCAGGTGCTCTCGCCCGCCACCAAGATCAAGCTCGCCACCCTGCCGATCGGCGAGCTGATGGTGCGGCACCCCCACTTCACGCAGCCCATCTTCGTGCGCTTTCCGCGGCCGGCCGTGCTGCGCGGCCGCGACGGCGTGGAGCGGTTCCCCCCCGCCGCCGATCTCCCGTTCGAGGACGCGGTGGTGCGCCAGCTCGTGCACCTCGACGGGCGCGTCCGGCCCAACCAGGTGAAGGATCTGATCGCCGACCGGCGTCCGGAGGACGTGCGCCGCGCGCTGGCCGCGGTGCGCCGGGAGCGGCCGCAGGACGTGCTGGCGCACTTCCGCCGGCAGCTCGGCGGCCGCGTGGCGGCTGGGGCCGTCCCCGGGGGGGCCGGGGGGGCCGGGGGGGCCCGCGAAAGCGTACCGCCCCTCACCCCGATTTCGGACGAACCATACTGACCGATTGGAGTTCTTCATGACCGCTGCCCGTTCTCTCGCCTTGACCGCCGCGGCGCTCGCCGCACTCTCCGGCTGCCGCGGCGGCGGTGGGGGGGGCCCCAAGGTCACGCTCCGCTTCCATCCGCCGGCGGGCGCGGCCTACCACTACGCGCTCGAACAGCAGAACTCGATGAAGTTCGAGAACGGCCCGATGGGCGCGATGCCCGAGCAGTCCGTCACGATGCGCATGTACTTCACGCAGCTCGTCGCCGGTCCCGCCCAGGGCGGCACCGCCGTCACCGTGACCTTCGACTCGACCGCGGTCGAGTCCCCGGGCATGGGCGCGGGCATGATGCAGCCGGCGCTCGACCGGATGCGCGGCATGAAGAGCGCCCTCGTCTACGACGACCGCATGCACGTCCTCAGCGCCGCCTTCACCGGCGTGACGGGCGCGGCGTCGCCGATGACCGAGCAGATGGGGAAGAACCTCAAGGCGCTGACGTTCCCGCTCCCCGAGGGGCCGGTGGGGGTGGGCGACTCCTGGACGTCGGAGACCGATCTGCCGCTCGGCGAGCAGGTGAGCGCGAGCACACCGATCAAGACGAAGACCAAGCTCACCGTGAAGGACATCCAGGTGGCGGGCGCGGATACGTCCGTGCTGCTCGTGATCGAGACCACGTTCCCCGGCGCGCCGATCAAGCTGAGCCAGCAGGGCCAGCAGGTCACGATGAAGCTCTCCGGCGGCCTGACGGGGGAGCAGCTCTACTCGCTGTCGCGGAGCGCGCAGATGCGGGCGACGATGGGCGGGACGATGCGCATCAACGTGAAGGGCGGCCAGGGGGGGCAGGGAGAGATGACGATGGCGATGACGCAGCAGACGTCGCTCAAGCTCACCGGGGACAAGTGAGGCGGTGAAGCTCGCCCACCTCGCCGATCTCCACCTCGGCTTCCGCCAGTACGACCGGCAGACGCCGCGGGGGGGGAACCAGCGCGAGGCGGACGTCGCCGAGGCGTTCCGCCGCGCCGTCGACGACCTGCTCGAGCAGCGCCCCGACCTGATCCTGCTCGCCGGCGACGTGTTCCACTCGGTCCGGCCCACCAACCCGGCGATCCTGTTCCTGTTCCAGCAGCTGCACCGGCTGCGCACCGGGCTGCCGGACGCCCCCATCGCGATGATTGCGGGGAATCACGACACCCCGCGGTCGACCGAGACGGGCACCATCCTCCGACTCTACGAAGCGCTCGGCGTCCACGTCGTGGTCGACGAGGCGCGCTACCTCACGTTCACGAAGCTCGACTGCTCGGTGCTCGCGGTGCCCCACCAGGCGCTCGCTCAAGCCGACCGCCCGGCGCTCCGGCCCCAGCGGGGTACGACCTACAACGTGCTGCTCCTCCATGGCCAGCTGCCCGGCGTGGGCGAGCAGCGCGGGACCATGGAGTACGGCGGCGCGCCGGTGGACCGTACCGACCTCGCGCCGGCGCAGTGGGACTACGTGGCGCTCGGCCACCACCACGTGGCGCACGAGGTCGAGCCGAACGTCTGGTACGCAGGGAGTCTCGAGTACATCAGTCCCAACCCCTGGGGCCAGGTGCAGGACGAGGAGGAGCGGGGGCGCGTCGGCAAGCGCTACCTGCTCGTGGACCTGCCGGCGGCGCGCGTCACGTTCCGACCGATCGCGCCGGTGCGCCGCCACATCGAGCTCCCGCTCATCGAAGGGAAGGGCCTGACGCCTCGGGAGCTGGA
>DASWDP010000069.1:0-6642 GCA_036395195.1 Gemmatimonadales bacterium | reverse complement strand
CCGTGCCCTTGTAGGCCCAGAACGAAACCTGGTAGGTCTCCAGCGGGGGCGCGGTCGGCGCCTGCTGGAGGACGTGAACCTCGGCACTCACGGTGGAGCTCACCGCCATTTGGGCACGTGGCTGCTGAACCGCGGTGGAGGGCGGTCCGAATCCGTCGGAGCATCCCGCAACGAACAGCGCGAGCGCGAGCGGGGTCAGGGCACGGCGCACGAACATACGATTCTCCGAGTCCATGTGAGTTCCTACCACGCTATCGCGTAGTTCGAGAAATGCGGGAGCTCGCCCGCGACCCATTGCTGCCCCTGACTCCACGTGTTCCTGTTGACTTTAGACCAGGTTTGCAGGTACCCCAGGATGCTCAGGGAGTCGTTGACCTGGGCAATGCGGACCGCATCGCCCGACGATACCGAGCAGCCCTTGTAGTTCGTGTAGAGGAGCGCCCCCGTGCTCAAGCCATACGAGAGGTCCACGGAGCTGGGCGGGAAGACGAGACCGTCGGGCTGGAAGCGAACCCATCTCACGGTGTCCGCTGGAGCCACGGCGGTGATGGTCACCGTGTCGCTGAGCACCAGCGAATCGACCCACAAAATGTGATTACCGACCTGGAGGGTATCTCCCCTGGGTCCGATCACCTTGCTCACGGAGTCGTAGGTCTGGGAACACACCACGAGACCGGTGTTCTTGTTGCTGCCGGTTGTCGACGATGGTTTGACTCTGGCCGCCAGCAGCGATGGGCTCGGTGCGGCGGTGGGCGAGCGGTCGCACGCGAACGCTATCGCACCGACCAGTAGGCCGACGACCAACGGACGGAGGGTTCTCATGGCTGGCTCCTCTTGACGGCAGCGTGCATACTCGACACTTTGTGGCCTGACCACGTCCCACTACGGGGCATTTTGGGGGCCAATACGTCACCAAGGTAGGACTATTTTGAGACCTGTCAAGACCGACAAAGGACCCAAACAGGGACCAATAGCGGAGCGGCTGGCGATCCTCCTGGAGGTGTTTAGCCCCTGGGATCACATCTCATTGACGTATCGGCAGTTCGCCGCCGAGTTAGGCGCCCCCGTGACGGAGGCCGCCGTCAAAAAGTGGCCCCGACGCAAGAAGCTCCCGGCGGATGTGGCCCGGTTGATCGTAGCCAAGGGGCGGGAGCGTGGCCTGCTCGGCGTGACCTTGGAGTGGGTGCTGTGGGGTGACGGTCCAAGGCCCCAAAAGGCACCAAATACGACCCCTACTCTGGCCCCCGGGCTGCAAGTTCCGCTCGCCAGGGGGGCGAAAGAACAGGACCTGGGGCTGGTGGCAGCGCCGCCGGAGCCCCGCGGAGGATTCGCTGCACGGATCGCCGAAGCCCTGCGGGCGGACCTCAGTCACAATGAGTTCGGGCAATGGTCGTCGGTCGAGGTGCAGCGTACGGTCATCTGGGCGCTCAAGGACCTGGCTCGGCGGCTCTGGGTGCTGCGATTCGATATGGGCAAGACCTTCGAGCTCACGGACGAGTGGGCGGGGAAGATCGGCCTTCCCGTTCGGCCGCCGGAACAGTCTGCAGAGGAAGGGAGTCGGGGCGCCGGGATTTGAACCCGGGACCTTCTGGTCCCAAACCAGACGCGCTACCGGGCTGCGCTACGCCCCGAACTGCTAGACGCCTAGACGCCCAGTGGCGGAGACGCCGAGGAAAAGCTCCAACACAACCTAGCCAGCAAGCTCGAAAAAGCTACCTGGAGCGGCGGTCGGCTCACCACGCGACCGTGGGGTTGTCGTGCTTCGGCTCGAGCGATTCGAGATACGTCACGAGTTTCCAGATGGCCTCGGGTGGCAGAATGCCCCCGAACGCCGGCATGCCGCGCGGCCGGCCGAGATAAATGGATTGGAAGACCGCCCCGTCCGTCCCCCCGTAGCGCCAGCGTCCGTCGGCGAGACTCGGGCCGACCGCGCCCACGGCCCCCAAGGCGTGGCACCCGTCGCAGTTGAAGGCGGTGAAGAGCTTCTCGCCATCCGCGGCCGACCGCTTATCCGTGCGAAACGGATTGCGGAGGCCGTCCGCGGGCGGTGGAGCGCCGCCGGCAGAAACGGGCTGCTGGCCCGCCGCGGTCGTCGCGGCCAGGAGCACGAGGGCGGCCGCGGCTACAAGGCGAACAGCCAAACGATGCCTCCCAAGCTCGTGTGGCGCGCGATCTCCGGCATGAAGCTCGCCGGGGGCCGCACGTCCGCCGGGTCGTCGGACCGGACGTCGCCCGCCAGGAGGAACGGGTCGCCGCCGAAGCCGGCGTAGACGGCGACGTATTGCTTGCCGTCGGCGCCCGTGAACGTGATGGGGTTGCCGACCACGCCCGAGCCGACCTTGAACTTCCACAGCACGCGCCCCCCCCCGGTGCGCGCGTCGGCGGCCTTGAACCAGCCGTCCAGCGTGCCGTAGAACACGACGTCGCCGGCGGTCGCGAGCGTGCCGCTCCAGACGGGATACGGCTCCTTGATCTCCCACACCTTCCTGCCGGCGCCGGCGTCCCACGCGATCACGGCACCGAGGTTGCCGCCGGGACCGGCCTGGTACGGGGCGTTCAGGCCCACGTACGGCGTCCCGACGATGTAGGTCACTTCGGACGTCTGGTAGTCCATGCACATGTTGCTGGTCGGGACGTAGAACAGTCCGGTGCGGGGGGAGTGGGCTGCGGGCTGCTGGTTCTTGCCGCCCTCGAGGGTCGGGCAGATGTGCTTGACGTTGCCGCGCGATGCCCCCGTGAGCTTCGTGGAGTCGACCTCCGGGCGCCCGGTTCGCAGGTCCACCCGTTTCGCCCAGTTCACCGGCACGTACGGCTCGGCCACTAGCACCTCTCCCGTCGCGCGGTCGATGGTGTACGCGAACCCGTTCTTGTCGAAGTGGACGAGCACCTTCCGCATCCGGCCGTTGATCCTGAGATCGACGAGGATCATCTCCTGCACCGAGTCGTAGTCCCAGTTGTCCGCGGGCGTGAACTGGTAGGCCCACCGCAACGCGCCGTCGCCGGGCGTGCGGGCGAGGACGCTCGTCGCCCACTTGTTGTCCCCGGGCCGCTGCTCGGCGTTGTAGGGCGCCGGATTCCCCGTGCCGTAGTAGAACAGGTCGAGGGCGGGATCGTAGGAGAGCCACCCCCAGGCGGGCGCGCCACCGTGCTTCCAGCCGTCGGGCGGCCAGCTGGTGCGCGCGAGATCGGCGCCCCGGTCGTAGGGCGGCTTGAACGTTGCCGGATCGGCGAGGACTTCGGTGTCGGGGCCGGCGTTGTAGGCGGTCCACACGATCCGGCCGGTCTCGAGATCGAGTCCCTTCACCCAGCCGCGCACGCCGTATTCACCGCCCGAGACTCCCACGATGACCCGGTCGCGGACGACGAGCGGCGCCATGGGCGTCGACTCGCCGCGATCCAGGTCCGCCACTTGCGTCTTCCAGAGCTCCGCGCCCGTCGCAGCGTCGATCGCGACGGTGTGGCCGTCCAGGAGGTTGTAGACGATCTTGCCGCCCGCGAAGAACGCGCCGCGGTTGATCACGTCACAGCAGGCGACGCCGATGGCGGCCGGGCTCACGGAGGGGCGGTACTTCCATTTCAACGGATAGCCGTCGCGGGTGAGATCGAAGGCGTACAGGACGTTCGGGTAGGGGGTGACGACGTACATCGTGTGGCCCGCGACGAGCGGCTGTCCCTCGTGCCCGCCCAGGACGCCGGTGGAGAAGCTCCAGACCGGACGCAGCCGCGCCACGTTCGCCGCCGTGATGCCGCGCAGTCCGCTGTAGCGGGTCGCGGCGTAGTCCTTGGCGGGCATGGTCCATTGCGCGTCGTCCTGCGCCTGCAGCGCGGCGGGCGGGGCGATGAGCGCGAGCAGCAGAGCGAGGTTCAGCCGTTCACCTGCCCGCGGCGCCGCGTGTGGAGCACCGTCTGCAACCAGTCGAAGATCTCCTGGAGGTTGAACGGCTTCCGGAGCACCATGCAGGGATTGCGCGCGACCCAGGCGCGCACGTCGTCGGCTTCCGCGTCGCCCGTCATGAGGGCGATCCGTCCCTGGAGCGCGGGCCAGCGGTTGACGATCGCGAGGTAGAGTGCGAGCCCCGACATCGTCGGCAGGTGCACGTCGAGCAACACCGCATCCGCCCGCTCCGACGCCAGCAGCTCGTACGCGGTCTCGGCGCTCCCCGCGGCGAGCACCGCGTAGCCTTCCTGCTCGACGGCGCGCCGCAGGACCCGGCGCAGCTGCGCTTCGTCCTCGGCGATCAGGACGACGGGCGGCGTTCCGGTCACGACGCGACCGCCGCCTCGGCGGGCTGGGTGACGAGGAAGCCGCGCACCACGCGCTGCAGCGCCTCCTCCGGCACCAGTGTCAAGCGCATCTCCCCCGCGGTGAGTCCCAGGTACGTGCGCGCGTGCAGCTGCAGGGTCTTGACCTGGGCGTACCCCAGCCGCTCGGCGACGTCCTCGACGGTGAATCCGGGATCCTGGAGCAGCCGGTGCGCGTACAGCACGCGCGCTGCCGCCAGGAAATGCCGCGGCGACGGCAACCCGACGCGCGTGAACCACCGCTCGAACGTGCGGCGATCGACGCGGGCGCGCGCCGCGACCTGCTGCACCGTCTGCACCTCCGCCGGTGACCGCAACACTTCCTCCAGCACCCAGCGCAGCTCGCTCGGCAGCGGCGCCAGCGCCCAGGCGAGCTGGTCGAGCAGCTGCTGCGAGGCCGATCGCGCTTCCTCCTTGGCGAGCACCTGGCGCAGGTGCGCCGGGTGATCGTCGTAGCGCGCGAACACGGCGTGCCGGATGCCGCACTGGCCGAGGACGAGCAGCACCGCCGCCGTCTGCGGCGTCAGCGCGGTGTAGATGATCAGCGGGAGCGAGGGGAACAGCATGCGCAGCCGCTCGATCTCCTTGTCGCTCGCCGCTCCCATCAACAGCGGATCCACCACCGCCAGCTCCACCGGCCGGCTGCGGATCGCCGCCATCGCCGCCTCCCAGGTGGCCGCCTGGGCGAAAGCGAACCGGGGCGGCGCCGCGTGGCGCAGCCGCTGCAGCTGGATTTCCGAGGTAGCCGCCAGTACGAGCATAAAATGTCGCAAATCCGCCCTACGATGCCGCGAAAACGCCCTAAAAAACCGGCTCCCGAAGCCCGACCTTAGAGCGACGCAGCTGCCAGCTCCCTGACCCCAACACCGGAGGTTCTTATGTCGCGCTCGACCCGCGCTCTCATCGCCGCGCTCGTCGTTTCCCTCGCCTTCGCCGCCACGGCCTGCGCCGATGCAACCGGCCCGAAGCCGAACCCGAACGGCGTCTGCGATTACACCAACGGCAACATCTGCCTGACCGCCGACTACACCAACGGCAACATCTGAGGCGGCCTCAGTCCCGGAACGCCGCGAGCGAAGCCGAGACTTCGCGAACCGCGTCGCTCTGGGATACCGGCACCGCGACTGCGTCGGGACTCGTGGTCAGCTCCCGCTGGCAGTCGCGGAGCCCGGCCATGATGCGCTCGACGCGGAACACCATCTCGTGCAGGCCCGCGTCCTCGGCGATCCGCAGCGCCGTCTCCAGCATGGACTCGGCTCGATCGAACTGCCCGAATCGGGCCCGTCCAATTCCCGTCTTGAGACAAAAATCAGCGCGGATGTTCGGCGGCATGTCCTCCAACTCGGCGTGGCACCGCTCGCGCCACCGCTCGAATCCCACACGATCCCGCCGGTAGGAGGCACAGTGCATCAATTCGATGAGCGCGTTTTGCACGGCGTCCCGGTTGCCACCGCGGCGGACGACTTCGGTGAGCGCACGCTCCGCGCCTTCCGCGTCCCCCACGGTCAGCAGCATGACGCCGAGATCCGCCAGCACCCCCGTGCGTGACAACTCGTCGTCGTACAGCTCAAAGGCGCGCCATGTGTGAGGGATGGCCTCGGCCGGCCGCCCGCCCGTGCTCAACACGACCCCGAGTCCCTGATAGGCGAGCGCCTGGGCGCGCCGATCCCTCCAGCGGTCGGCGTCCGGCAGCACCTCCCGGAGGCGCCGTTCCGCACCCACCAAGTTCCCGCGACCGATCAGCGTGTACGCACCGCCCAGCCGGCTCACCAGCTCGGAATGCCGATCTCCCGCCGCCGCCGCCAGCGCTCCGGCCTGGGCGTAGCACCAGTCGGCGTGATCGAACTCGTTGAGCTTGCGGAGGGCTCGCGCCATGCGCAGTCGAACCGCGATCGCGTCCGAGGGCCTGATCCGGTCGCCACCCACGCGCACCGTTGTTTCGAGCACGTCCAGCGCCTCGTCGAGGCGCAGCTCGTCCTCGAGGTGGTGCGCGTAGGCGAGGAGCGCCGGGAGCACGAGCCGCACGTCGTTCGCCTGGACGGCGTCCGCGGCGCCGGACACGAGTCCCACCAGGTGGGCGGTCTCGGTCGCGTCCGGCGGCAGCGCGCGGCAGAAGCGCTCGGTCGCGGTGCGTTGATATTGGAAGGCGTCCGGATGAGGCGGTTGCGGCTCCGTCAGGAGATCGAGCAGGCGGAGCGCGAGCAGCGCGCCCTGACCCAGCCGGGCCTCCGGCGACGTAGCGGACGGCGCCCCGGAGAGGCGGCGGAGAAACACGGCGTGCGGCAAGCTGTCCTGCAGTGCGGTAGCGTCGGTCATGCCCGGGATCCCGGAACGGCTTCC
>DASWDP010000068.1:0-10903 GCA_036395195.1 Gemmatimonadales bacterium | reverse complement strand
TGCTGTTCTCGACGCCGGTGGGCGTCGAGCCCGAGGGGATCGGCATCAGCCCCGACGGCGCCAAGGTCTACGTCACCGCCGAGACGAGCAACACCGTCTCGGTGCTCGACGCGAAGACCGGCCGAGTGCTCCACACCGTTCCCGTGGGCGAGAACCCGCGCACCATCGCCTTCACGCCCGACGGGCGGCGCGCCTGGGTGAGCGCCGAGGCGGGGGGCAACGTGACGGTGATCGACGTCGCGACCGACAGCGTCCTCCAGCAGTTCACCATCCGCGACGGCAAAACGAAACCGGTGCGCATCGCCTTCAGCCCGGACGGCCGACTCGCCTATGTGACCGAGGGCGCGGCCGCGAGCGTCAGCGTGATCGACGTGGCGACGAGCAAGGTGATCGACACGATTCCGGTGGGGCGGCGGCCGTGGGGAATCGCGCTCTCGCCCGACGGCCGGCGGCTCTACACGGCCGACGGGCGGTCCAACACCGTCTCGGTGATCGACACGGCGACGCGGAAGGTCGTCACCGCCATCGCGGTGGGCGAGCGGCCGAACGACCTGCTGTACATACCCTAGGGGCTCGGGACTCGGGGCCCGGGGTTCGGGCGGTCCTGAGCGACCGCTAGTGCCCCGAGCAAGCCGCTCGACTGGGGCACTCCCGAGTCCCGACCCCCAAGTCCCGAGTCCCTACCCGAGCGGCAGCCGCGCAAGCCACGACCCGGGACGCCGCACCCGCACCCAGCCGTCCAGGCCCCAGGTCCGGCCCGCCCGCGCGCCCAGGATGACCACCAGGCTCGCGATCAGCATGTAGTGGAACCCCTGCTGCGCCGCGCCCTGCCACTGCACCGCCAGGCCGTAGTTCAGCACCAGGAACAGGCCGACCCCCGACGCCAGCGTCGTGAGGCAGCCCAGCACCAGGCCCAGCCCCACGGCCGCCTCGCCGAACGCGGTGAGCTGCGCGAACAGCTGGCTGTGCGCGATCACGGTGTGCTGCATGAAGTCCCGGAAGAAGGCCACGGGATTCCCCTCGGCGTACTTCCCGACGAGGATCGGCATCACGTGGAGCCATCGCTCGGACGCGGTCGGCACGGGCAGGAAGCCCCACAGCAGCGTGATGCTCAGCTTCGTGAGCAGCGCCTTCGCGAACCACAGGCCGACGGCGATGCGCAGCACGGCGAGCCAGCGCTCGGGGAAGCGCATCGGGGGAACGCCGACAAGACTCGCGTCCATGAGACCGTGTCCTCTCGTTGGGAGCCAGGCAAGTTTCATACGGCAAGCGCACGCCGCGCGTTGGCGGGCCAGGCGCAGCTAACGCTACTTCCCCACGCAAAAGCTCGCGAACACCCGATCGAGGACGTCGTCCGGGGTCACCACACCGATCAAGTCGTCGAGCGCCCCCACCGCGGCCCGCAGGTGCACCGCCGCCGCCGCCGCGTCCACCCCCCCCGCCCGCGCCGCGTGGAACGCCTCGACCTCGGCGAGGGCGCGCTCCAGCGCCGTCCGGTGACGCGCGCGCGTCACCACCGGCTCCACGTCCCCGAGATCGAGCAGCCGGCCGAACGCGACCTCGGCGAGGCGACGTTTCAGTTCGGCGAGGCCCTCGCCGGTGACGACCGAGACAACGGGGACGAGGGACGAGGGACGGGGGACGGGTACGAGATCTGCTTTCGTGCGCACGACAACGACCGGCGCCGTGCACTGCGCAAGAAAACGCTCGGCCTCGTCCCCCGTCCCCCATCCCTCTTCCCCGGCCTCTTCACAGAAGAGAATCAGGTCCGCGGCTGCCAGATACTTCTGGGAAACTTCGATCCCCAGCCGTTCGACCCGGTCGCCGCTCTCGCGCAGCCCCGCGGTGTCCACGAGGCGGAACGGGAAGCCCTCGATCACCGCGTACGCCTCGATGGCATCGCGTGTGGTACCCGGGATCTCCGTCACGATCGCGCGCTCGATGCCGAGCAGCGCGTTGAAGAGCGACGACTTCCCGGCGTTCGGCCGGCCCGCGATCACGACCAGCGCGCCTTCGCGCAACCGCGCGCCCTCGGGAGCGGTTGCGAGCAGCCGTGCGATCCGGTCGCGCGCCGCGTGCCAGGCGCGCTCCACGCGCTCGGGGCTGACGGGACCCTCGTCTTCTTCGGGGAAGTCGATGTCGTAGGCGATCAGCGCTTCGAGCTCGAGCAGCTCGGCCCGCAAGAGCTCGAGCCGTGCCGATAGGCCGCGGTCGAGCTGGTGGAGTGCACGGCGGGCCTGGGCGGGCGCACCCGCGTCGATCAAGTCGGCCGTCGCCTCCGCCTGGAGAAGGTCGAGCTTGCCGTTCAACACCGCGCGCCGCGTGAACTCCCCGGGCGCGGCGGGGCGCGCTCCCGCGGCGACCAGGGCCGCCACCGCAGCCGCGGGCACGAGCAGTCCCCCGTGCGTCGAGATCTCGACCAGGTCGTCCCCCGTGTAGGTGCGGGGGGCGGGGAACGCCGCGGCGAGCGCGTCGTCCACGACCTCTCCCGTGGTCGGGTGGACGAGGCGGACCCGGCGGACGGTGCGGGCGGGCTCGGGGCGGAAGGGGCGCAGCACGCGGGCGGCCACGTCGAACGCGCCCCTGCCCGAGAGGCGAATCAGCGCGAGGGCGGAGCGGCCGGGAGGGGTCGCGAGCGCGACGATCGGATCCGACAGCACCCTTCCCCCTTCCCGCTTCCCACTTCCCTTAGGTTCGCTTTCCCTGTTCTCGCAGGCGCCGCACCGCGATCAGGTACTGCTGCGGGATACTGAAAATGTTGCTCACGGCGTAATACAGGTTCAGCCCCGACGCGAACCGCAGGAACAGCAGCGTCATGAACGCGGGCATGACGTACAGCATCGTCTTCGCCTGCGGGTTGGGTGGCACGCCGATCTGTCCGACCTTGGTCAGGACGAACATCGAGAGCCCCATGACGATCGGGATGATGTAGTAGGGGTCGGCGCGCGACAGGTCCGGAAGCCACAGGAACGGCACGCCCCGGAACTCGATGGTATTCGCGAACACGAAGAACAGCGCGAATAGCACCGGCATCGGCAGGAGCATCGGCAGGCACCCGCCAAACGGGTTGACGTTGTGCTCCTTGTAGAGCTTCAGCGTCTCGCGCTGCAAGCGCTCGGGCTCGTTGCGGTGGCGGTCCTGCACCTGCTTGAGGAGCGGCGCCACCGCCTGCATCCGCAGGCTCGATTCCATCGCCTTCTGGTTGAGCGGCCACAGGAGCGCGCGCACCAGGACGCCGAAGATGATGAGCACCCAGCCGTACGCGAGGCTCAGCCGGTCGTGCATCCAGATGAGGATGTTCACGACCAGCACCGACACCGGCTGGATGATCGTCCGCAGGAACCCGCCGTATGGATTGGCGTCGTCCAGGTCGTGGCCCAGATGCGCCAGCCGGCGGTACTCGAGCGGCCCCGCGTAGACGTCGTAGCGGAAATCGCCCGCCGGCGGCACCGGCAGCGTGAGCGACAGGCCGGTCCGGGTCGCCACCGCCGACTTCCCGAACAGCGAGGAGGCCGTCACGGTACGAGGGCCCCCCACCGCGATCCCGCCGCCGAACCGCGGCTCATTCTCCGCGATGGCGAGCGCCGCCAGGAAGAAGTACTTGGACTTGACGCCCGCCCACTCGAACGGACCGTCCAGGATCTTCCGCTCCCCCGGCTTGAGCGACTGGAACGCGGTGCTCTGGGTCTTCGCCGCCTTGGTGACGACCGCATAATGGTGGAAGTCGTCGATCGAGTCGGCCTCGACCGAGCGCAGCCCTGCGCCGAGACCGAGCAGCAGCGTCGCGCCCCCCGGCCCGAATCCCTCGAGCCGGCCCCGCACCCCGAACAGATACTCGTCCGGAAAGAACCGGTATTCCAGCGTAAACCGTCCCCCTCCCCCGCCCCCGCCCCCGCCCCCCTGACCCGTGAAGGTCAGGGTCACGGTGTCCCGGCCGACGCGGAGTGCTCGGGCGCTTGGCGTGAGGCTCCACTCGGCGAACGCGACGGTGTCGGCGCTCCCACCCCCCCCAGCCGTGCGAGCGTGCGTGAGCAGGGGCCGGCCGTCCGGCACGAGCTGCACCGCGCGACCGGAGTCCTCCGGCGCGAACGAGCGGTAGCCCAGGAGCTCCGCCCGGACGAGTGTCCCGCCGCGCGTGCTGAAGCCGAGGCGGTAGAGGGGGGACGTCACCCAGACGGTCTCCGCTTGGGCGGCGGCTAGGCGGTTAGGCGGATAGGCGGATAGCGGCGACGGCGTGGCAGCAGGCCCCGGAACGCTCTCCTGGGCCGTGCGGCTACTATCCGCCTGTGCGCCTATCCGCCTATCCGTCTTCTTCGGCGGAAACAGGACGCTCGGCAGCACGGCGACGATGAGCATCAGGACGATGGCCAGTATGATGCGTCGTTCCACTTGGCGTCTCGGCGTCTCGTCTTACGGCACTGGATCGTAGCCGCCCGGATGCAGCGGGTGGCAGCGGAGGATGCGCTTCACCCCCAGCCACGAGCCGCGCAGCGCGCCGTGGCGCTGCACCGCCTCGAGCGCGTACTGCGAGCACGACGGAATGAAGCGACACTGCGTGAGCACCAGGTGCGACAGCGTCAGCTGGTACGCACGAATGAGCGCGATGACCGCGAGTCGCGGCCAGCGACCCACGGTCATGTGACGCGACTCACACCGTCGGTCAGTTCGGCGCGCAGGACTGCAAACGCGGCGGCATATGCGGAGCGCTTCGCGCGCACGACGAGATCGACGGGGGGGAGCGACGCGAGCGCGTGGCGTCTGAGAATCTCTCTCAAGCGCCGGCGCACCCGATTGCGGGCCACCGCGCTGAACTGGTAGCGGGGAACGATGATGCCCGCCCGCGGATGGCCCGCTCGATTGGGACGCCACGCCAGATCCAGATGCGGAGTGCGCAAGCGGCGACCGTGATCCCAGCAGGCTGTGAGGTCCGAGCCGCGCGTGAGCCGCACGCGGCGCGGATACCGCTCGCCCGTTAGCGACTCCGGTGCTTGGATGGCAGGCGGACGGTGAGGCGCTTGCGCCCCTTCTTCCGCCGGCGGGACAGGACGGCGCGGCCCCACACATCTTTCATCCGCGCGCGAAATCCATGCTTGTTGATGCGCCGCCGATTGCGCGGGCGATACGTCGGGCCCATACGTTCCTCTCGTGAGGCCGGGAAACGTACACCGGGTCCCGAGCGGCGGTCAAGGTTGACTTTTCCACATGCGAGTCGTAGTTTCGGGCCGCCCTTGCTGGACGTCCCACCTTTTGTCATTCGCGGATGGAGCAGTCTACTAAGGAAGCTTGGAAGCGCCTGCTCGACGAGGCGCGGCGCGAACTCCCCGACGCAACCGTGCGGACGTGGCTCGAGCCCGCGATCCCGATCGCGCTCGACGACGGCCGTCTCATCGTCGGCGCGCCGGACCAGTTCGCGGTCGAGTGGAACGAGTCGAAGCACGCCAGCGTGCTCGCGCGCGCGGCGGAGCGCGTCTTCGGCCGTCCCACGGCGGTGGTGTTCCGCGTCAACGAAGACCGCCGGCAACGCCCCCAGATGGATTTCTTCGTCGCGCCCCGGGAGCCCGCGGCGGTCGACAAGACCGTGCCGACCACGCCGCTCAACGAACGCTACACCTTCCAGACCTTCGTCATCGGCAAGTCGAACGAGCTCGCGGCCGCCGCGGCGCACGCCGTGGCCGAGGCCCCGGGGAAGACCTACAACCCGCTCTTCATCTACGGCGCCACCGGCCTCGGCAAGACGCATCTGATGCAGGCGGTCGCGCACGCCGTGCTGGAGAAGTACCCCGGCACGCGCGTGCATTACTTCGGCGCCGAGCAGTTCATCAACGAGGTCATCGAGTCGATCCACGCGCGGACGATGTCCGAGTTCCGGCGTCGCTACCGCAACGATCTGGACCTCTTCCTCGTCGACGACGTGCATTTCCTCGAAGGCAAGGAAATGACGCAGGAGGAGTTCTTCCACACCTTCAACGCACTGTTCGAGGCGCACAAGCAGATCGTGCTCACCTCGGACCGGCCGCCGAAGGAGATTCCCGGCCTCGAGGATCGATTGATCTCGCGGTTCGAGTGGGGCCTGGTCGCCGACATCGGCCACCCGGACCTGGAGCACCGGATCGCGATCCTCCGGAAAAAGGCCGAGCAGGACCATCTCGAGCTCACGATCCCCGACGACGTACTGCGCTTCATCGCCGAGCACGTGCGGCAGAGCGTGCGCGAGCTCGAGGGCTGCATCATCAAGCTGCTGCTCTTCGCCTCGCTCAAGAACCGCGAGGTGACGATCGAGCTGGCGCGCGAGGCCCTGTCGGACAAGATCCGGCAGGGGGAGGAGGGCGCGAGCTACGCGCAGCCCACCCCGAGCATCGACCGCGTGCAGGAAGTCGTGGCGCGCCGCTGGGGTGTCACGCCAGAAGGTCTCCGCTCCAAGGCGCGGACCAAGACGCTCACGATCCCGCGCCAGGTCGCGATGTATCTCGCGCGCAACATGCTGAGCATGCAGCTGGTCGAGATCGGGCAGGCGTTCGGCGGCCGCGACCACTCCACCGTGATCCACTCCGTGGACAAGGTGGAGCGCCAGATGGTGCGGGACCGTACGTTCAAGGAGCGCGTGGAGATGGCGCGCCAGGAGTTGTCCGCACTCTAGCCAACATGTGGGAAGCGGCCGTGTTGGCGCGTGTGGGAATGGGTCGGGGGCGTGGGGAAGCCGTCCGATACCAACACTCCTCACAAACGGCCCACACGGGAAACGGAGGGCGCGCCTGGTCGGCGCTCGCGGGTTAGGGCCTTTCACCACATTTCCCCGCGCCCTACTAGTACTACGAGTACTTGTATCTGGATACAGCAGTAGATTCTTTACCCACACAAGAGGGACGAGGCGATCCGGGGGATGAAGTTCACCATCACGCGCGAGCAGCTGCAGGAAGGCCTGGGCGCGGTCGCGGCCGCAGTGCCTGCTAAGACCACGCTTCCCGTTCTGGCGAACGTCTTGCTCGAGGCGACGAAACAGGGAGGGGGCCTGCGCCTCTCGGGCACGGATCTCGACATCGCCGTGAGCACGACGGTGCCGGCGGACGTAGATGCCGATGGCGCGGTGACGCTGCCAGCGAAGAAGCTGGTGGACATCGCGCGCGAGCTGCCGTCCGGCCCGGTCCGGTTCACGGCGGCGGGCGAGTCGCGGATGGGCATCGAGTGCGGCCGGTCGAAGTTCAAGCTCCTCGGGTTGCCGCGGGAGGAATTCCCGTCGTTCCCAGCCGTGAAGTTCGACGGGGCCTGGAAGGCGACGGCGGGCGTGGTGCACAAGCTGGTGGGGCACGTCACGTTCGCCGCGTCGACGGAGGAAAGCCGCCCGATCCTGAACGGCGTCCTGTGGGAGCTTCGCCCCGACCGCATGCGCATGGTGGCGACGAACGGGCACCGTCTCGCCAAGATGGACGTGCCGGCGAAGGGCGGCTCGACGGCCGACCTGATCGTGCCGCCTAAGGCGCTCGAGCAGATCCGCCGGCTGTTCGCCCCCGACGGGGACATCGAAATCGCGAAGAGCGACAACCACATCGGGTTCCGCGCCGGCGGAACGCTCGTATTCTCACGCCTGATCGAGGGCCCCTACCCGAACTACGAGCAGGTGATCCCGCGCGAGAACGACAAGGCCGCGACGGTGGACAAGGCGGCGATGGCGGCGGCGCTGCGTCGCATGAGCGTGGTCGCGAGCGACCAGACGCACCGCATCCGGCTCGCGTTTTCCGGCGGGGCCGTGAAGTTCTCGGTGCAGACGCCGGACTTGGGCGAAGCGCAGGACGAGCTCGCGGTGACGTACGAGGGCGAGCCGCTCGAGATCGGCTTCAACGCCCAGTACCTGCTCGAGATCCTCAAGTTCATGCCGACCGACGAGGTGCGCTTCACGTTCAAGGCGCCCGAGCGCGCGGCGACCGTTGAGCCCGTGGGGTGGGACGATCCGGCGAGCTATATGGCGCTGGTGATGCCGCTGCGACTCGTTGATTAGACGGCTGGACGCCCAGACCTCGACACTCCGCACTACAACCCGCTGGGCGTCTAGCCGTTTCCCTACAGACTATCCGTCCGAGTCGTGGTGTCCGGAACCGTGTCGATGAGCGCCGGCGGCTGAACGCTCAGCGACTCGACCGGCGGTACGATCACCTCCGGCACGATCAGCACCGTGTCCTCCTCTTCGGGCGGGATGTACACGTCCACGCCGTGATAGCGCGCGAGGATCAGGTTGCGGCGCTCGAGCGTACGCGCGGGGCGGAACGTGGGGTTGGAGCTGAGCGGATGCGGCAGCGTGGCCGCTAGAGCGGCGGCCTGCTCCTCGTCGAGGAGCGACGGCGCCACACCGAAGTAGGCGTGGCTCGCGGCCTCCGCCCCCCACACGCCGGGTCCCCACTCCGCCACGCTGAGGTACAACTCCAGGATGCGATCTTTCGAGAGCGCGAGCTCGAGCCGCAGCGCGATGACCGCCTCCTTCAGCTTGCGAAGCGCGCTGCGTGACGGGGAGAGGTAGAGGTTTTTCGCGAGCTGTTGAGTGATGGTGCTGGCGCCGCGCAGCCGCTCGCGCCGGCGCCACGCTTCGGCAACGGCGGGCCACAAGCCCGGGGCGCGGTCCACGCCGAGCGCGTCGGCGATCTCCGCTGGATCGATGCCGTGGTGCGACCGGAAGCGCGAGTCCTCGCCGATGATGACCATGCGCCGGAGCAGCGGGGAGATGTCCTTTAAGGCGGTAGGTTGGAAGGTTGGAAGGTTCCAACCTTCCGGCCGCCGTTCCCGCATCATGGCCGTTTCCCGCGGCCAGTGATCGCGCCACCACACCGGCGGCGGCCACACGCCGAACAACCACACGAGCGCGACGACCGCTGTCCCTAGCGCCAGCCGCCGCCCGTTCCTAGGTTTCGCGTCCGCCATGTCGCTCGATACCGCCACCCTGCGTCGCCGCCTTCAGGAAGCCCTGGGGGACGAATTTACCGTGGGAAACCTCCTGGGCGAAGGTGGGTTCGCGGCGGTGTTCCGCGTGCGCGACAAGTCGCTCAGCCGCGACGTGGCGGTGAAGGTCCTCGATCTCGGCCTCACGCCATCGCCCTCGCTCCCCGAGCGCTTCGTGCGGGAGGCACGCACCATCGCTCACCTGGAGCACCCGCACATCGTCCCGATCTACAAGGTCGGCGGCTACAAGAACCAAGTCCTCTACATCGTGATGCGCTGTCTCGACGGCCCGTCGCTGCGGCACCTGCTCGAGAAGTACAAGCGGCTGTCGGTGGGCGACGCCGGGCGCATCGCGCGCCAGGTGGCCGACGCCCTCGGCTACGCCCACCGGTACGGGGTCGTCCACCGCGACATCAAGCCGGACAACATCCTGCTCGACACCTCGGGCCACGTGCTCGTCAGCGACTTCGGGATCGCCAAGGCCGCGCAGGAGGCATCGTCGGCCAGCCACCTCACGACGGAGGGCATGGTGGTCGGGACGCCGCAGTACATGAGTCCCGAACAGGCGACCGGCGACCTGGTGGACGCGCGCTCCGACATCTACTCGCTCGGCATCCTGCTGTACCAGATGCTCACGGGTGCGCCGCCGTTCGACGGCGAGTCGGCCCAGTCGATCCTCATGAAGCAAGCCACCGCCGACCCCGTCCCCGTCCGCCGGCTGCGGAGCGACGTGCCTCCGGCCCTGGCGAACGTGATCGACTGCCTGCTCGCCAAGGGCCCGGCGGAGCGCTTCCAGACGGCCGAGGAGGTGAGCCGGGCGCTGGTGGAAGCCGTCCCGACGGCGGTGCGCGACAGCGTACGCGTGCGCCGCGGCGCGCTCTCGATCGCCATCCAGTGGCTCGTGGGGCTTGGCGTGGCGGGGTGCCTGGCGTTCGTGGCGTTCGTCGCAGGGGCCGCCGTCGTCGCCTTCGCCGTGTTCAGCAGGCCGCCCCGGCTCTCGGCGAGCGCGCCCATTCCCGACAGCGTGTCGCAGCGCCTGCGGCGCCAGGGCGCCCTCGGGGGCGGGGGCGGGGACGCCGCGCAGTACGTGTTCGCGCCGGGGGGCCGCGAGGACACCACGGTGTTGCTGGTGACGCGCCGCAACGTGGCCGTCGTGACGCCGCGCCGGGTGCGCGCCTACCCGCGGGACAGCGTGCGCGTCGGCTACGGAGTGGACGTGCGCCGGGGGCTCGCGTTCCGGCTGGTGTTGACGGTGCCCCGGGCGCGGCGCGACACGGTGTTCCGCGACCTGTCGTTCCGTGACCTGTACGCGCTGATGCCCCACCTCGAGAAGCTGCTCGGCGAGGACTCCGGCCGGGTCAGGGGGCGGCTCCGCCCCTAGCTCGGGAGAACCGGCGGGTCGAGACGCCGTACAGGCTCAGCGCGTCGAGGCGGCCGAGGTCGCCCGGCGTCCGCGCCACCGCCCCCACGACATCCTCCCTGCCGAGTGAGAGACCGAAGGCGAACGCCGCGCGCCGCAGGGCGTGATCGGTGTCGAGCCGCACGAGCAGGCGGAGCGGCCGCGACGTGCTCTCGCGCACCCCGGCGCGCAGCCCGAAGGCGTAACCGGCCACACGGTCCGAGGCGAGGCGCCCGTGCGCGGAGAGCGCAGCCCGAGGGCCAAACAGGTGGAGGGTCGCCCCGGGCACGTAGGTGACCGCGAGCGTCGAATCGCGCACGGCGGGACGCCCGAGGTTCTCGATCACTCCACCTATGGTGAGCGCCGGCGCGACGTCGTACACCAGCCCCACGTTCCAACCCGTGCTCGACGCGTCCCCGCGGTACAGCGCTATCGCGAGCCCCAGTGCCAAGCGCTCGCGGCCGCCCGCGAACCCGAACCGGTACGTGTGCCCCCGCAACCCCCCGTCGAACACGTCCCGCTGGTAGCCGAAGGAAAGTCCCCGCGAGTTGAACCCCAGGGTGAGCTGCCGCAGCCGCC
>DASWDP010000067.1:0-3249 GCA_036395195.1 Gemmatimonadales bacterium | reverse complement strand
GGAGATCAACCTCGTGGCACAGGACCTCGGGCACTACGGGCGCGATCTCGGGTCCGGGGGGCCGAAGCTCCCCGACCTGCTCGAGGCACTGCTGCGCGAGACCGCTGTGCCCTGGTATCGACTGCTCTACGTCTACTCGGCCGGCCTGAGCGACAGGCTCGTCGAGCTGGTGGCGAGGAGCCCGCGCATCGTCCCCTACCTCGACATGCCGATCCAGCACGCCGCCGACCGGATGCTCGAGCGGATGCGCCGGCCCGAGCGGCAGCGCACGCTGCGCGAGAAGCTCGCCTGGCTGCGGGGCGCGATCCCCGATCTCGCCCTCCGGACCACCTGCCTCGTGGGCTTCCCCGGCGAAACCGAGGCCGACTTCCGCGAGCTCGTCGCCTTCCTCGAGGAAGCCCAGTTCGACCGACTCGGCGGGTTCGCCTATTCCTCGCAGGAGGGGACGCGGGGCGCCGCGTACCCGGACGACGTCCCCGAGGAAGTGAAGCGGGAACGGCTCGAGGAGCTGCTCGAGGTGCAGCGCGCGATCTCTGCCGAGCGGCTGGAGCGCTTCGTGGGCCGCGAGGTGGAGGTGCTCGTGGATCGAGTGGCCGACCCCGACGACGGAGGCGCGACCCATGTGGGGCGGGTGCCGTGGCAGGCGGACGACGTGGATGGCGTCACCTACGTGGAGCGGGGCGGATGGGCGGCGGCGGGGAGCTTCGTGCGGGCGCGGCTCGTCGCCAGCGAGGACTACGACTTCCGGGCGGTCGCCCTGGCGTGAGCCGCTCGACCGCGCTGTTCGACCGGGCGAGGGCGGTGCTCCCCGGAGGGGTCAATTCGCCGGTTCGGGCGTTCCGCGCGGTGGGTGGGACGCCCTTTTTCGTCGCGCGCGCCGAGGGGGCGCGGCTCACCGACGTGGACGGGAAGGTCTACGTCGATTACGTCTGCTCGTGGGGACCGCTGATCCTCGGCCACGCGCCTCCCGCAGTGCTCGAGGCGATCCGCGGGGCGGCGGCCCGGGGATGGAGCTACGGGATGCCGTGTGAGGCCGAGGTGGAGCTCGCCGAGCTGGTGCGCCAGCGGATGCCGTCGGTCGAGATGGTGCGGTTCGTGAACTCCGGGACCGAGGCAACGATGGCCGCGGTGCGGCTGGCGCGCGCGGCGACCCAGCGGAGCGTGGTCCTCAAGTTCGAGGGCTGCTACCACGGCCACGCCGACGGCTTCCTCGTGAAGGCGGGGAGCGGCGTCGCGACGCTCGGTCTGCCGGACAGCCCGGGCGTGCCCCCCGCCGTCGCCCAGCTGACCCTGACGGTCCCCTTCAACGACTCCGCGGCCGTGGAGGACGTCTTCGCGCGCCGCGGCGGCGAGATCGCCGCGGTCATCGTCGAGCCGTACGTGGGCAACGCCGGGTTCATCCCCCCGGACGAGGGCTTCCACGCCACGCTGCGCACGCTGTGCGACCGGCACAGCGCGCTCCTGATCTTCGACGAGGTGATGACGGGGTTCCGGGTCGCGCCGGGCGGGGCGCAGGAGCGGCTGCGCGTACGCCCCGACCTGACGACGCTCGGCAAGATCATCGGCGGCGGAATGCCGGTCGGGGCGTATGGGGGGCGCGCGGACCTGATGCGGCTCATCGCCCCCGAGGGGCCGGTCTACCAGGCGGGGACGCTGGCGGGGAATCCGGTGGCGATGGCGGCGGGGCTCGCCACGGTGCGCGCGACGGAGCAGCCGGGGTTCTACGAGGCGCTGGAGCGGCGAACCGCGCGCCTCATCGCGGGTATAGGGGACGCCGCGCGCCGGCGCGGGGTCCCCGTGACGACGGGGCACGCCGGCTCGATGTGGGGGCTGTACTTCGCGCCCGGCCGGGTGCGGACCTTCGCCGAGGCGAAGGCGTCCGACACGGCGCTGTTCGCGCGCTGGCACCGGGCCGCGCTCGCGCGCGGCGTGTTCCTCGCCCCCTCGGCGTTCGAGGCGGGCTTCGTCTCCAGCGCCCATACGGATGCCGACATCGACTTCACCATCGCCCAACTCGACGCCGCGCTGGACGAAGCGCGCGCTCGCTAGCTTCCTCGCCCTCGCCGCGGCCGGCTGCGCGCGGCCGCAGCCGGTCACCCCCGGCGCCGAGCCCGAGCTGCGGGTCGGGCTCGTCGTGGGCGCGCCGAGCCTCACCCTCGGCGGCGACGGCGAGCTGTTCGTCACCGACGACGGGAACGGCGAGCCGATCGGCTCGATCCCGGCGGGGACGACGTGGACCGTCGTGGCGGACACGACCGGGCTGCGGCTCGTCAAGCCCGACGGCAGCCGCACCGAGCGCCACTTCGGGATCTCGGCGGTCAACGTCACCGAGAACCGCTTCGCGACGGCGAACGGCCGCCGCTACCGCGGCCGGGTGAACGTGGTGCGGGACGGATCCGGGCTGACCCTGCTGAACCGGGTGCCGGTCGAGAGCTATCTCGCCGGCGTGATCGGCGGCGAGCTGGGGGCGCGGCGGCCCGACGAGCGCCAGGCGATGCTGGCGCAGGCGGTCGTGTCGCGCAGCTTCGCCCTCAAGAACCGCGGCCGCTGGGAGGCCCAGGGGTTCGACGCCTGGGCCGACGTGCGCGACCAGGTCTACGCCGGGGTCGCCGGGGAGACGGCCGAGGTGTGGGACGCGCTGCACCAGACGCGGGGCGAGGTGCTCCGCTACCACGGGGAGATCGTCGACGCGTACTTCCACTCGACGTGCGGCTTCCGCACCGCGGGCGTCGAGGAGGCGTTCAACACGGCGCGAACCCGGCCGTACCTGCGACCGGTCTCGGACGCGTCGGGCGGCGGGCACTACTACGGCGAGATCTCGCCGCGCTTCCGCTGGCGCGAAGAATGGGATGGTGCCAAGCTGCGCGCTATATTGTCCCGGACGCTGCCGGCGGTGATGAACGTGGGCGGCGGCGGGCTGCAGCGGATCACGGCGCTCGAGGTGACCCGCACCACGGCGTCCGGGCGGGTGGGCGAGCTGCGCATCGCGTTCGAGCGCGGCGACGTGCGCGTCCCCGGGCCGAGTGTGCGGGCGGTCTTGCGGCCGGAGGCGGACCAGCTGCTCGGCAGCTCGGCTTTCCGACTCTCCGTGACGCAGGACGGCGGGCAGGTGACGCGGGTCGTCGCCGTCGGCTCGGGATGGGGGCACGGGGTGGGGTTCTGCCAGTGGGGCGCCGTGGGCCGGGCGCGCGCAGGTCAGGACTATCGGATGATTGCAACCACGTACTTCCCGGGGACCAGCGTTGAGCG
>DASWDP010000066.1:0-3592 GCA_036395195.1 Gemmatimonadales bacterium | reverse complement strand
GCAGATGTGGCCGTCCTTCTTCATGCAGAAATCGATGGCTTTGCGCCACTCGTAGGTCTGATCGTAGTAGTTGCAGCGCGTGTCGAGACAGAGGTTGCCACCGAGCGTGCCCATGTTGCGGAGCAGGGGCGTGGAGACGAGCTCGGCGGCGTGGGCGACGGCTGGATACGAACGTTGGACGGTTGGAAGGTTGGAAAGCTCCGTCAGGGTGACGCACGTTCCAACCTTCCAACCGTCCAACCTTCTCAGCTCCGGAATCCCCATCAGCGAAATGACGGTGCGCGGCTCCTGGTGTCGCCGCTTCATGTTGGGGTAGAGATCGGTCCCGCCGGCCACGAACATCCCGTCGGGCCCGGCGTCCGCCTTCATCGCCAGCGCCTCGTTCAGCGACTTTGGCTGCAGGTAGGTGAACGCGGGAAGGCGCAGCATCAGGGTCGCTTCCCCGTCGCCGTGGCGACTTCCACCGCCTTCGGCTGCCCTCTCCCGCCCTCTACCGCCCTTCCGTCTCCCCCCTCCCACGGCGGCGGAACCCGCGTCGGCTCGGGCCACGGAATCTCGGGAAAGGTCTTGGGTCCCACTCTTCCCTCTTCCCCCTTCCCTTTTGCCTTCAGCGCCTTGAACACCTTCTCCGGGGTGACCGGCACCTCGTCGACGCGCACCCCGACGGCGTCGTAGACGGCGTTCGCGACCGCGGGCATCACGGGGAGGAGGGGGCCCTGGCCGCACTCCTTGGCGCCGAACGGACCGTTCGGGTCGGGATCCTCGACCACGTAGGTGATCACGTCGCACATCTCCAGCGTGGTCGGGCTCTTGTACTCGAGCAGGCTGGGGATCTTGTGGACGACGTTGCGGTTGCCGCGGTAGGCCATCTCCTCCATCAGCGCCTCGCCCAGGCCCATGTACACCGAGCCCTCGATCTGGCCCAGCACCGTCGCGGCGTTGATGCAGCGCCCGACGTCGTGGGCGATCCAGATGCGCGGCACGCGCACGACGCCCGTGGCGGGATCGACGTCCACTTCGGCCACGCAGGCGCTGTAGGAGTACGCGGGCGATGGGCCCACCCCGGCGCCGCGGTACTGCCCGGGCGACGGCGGCGGCGTGTACGACCCCACCGTGCCCACCGTCCCCTGCGCCGCCTCCGCCAGCTGCACCGCCTCGACGAACGCGAGCCCGCGCTCAGGGCGCTCGACGTCGAACACCCGCCGGTCGGCGAAGGCGACGCGCTCCACCGGAATCTCGAGCTTCCGGGCCGCGTGCTCGGCGAGCACGTCCCGCGCGCGCCCGGCCGCCTGGATCGCTGCGTGGCCCGTCATGAGCGTCACGCGGCTCGAATAGCTGCCGAGGTCCACGGGGGTGAGGTCGGTGTCCCCCGTGACGAGCGCGATGTCGAAGGGATCGATCCCGAGCACCTCGGCGACGAGGATCGCGAGGATCGAGTCCGAGCCCTGCCCGATCTCCGTCGAGCCGCAGAACACCGTGACGCCGCCGCCGCGGTCGCACTTGAGCTGCACGCCGGAGTGCGGCATCGCGTTCCAGTAGACCGGCAGCCCGGCGCCGGTGATGTACGAGGAGCACGCGAACCCGATCCCCTTGCCGTGGGGGAGCTTGCGGAACTTGTCCTTCCACCCCGACCCCGCCACCACCTTCTCGATGCACGGGCCTAGCCCCATCGTCCCGATCCGCAGCCAGTTTGCGGTCACGGAGTGCGGCGGCACGAGATGCCGGAGCCGCAGCTCCGCGGGGTCCATCCGGAGCTGCTCGGCGATCTTGTCGAGGTGCACCTCGAGGGCGAATCGCGGCTGGGGCGTTCCGTGCCCACGCTTGGGTCCGCAGGGAGGCTTGTTGGTGAACGCTCGTGCGCCTTGAAACTTGTAGCGTGGGACGTGATACGTGACGGTCTGCAGCGCGCCGGTATAGTAGGTGCTCGCCACGCCGTACGATCCGTACCCTCCGCCGTCGAGCAGCGACTTGAACTGCATCGCGGTGATCGCGCCGTCCTCTTTCACTCCGGTCTTCACCCACATCAGCGTGGGATGGCGCCCGCGGTGGCAGTAGAACACCTCCTCGCGCGTGAGTGTGATCTTCACGGGCCGGCCGGTGACCATGGCGAGCTTCGCCACGACGATCTCGTGACTGAACGGATCGCTCTTGCCCCCGAAGCCGCCGCCGTTGGGCGTCGCGATCACGCGGATCCGGGCGGGCGGGAGCTCGAGCACCTTCGCGAGCGCGCGGTGCACGTAGTGCGGCGTCTGGGTGGAGCTCCACAGCGTGAGCTTGCCGTCAGGGGGGGCCGACCAGTCGGCCACGGCCGCGTGCTGCTCCATGGGGAGGTGCGTGCTGCCCTCGAAGAAGAACAGGTCCTCCCGCACGAGATCCGCCTCGGCGAACCCCTCCGCCACGTCGCCGAACTCGAGGTCGATGAGCTTGTGGAGGTTGCCGGAGTCCGCGTAGTCGTGGATCCGGGGCTCGGGGTGCTCTACCGCGTCGACGGCGTCCGTGATCGGCCGCAGCGGCTCGTACTCCACCGCGATCAGATCCAGCGCGGCGGCGGCGGTCTCCTCACCCGTCGCCGCGACGGCGGCGACGGGGTCGCCGACGAACCGCGCCTTGTCGAGGGCGAGCGCGTGCTCGTCCTGGCTCACGGGCAGGATCCCGAACGGGATCGGCAGGTCCTTGCCGGTGAGCACCGCCTTCACGCCCGGGAGCGCGACGGCTTTTGACGTGTCGATCGCGACGATGCGGGCGTGCGGATGCGGGCTGCGCAGCAGCTTGGCGTAGAGCATCCGGGGCAGGGCGAGGTCGTCGGCGAACCGGGTCGCGCCGGTGACCTTGGCGGTCGCGTCGGGCTTGCGGTGGGCCTTCCCGACGACTCGGAGACCGCGTGGCTTACCGGATGCCATACAGGGTCTCCGGGGCCGGCCTCGCATCTTCACCCCGCAAGCGCGCCGCGGCCAGTTCGACCGCCTCGTAGATCTTGATGTAGCCAGTGCAGCGGCACAGGTTGCCCGACAGTGCCTGCTTGATGTCGTCTCGTGTGGGACTGGGGTTGGTGGCGAGCAGGGCTTCGGAGGCGAGGAGGAAAGCGGGGGTGCAATAGCCGCACTGGGCCGCGCCCAGCTCCGCGAACGCCTCCTGCAGGGGATGCAGCGTGCCGCGCTCCGCCATGCCCTCGACGGTCTTGACCCGGCGCCCGGCGCAGGCGAGGCCGAGCACGAGGCACGAGAGCACCGGCGTGCCGTCGAGCAGCACGGTGCACGTGCCGCACTCGCCCAGCTCGCAGCCGTGCTTGGTGCCGGTGAGCCCCAGGTCCTCGCGCAGCACCTCGAGCAGCGTCTTGTGCGGGGCGAACGCGACCTCGACGGGCTCGCCGTTCACCTCGAGCGCGATCTTCGCTTTGGCGTCGGGAGGGGGCGGGGGGGGCATGGTTCCGAAACGTAATCTTGATAACCGCGCGGTGCGGCGCCAGCTTTCCGGCCCGAACTCGAGCCACGGAGCGCCGAATGAAGGCGGTTAGGCGGTTAGGCGGTTGGACGGTTAGTGGGATCGCGCTCTTTCTAACCGCCTACCCGCCTAACCGACTAACCGCCCAAGA
>DASWDP010000065.1:0-20651 GCA_036395195.1 Gemmatimonadales bacterium | reverse complement strand
CGGGGGCGAGGCTGAGCGCGTCGTCCGCCGGCAGGCCGCTCGTCGCGTCGAACCGGCGCGCGCCGTAGGTCCCGCTCCCGATCCGGATCACGCCGCGCTCGCACGCGAGCCACAGCGCGCCGCCGGTGGCGAGGAGCCGCCGTCCCTGGACGCAGCCGAAGCCTAGCGCGGCCGGCCCTTCGATCGTCGTGTCGGCAGAGAGATCGGACGCGACCCAGGTGAGTCCGTGGCGTTCTCCCACGCGCCCCCCCCCGGACGCCACCCAAACGCCGGACGATCCGAGCGCGACCGCGCCGGCGCGCGCGGCGAGCAGGCCGAATGCGAGACTCTCCCACTGTGCCGTGATGGCATCGACGCGGACGATCCCCATCCCGTCGGTGCCGAAGAACAGCTCGCTCCGGTCGGGGGAGCGCGCCGCGGCGAGGAAACGATGGGAACGGAGTCGCGGGTCGGTCAGGAGCAGCGCGCGAAACGCCTGCGCCAGCGGCGCCAGGTTGAGCGCCGTTTCCGCATCGAGCGGCTGGATGCGCTGGCCGGGGGGCGGGAGCGGCCGGTCGTCGCCGGGGAGCGGCAGCAGCGTGCCGCGGGGGAGGAAGCTCCAACCGAACGGACTCTGCACGAACACGCCGCTCGCCTGGTCGCGCGCGTCGAGCATCAGGTTGGTGACACCGCCGGCCACGGATCCGGAGTCCCACCGCTGCGCGTCCACGTCGTAGCGGGCCCAGCCGGCGGTGGTGCCGAACCAGACCGCGTCCCCGGTGGCGTCGGCGAGGGCCACCCGCACGCGCGCCGCGGGATAGCCGTCGAGCGCCGTGACCGGGAGGCGCCAGGCGCGCGCCTGGCGGTCGTAGATGATCAGCCCGTGCGCGGTGGCGCCGAACACGGTGAACGCGGACGCGGCGACGGCGACGACGTAGGAGAAGTCGGAGATGAGGGCGCGGTCTTCGGGGCGCCAGAGATGCTGGGCGGTTAGGCGGTTAGGCGGATAGGCGGTTAGAAAGGCAATCACGACGGCGGTCGCTCTAACCGACCAACCGCCTAACCGCCTAACCGTCCGCCTCACGCCACCTCCGGCGGCTCGAGCACCGTCAACACGGGCGGGCCAAGCGGTCCCGTGGTCGCCCATGCGCGCCAGATGTCGGGGAGTGCGGCGAGGACGTCCGCGGGCCGGAGGCTGCGGGCCGTCCACTGGCGGGCGCCGTGCTCGGCGGCGCGTCCGAGCGCGTGGGCTCCGAGGGCGGACGCCTCGGGGCCGGCGCTGCCGCGCGCCAGAAAGGCGCCGATGAATCCGGCGAGCAGGTCCCCGCTCCCGCCGGTGGCGAGGCCGGGGTTGCCGCTCGCCACGACGTGGATCGGGCCGCGCAGGTCGGCGATCACCGTCGGCACGCCTTTGAGGAGCACCGTCGCCTTCACCTTCTGCGCCGCCTTGGCGGCAGCGGCCCAGCGGTCGTTCGCCGCCTCGTCGGCGAGCTGGTCGCCGAACTGGGCGCGGAACTCGCCGAGGTGGGGGGTGAGCACCATGGGCCGCTCGGCGGGCCCCTGGAACAGCGTCAGCGCGTCGGCGTCCAGGACCGTGGGGACGGCGCGCCGCGCGAGCACCGCCTTGAGGAACTGCGCGCGCGCGGGCTCGCGCCCCAGGCCGGGGCCGACCACGATGGCATCGGCCCATTCGACCGCTTCAGCGGCGGCCGGCTCGAGCTCGGGGCCCCCCCCGAGCGCCGATTCGACGGTGAGGACGTCGGGGAGGCTCGCGCGGGCCGCCGTGATCGTCTCCTTCCCCGCGACGAGCTTCACGAGCCCCGCGCCGGCGGCGAGGGCCGCGCGCGCGGCGTGGAGCGCCGCGCCCGTCATCCCGTTCGAGCCGCCCACGACGGTCACCCGGCCGCGGTCGCCCTTGTGCATCGTGGGCGCGAGCTTCGGGAGCCGGGCGCCGGCCCACGCATCGGTCACGAGGAGCGGCCAGGTGGGATCGGGCGGCGGGAAGCCGATGTCCACCACGACGATCTTGCCGCACCAGTCGCGCGCCAGCAGGTGCCCGCGGCGCGGGCCGCCGAAGGTCACCGAGACCTCGGCGCGAACCGGCCCGTGGGCCTCGCCGCTCGAGAGGTCGAGCCCGGTGGGCCCGTCGATCGCGGTGATGGGCGCGCCGTAGGCGACGAGCCGCTGCGCGAGGGCAAGGACGTCGCCGCGCGCGGGGCCCGCGGCGCCGGTGCCGAGCAGGGCGTCCACGGCCACGGCGGCCGCGGGCCACGGCTCCTCGCGGCCGATCTCCCGCACCCCGTCCACGCGGGCGAGCGCGCGGTTGTCGATCGCGTCGTCGGTCTTGGGATCGAGGGCGGCGACCCACACGGGAACGCCCCCGGCGTGCAGCGCGCGCGCCACCACCCAGCCGTCACCGCCGTTGTTGCCCGCCCCGGCGACGATGAGCGCGCCGCGCGCCAGCACCTCGGGAAACTCGCGCAGCAGCACCTGCGCGACGGCGCGCCCCGCGGCCTCCATCAGCACGCGGGACGGAATGCGGTACTGCGTGCGCGCGGCCGAATCCCAGGCGGCGGCCTCGGTCGCCGAGAGGACGGGAACGGGATTCACGTGATCACCACTCCTCCGTAGCCCACCACGGCGTCGTCGTCCCCCGTCACCATCCCCGAGTGGCTGTAGTGCACGACTTCGGCCCGCGCCGCGCCCCCCGCCCCTCCCGCCTCCCCGAGCGCGCGCGTGGCGGCGAGCACGGTGGCCGCAGGGGCGCGCCCGCACATCGAGATGCGCTCGCGGCGGCAGCGCGCCAGCAGCTCCGCGCCGTCGAGGGCCGCCAGCGCCTCGAGGGCGCGGCGGTCCTTGCGCTCGTTGACGCTCGCGGGCTCGTAGTGATTCAGGTCGCTCGACGCGAGCAGCAGCACGCGCTCGGGCCACCGGCCCACCAGCGCCGCGAGCACCCGCCCCAGCGCCTCGCACCCCTCCCACGCATCCCAGGCGAGCACCAGCGGCACGATGCGCACGTCCGCGCGCCGCGCCTGGAGAAACGGCAGCTCGACTTCGACCGCGTGCTCCTGCGCGTGGGCGGCGTGGTCGAGCCCCACCAGCGGCGAGGCCCGGAGCAGCGCGTCCGCGAGCGGCTCGTCCACCGGGACGTCACCGAGCGGGGTGCGGAAGGCGCCCGCCTCCCACAGCGACGCTCCACCCGGCGCGCGGCAGACGCCGGTGTGGTTCGGCGCGAGGATCACGACCACCGGCGGCACGTCGAGACGGGCGAACACGTGCGCGGCGGTGAGCCCCGAGTAGACGTAGCCCGCGTGCGGCGCCACCGCGGCGCGGGCGGGGGCGGGGGGGGGGCGCACGTCCGGCACCGCCGCGAGCAGCTCCCGCACGACGCGCTCGAGCTGGGGTCTCGTCCCCGGGTAGAAGCGCCCGCTGACGGCGGGCGCGCGCACCGCGTCCAAGCCTATTTGAAGCTCTGGCCGATCGCGCGACCGAAGGAGATCTCCCCGTTATCGATGCGGATGTTGAACCCGCATTCCGGGTTGGTGCAGACCCAGGCCTTGTAGGTGATCGGCGCCCCGTCGCGGCCGTAGTCCGACAACGGAATGAGGAGACCTTGCTGGCACTTCTTGCAGGCGGGCCACTCCTTGACGTCGTCCATGCGGCACCCCCCTTCACCCGAACCCGCTACCCGCGCTCCACGCCGGGCCAGGAGTAGCCGGCCCGGAACACCGCTGCGAAATCGTACACTCGATCGAAGTCCTCGACCTTGTCGCTCGGCTGGCGGGCGAGCAGCCCGACGTCGATGAGCGTGAACACGATGCGCCCGAGGTCCTCGGTGCGCATGATGCCCCAGTGCCGCAGGACGGTCGGCGCGAGCAGGCCGAACTGCTCGAGTGCGAGGTCGCGGCACGCCCAGGCGAGCTCGCCGCCGGAGAGGTGCCGGCGGGCTGGAAGCTTGCCCTGGGCGAACTCCAGCGCGGCGAGCACGAACAGGTAGCCGCGCTCGTGGTAGCGGCCGTCCTGCCGGCCGATGCGCGCGAACGCTTCCTCGAGCGTCGTCGGCTCGCTCACGGCCGCGCCTCCCGCGCCCCCGAGTCCCGCGGCCGCACGGTCACGGGCCCCGGGTAGCGCGGCTCGAGCAGCGCGAGCTCGAGCACCTCGTCGATCGTCTCCACCGGCTTGATCTCGAGCAGCTCCTTCACCTCGTCGGGTACCTCGATGATGTCGCTCTGATTCCGCGCCGGAACGAGCACGGTCTTCACCCCCGCGCGCGCCGCGGCGGTCAGCTTCTCCTTGAGCCCGCCGATCGGCAGCACGCGGCCCCGCAGCGTCAGCTCGCCGGTCATCGCCACGTCGTGGCGCGCCGGGCGGCGGCACAGAAGCGAGGCCAGCGCCGCGGCGATCGTGATCCCCGCCGACGGCCCGTCCTTCGGCACCGCGCCCGCAGGGACGTGCAGGTGCACGTCCGTCTGCGTGAACGACTCGAGCGGGATGCCGAGGCTGGCGGCGCGCGCCCGCAGCAGGCTCCACGCCGCCTGCGCGGACTCCTTCATCACGTCGCCCAGCTGGCCGGTGAGGGTGATCTGCCCCTTCCCCGGCATCTGGATCGCCTCGATGAACATGATGTCGCCGCCCACCGGTGTCCACGCGAGCCCCGTCGCCACGCCCACCTCCGGGCTCCGCCCCGCAACTTCGCTCTGGACCTTGGGTTGGCCGGCGTACTTCTCGAGGTTCTTCGCGGAGATCTTGACCGCTCCCCCCGCCCCTCCGGCCCGCCCTTCCACCACGTCCAGCGCGGCCTTGCGGAGCACGCCCTGGATCTCGCGCTCCAGCTGGCGCACCCCTGCTTCCCGCGTGTACTCGGCGATCAAGCGCTCGAGCGCGCCGTCCGCCACGCTGGCCCGCGCGTCGGCGAGCCCCGTCTCCTTGAGCTGGCGCGGCAGCAGATAGCGCTTGGCGATCGCGAGCTTCTCGCCCGGCGTGTACCCGGGTAAGGTGAGGACCTCCATCCGGTCGAGCAAGGGGTCGGGGATCGGCGCGAGGCTGTTGGCGGTCGCGATGAAC
Organism: Gemmatimonadales bacterium; assembly: GCA_036395195.1. GTDB lineage: Bacteria > Gemmatimonadota > Gemmatimonadetes > Gemmatimonadales > GWC2-71-9 > AG41. The sequence continues at coordinate 15,608 of DASWDP010000065.1, read as the reverse complement.
ATCACGCCCGAGAGATCGAATGGCACCTCGATGTAGTGATCCACGAAGGCGCCGTTCTGGGCGGGGTCGAGCACCTCGAGCAGCGCGGCCGTGGGGTCGCCGCGCACGTCCGCGCCCATCTTGTCCACCTCGTCGAGCATGAGGAGCGGGTTGCGCGTCTCGCAGCGCTGCAGCGCGTGGATGATGCGCCCCGGGAGCGCGCCCACGTAGGTGCGGCGGTGGCCGCGGACCTCCGCCTCGTCCCGCACGCCGCCGAGCGACACGCGGGTGAAGCGGCGCCCCAGCGCCTCCGCGATGCTCTGGCCGAGGGACGTCTTCCCCACGCCCGGCGGGCCCACGAAGCACAGGATGCTGCCTCGCGCCTCGGGGTTGAGCGTACGCACCGCGAGGTACTCGAGGATCCGCTCCTTCACCGTCTTCAGGTCGTAGTGGTCGCGGTCGAGGATCTCGCGCGCGCCCTTCAGATCCAGCCGGTCCGTCGAGGTCCGGCCCCAGGGGAGGGTCGCGATCACCTCGAGGTAGGTGCGCGCGACGTGGTACTCGGCCGACTGCGGCGACATCTGCCGCAGCCGCTTCAGCTCGCGCTCGCCGACCTTCTTCGCCTCGGCCGAGAGGCCCGCCTCCTCCAGCCGCCGCCCCAGGTCGGTCAGCTCGTCGTCCCCCTCGTCCTCGCCCAGCTCCTGGCGGATCACGCGCAGCTGCTCGCGCAGCACGTACTCGCGCTGGTTCTGGTCGAGGCGGGTCCGGACCTTCTCCTGGATCTGGCTCCCCACCTCGAGCACCTGCAGCTCCTGGCCGAGCAGCTCCGCCAGCCGCTCGAGGCGCCGGTTGGTGTCGTCGAGCGCGAGCAGCTCGGCCTTGGCGGGGAGCGCCAGGTCCAGGTTCGCGGCGACGAAGTCGGCGAGCTTGCCGGCGTCGGAGATGCCGGCGAGCACTTCGTGCAGCTCCTCGCCCAGGTAGGGAGCGATGTCGATCACGCGCGAGAACTGGGCGTGGACGGTGCGCTTCAGCGCCTCGGTGCGCGCGTCCTCGAGCACGGTCGAGGGGAGCGTCTCGTAGCGGGCGACGAGCCAGTGCTCGGCGGGCGCGACCTCGAGGAGCCGCGCGCGCTCGAGGCCCTGCACCATCACGCGCACCGACCCGTCGCCGAGCTTGAGCATCCGGACGACGGTGCTGAGCGTGCCGACCTCGTACAGCTCGTCGGCGCGGGCCTGCATCACGGCGCCCTCGGGCGGCTCGGCGCCGCCGAGCGGCCGCACCACGCCGAGCAGCAGCCGCTTGTTCCCCTGGACCACCTCGTCGATCAGCTGCACCGCGTAAGGGTCGTTGAGCGCCATCGGCAGCACGACATGCGGATAGACGACCAGCTGGCCCAGCGGCAGGATCGGGAGGCGGTCCATCGGCTAGCGCACGCGCACCGACTGCGGGCCCGACAGCCGGGCCGGCAGCTTGGTGAGCCGGACCTCGAGGAAGCCGTGCTCGTAGCTCGCGGCGATGCTCTCGGGATCGACGGGCACCGGAAGGCGGAAGCGACGCTCGAACGGGCCGACCTGCACTTCCATCGCGTGGTAGTGCGGCTTGCCTTCACGTCGCAGCGTGCGCTCGCCGGCGATGGTCAGAATGCCGCCCTCGAGCTGGACGGTGAAGTCTTCCGAGCGCATCCCCGCGATGTCCATGCAGATGACGAGGGCGTCGTCGATCTCGAAGATGTCGGTGGGCGGCTTCCACTTGGCCGAGGCGACGAAGCCCACGGGGCGGCCGTGGGCGACCTCGTTGAAGTAGACCTCGAGCTCCTCGGCGAGGTGCACCGTGAACGAGCCCGAGCCCCGGGGCCGGCTCGACGACCCGCCGCTGCTATCGGCCATGGGAGGCGACGGCGGCGCGGGGCGCCGCGTACAGGGGGAACTGGTCGGTGAGCTCGCGCACCTCGGCCTTCACGCGCGTGATGGTGGCGTCGTCCCTCTTGGTGAGGACGTCGTCGATCAGGACCGCCACCCGCTCCATCTCGGGCTCGGTGAAGCCGCGCGTCGTGACCGCGGGGGTCCCGATGCGGATGCCGCTCGTGACGAACGCCTTCTGCGGGTCGCCCGGGATCGTGTTCTTGTTGACGGTGATGGACGCCCGGTCGAGCAGCTCCTGCGCCTCCTTGCCGGTGACGTTCTTGGGACGCAGGTCGACCAGCATCAAGTGCGTGTCGGTGCCGCCCGAGACGATCGCGTAGCCGCGCTCCACCAGCGCGGCGGCGAGGGTTTGTGCGTTCTTCACCACCTGTTGCGCGTACTCCTTGAACTCGGGCGTGAGCGCCTCGCCGAGCGCCACGGCCTTGGCCGCGATCACATGCTCGAGCGGGCCGCCCTGGATCCCCGGGAACACCTGCTTGTCGACGTCCTTCGCGAAGACTTCCTGGCACAGGATGATGCCGCCGCGCGGGCCGCGCAGCGTCTTGTGCGTGGTCGTCGTGACGATGTGCGCGTGCGGCACGGGCGACGGGTGGATGCCCGCGGCCACGAGCCCGGCGAAGTGCGCCATGTCCACCACGAAGATCGCGCCGACCTCGTCGGCGACGCTCCGGAGCGCCGCGAAGTCGATCACCCTGGCGTAGGCGCTGCCGCCGCCGATGAGGATCCGCGGCCGCTCGCGCCGCGCGATCTCGCGCACCTGGTCGTAGTCGATCCGTCCGGTCTCTTCGCGCACGCCGTAGTGGGTGGCGCGGAACAGCGTCCCCGAGAAGTTCACCGCCGCGCCGTGGGTCAGGTGCCCGCCGTGCGGCAGCGCCAGCCCCAGCAGCGTGTCGCCGGGTTTCGCGACCGCCAGGTACGCGGCCATGTTCGCCTGCGCGCCCGAGTGCGGCTGCACGTTGGCGTGCTCGGCCTTGAACAGCGCCTTGGCGCGATCGATGGCGAGCTGCTCCACCTCGTCCACCACCTCGCACCCGCCGTAGTAGCGCTTCCGCGGCAGCCCCTCGGCGTACTTGTTGGTGAGTGCGGAGCCCATCGCCTCGAGCACCGCGATGGTCACGAAGTTCTCGCTCGCGATCAGCTCGAGCCCGTGCTCCTGGCGCTCCACCTCGCGCCGGATCAGCTGGTAAATGGCCGGGTCCGCCTTCGCGAGCGGCGCGCGCCGGTCGATCACTGGTCGATCTTCGCGACGCGCCGTTCGTGGCGCCCGCCCTCGAACGTCGTCTCGAGCCATTTGTGCAGGATCTCCATCCCTTCCTCCTCACTCACGAACCGCGCCGGCAGGACGAGCACGTTCGCGTCATTGTGCTTGCGCGCGAGCTCGGCGATCTCGGGGCTCCACGCCACCGCCGCCCGCACGCGGGGGAACCGGTTGGCGACGTAGGCCATCCCGAGCCCCGTCCCGCACGTCAGGACGCCGCGCCGCACCTTCCCCTCGCTCACGGCCGCGGCGACGGGCCGCGCGTAGTCCGGGAAATCGTCCGCCGGATCGAGCGCCTTGGGACCCACGTCCACGGGTTCGTAGCCGAGCCGCTTCAGCTCCTCCACGAGCCGCTGCTTCAGCCGGTAGCCCGCGTGGTCCGCGCCGACGAAAATCTGCTCAGACAAAGTTGCGCCGCACCTTCGCGATCGCGGCGATCCGCTGCTCCGCCAACCGCGCCGCGGCCTTGTAGCTGGGGATGCCTTCCTCGCGCGCGATCTCGAACACGCGCAGGATGGTGTCGTAGATCTCCCCCGCCTTGGAGCGGGCGCGCTCCGGGGCCCAGCCGTGCAGCTCGGCGTTCACGTTGATCAGCCCCCCGCCGTTGATCACGTAGTCCGGCGCGTACGTGATGTGCCGCGCCTCGAGCAGGTCGCCGTGGCGGTCCTCGGCGAGCTGGTTGTTGGCGCCGCCCGCCACGATCTCCACCTGGAGCCGCGGGATCGTCGCGTCGTTCAGCACCGCGCCGAGCGCGCACGGCGCGAACACGTCCGCCCCCACGTCGTAGATCTCGTCCGTCGCCACCGCCTGCGCCCCTGTCTCCTCCACCACCCGCTTCACCCGCTGCGGGTCGATGTCGGTGCAGGTGAGCTGCGCCCCTTCGGCGTGCAGCAGCCTCGCCAGATGATAGCCCACGGAGCCGCATCCCTGCAAAGCCACGCGCTTCCCGGCCAGGCTGTCCGAACCGTAGCGGTACGTGGCGCACGCCTTCATCCCGCGATACACGCCGTACGCCGTGACGGGCGAGGGGTCGCCCGACCGGCCGATCAGGCCGGTCACGTGGTTGGTCTCGGCCTTGATGTACTCCATGTCGCCGGTGGTCGTCCCCACGTCCTCGGCGGTGATGTAGCGCCCCTTGAGGGACTCGACGTGCCGGCCGTGGGCGCGGAACAGCGCCTCGCGCCGCGCGGTGCGGTTGTCGCCGATGATGACGCTCTTGCCGCCGCCCAGGTTCAGGCCCGCCACCGCCGCCTTGTACGTCATCCCGCGCGCGAGCCGCAGCGCGTCGATCAGCGCCTCCGCGTCGCTCGCGTAGTTCCAGAAGCGCGTGCCGCCGAGCGCGGGACCGAGCACCGTCGAGTGGATCGCGATGATGCCCCGGTACCCGCTCGACGGCTCGTAGTACGCGCTCACCTGCTCGTGCTCGTGCTCGGCGAGCAGGGCGAACAGCTCGAGCCCCTTGCGTTCCCCGGGCTTGCGCCCGGGGTCAGGCGCTGGGATAGAGACCGCGGGCGATGACGATCCGCTGGATTTCGCTGGTGCCTTCATAGATCTCGGTGGCCTTCGCGTCCCGGAACAGTTTCTCGACGGGGAAGTCCCGCATATAGCCGTACCCGCCGAACAACTGCACCGCCTGGGTCGTGACCCACATCGCCGTCTCGGAAGCGAACAGCTTCGCCATGCTCGCCGGGACCGTGATCTCCTCGCCCCGGTCCCTGCGCGCCGCCGTCGCGTGGGCGAGGGCCCGTGCCGCCTCCACCCGCGTCGCCATGTCGGCCAGCTTGAACTGCACCGCCTCGAACTCCCGCAGCGCCCGGCCGAACTGCCGGCGCTCGGCGCAGTAGCCGACCGCGTGCTCGAGCGCCCGCCGCGCGATCCCGACCGCCTGGACCGCGATGCCGAGGCGGCCCACGTCGAGCCCCTCCATCGCGTATCCGAACCCCTGTCCGTCCTCGCCCACCAGGTGATCGGCCGGCAGCCGGACGTCCTCGAGCGCGATCGCGACGGTGTTCGACGCGCGGAGGCCCATCTTGTCCTCCGGCGTCCCCGCACGATAACCCGCCGCATCGGTGGGCACAATGAAGGCGGAAATCCCGCGCTCGGTGCGGGCCATCACCATCATCAGTTCCGCCGTGCCGCCGTTCGTTGCCCACGCCTTGGTGCCCCGCAGCACCCAGTGATCCCCGTCACGCACCGCCCGCGCCCGCAGCGACGCCGCGTCCGAGCCCGCCTCGGGCTCGGACAGCGCGAACCCCGCGAGCACCTCCCCTCGGGCCATGCTCTTGAGGAAGCGCTGCTTCTGCGCCGGGCTGCCGTGGCGCGCGAGCATCGTGGCCGGGATGGCGTTGTGGAGGGAGACCGACAGCGCGATGCTCGCGTCCGCCGCCGCGAGCTCTTCGAGCGCCAGCAGATACGTGAGGGTGTCGAGCCCCATGCCGTCGTATTCCTCGGGCGTGCACATCCCGAGGAAACCGAGCTTGCCCAGCTCGTCGATCACGTCGCGGGCGAAGTGCCGGGTGCGGTCCCACTCGGCGGCGTGGGGCTCGATGCGCGTGCGGGCGAACTCGCGCGCCAGATCGACGATCTGGCGCTGCGTCTCGGAGAGGCCCGGCGGCTCAATCGCGATAGACATGGAACCCGCGGCCGCTCTTCCGCCCCAGCCGCCCGGCCGCGACCATCTTCCGGAGCAGGGGCGCCGGCCGGTACTTGTCGTCGCCCAGGTCGCGGTGCAGCACCTCGAGGATCGCCAGGCACACGTCGAGCCCGATCAGGTCGGCGAGCGCGAGCGGCCCCAACGGATGGTTCATGCCCAGCTTCATCACCGTGTCCACGGCCTCGGGGCTCGCGACCCCTTCCATCACGCAGAAGACCGCCTCGTTGATCATCGGCAGGAGGACCCGGTTCGACACGAACCCGGGGGAATCGGTGACCTCGACCGGCGTCTTGCCGAGGGCCCGCGCGATCTCGAGCGTGCGCTTCGTGGTCTCGTCGGAAGTCTCGAGCCCGCGGATCACCTCGACGAGCTGCATCACCGGCACCGGGTTCATGAAGTGCATCCCGACCACCTGCGCGGGACGCCGCGTCTCGGCGGCGATGGCCGTGATCGAGATCGACGACGTGTTGCTCGCGAGAATGGCGTGTGGCGGGGCGCGGCGATCGAGGTCGCGGAAGATCTTGAACTTGGTCTCGGGGTGCTCGGTCGCGGCCTCGATGACGAGCTCGACGTCCTCGACGGGATCGAGGGTGGCCGCGGTCCGGATGCGCCCCAGCGCGGCGTCGCGCTGCTCCGGGGTGAGCGTCCCCTTCTTCACCTGGCGTTCGAAGTTCGCGCGGATCGTGGCGAGGACCCGCTCGAGCAGCCCGGGCGCCACGTCGATCAGCGCCGTGTCCCACCCGTGCTGCGCGAACACGTGCGCGATCCCGTTGCCCATGGTGCCCGCGCCCACGACGGCGACCCGGCTCACCAGCCCGCCCCTCGGCCCGAAGCGCGCGGCTGAAGCCGCGGCTCGGCAGCGACCGCTGAAGCGGACGAGGCACGCCGGTTTACCGGCCGAGGCCGAGCCGCGAGTTCACTCGCGCGCTTCACGCGAGCCATTCCGGTCGTGATCTGAGCTGGAGCCCCACAATCAGCAGCGCCCCGACGACGAGCGCGACGGTCCCCACCAGCCCGCCCTCCGGGCCGAAGCGCCCGCCGTCGATCCACGACCGCGCCCCGGGGAAATAGTCCACGCCCGGCACGTCGAACGCGAAGCCGCTCACCGGGGCGTCGAACACGAGCGCCAGCGCGCCGTTCCACCCGAAATGCAGTCCCCAGGCGAACGGCATCCCGCCCGGGGAGAAGAACGCGAGTGCCAGCCACACGCCCGCGAGCACGATGTTGGCGGTGCTCAAGACCGTGGCGTTCGGGTTGGCGACGTGGACCGCGCCGAAGCCGAGGGAGACGACGGCCATCGCGGGAACCGGCCCGACCGCCTCCGCGAGGCGGCGGAGCGGGTATCCCCGAAACCACAGCTCTTCCGCCAGCGCCGCCGCCACCAGGCCGAGGGCGATCGGCCCGGCGACGCCGGGCCACTGCGCGAGGCTCGGCGTCAGGTGGATCGCCGCGCCGCTCGCCAGGAGCGCGAGCCCCACAGCGATCGCGGCGAGCGCCACCCCCACGGCGGCGCCGCGCAACAGGCGCCGCGGCAGCCCGCGGTCGAACCGCCACCCCATACGCTCCCAGCTGTGGCGGTTCAGCCAGTACCCCACCACGACCGTCGCGACGGCGAACCCCGTCGCCTGCTCGAGCCCGTTGCGCGCGAGCCACCAGGGCCGGCCTCCGACGGCCGGGATCAGCTCGCTCAAGAGGATCGTGACGCCGATGCCGATCCCCACGAACAGCACGAGCCACGCGACCGCCGCGCCGACCGCCTTCGCCCGCTCCCCAAACGCAACGCGCGCCGTCATAGGCGCGCGCGCAGGGGACTCACCGCCGGCTTCAGGATCAGCACGGCGATCGCGAGCTTCAGCAGATCGCCGAGGAGGAAGGGCAGCGTACCGAGTCGCAAGGCGAGATCGGCGCTGCCGGTGAGCACGAGCAGCTGCGCCACGCCGCCGAGGTGAATCAGCACTAGTCCGGCGAGCACGGCGAGCGCCAGTCGCCCAAGGCGGCGGCCGTCGCCCCGCCCGGTGAGCCTCCCGACGGCGTACGCCGCCACGGGATAGGCGAGCAGATAGCCGCCCGTGGGCCCGAGCAGCCGGGCGAGGCCCGGCACCCCGTAGGGGGTGAACACCGGGAGGCCGGCCGCGCCGAGGGCGAGATAGAGGATGAGGGCGCTCGTGCCCAGCGCGGGACCGAGCAGCCCGCCCACGAGGAGCACGGCGAGCGGCTGCAACGTCATCGGCACGGGGGTGCCGGGGAGCGGCAGAGCGATCTGCGCCGCCATGGCGACGAGGCCGGCGCCCAGCACCACGGCCACGCTGCGCCGGGCGGCGAGGCTCGACGGCGCGACGGCAAGCGACGACTCGTGCATCAGAGCATCTCCACGCTGAGGGCCACTGCGTTGCCGCCACCCAGGCAGAGGGTGGCGAGTCCGGTCCGCTGCTTCCGATCCTTCAGGGCATAGAGGAGCGTCGTGAGGACGCGCGCGCCGGAGGCGCCGATCGGGTGCCCGAGTGCGATCGCCCCGCCGTTCACGTTCACGCGGTCCCAGTCCCACCCGAGGGCGCGCCCGTCGGCCAGCGCCTGCACGGCGAACGCCTCGTTCGCCTCGATCAGGTCGTAGTCCCGGATGGTCGTCTTGGCCTTCGCCAGCAGATTCCTCACGGCGACGATCGGGGCGAAGAACAGGTCCTTCGGCTCGCCGCCGCCCGTCGCGTAGGCGGTGATGCGCGCCAGTGGCTTCAGGCCGTGGGCCCGCGCGAAGGCGAGGGAGGTCACGACGAGGGCGCTCGCGCCGTCGTTCAGCCCGGGCGCGTTCCCGGGAGTGACCGTGCCGCCCCCCCCCTGCTCGAACGAGGGCTTGAGGGCGGCCAGGGCCTCGAGCGACGTCTCTTTCCGCGGCCCTTCGTCCTTGTCGATGACGGTCGGCCCCTTCTTGCCGGGGATCTCGACCGCCACCGTCTCCGCCTTGAAGCGGCACGCCTCCATCGCCGCAACGGCCTTCTGGTGGCTCGCGAGCGCGAACGCGTCCTGGTCCGCGCGCGACACGCCCGCCTTCTGCGCCGTGTACTCGGCGAGGTTGCCCATGTGCGTGTTCGAGAACGAGTCCCACAGGCCGTCGTGGATCATTCCGTCCACGAGCTGGCTGTTCCCCGCCTTGATGCCGCCCCGCATTCCGAAGACGTAGTGCGGCGCGTTGGACATCGACTCCATCCCCCCCGCCACGACGCACTGCTCGTCGCCCGCCTTGATCGCCTGGGCGGCGAGCATCACCGCCTTGAGGCCGGAGCCGCACACCTTGTTGATCGTGAGGGAGGGGATCAGCCCCGGGAGGTCCGCGTGGATCGCCGCCTGGCGCGCGGGCGCCTGGCCCACGCCGCCCTGCAGCACGTTCCCCATGATGACTTCGTCGACGCTGGCGGCGTCGACGCCGGCGCGGCGCACCGCCTCGCGGATCACGAGGGCGCCGAGCCGCGGGGCGGGAAGCGGGGAGAGACCGCCCAGATACTTCCCGATGGGCGTCCGCACCGCACTGACGATGACGGGAATGGTGGCGTCCGACATAGGTGACCTCGACTTGGCCTCAAATTAATGAATCGCCGGCTCGAGCGCCCGCGTGCGGACCTCGTCCGTGAGCTTGGCCACGAATTCCGCCACGGGGAGCACGACCTGCTTCGTCCCCGCCCCACGCGCCCGCACCGCCACGCTCCCCGCCTCGGCCTCGCGCTGCCCCACCACCGCCATGTAGGGAACCTTCTGCACCTCGCCGTCGCGGATCTTGTAGTTCAGCGTCTCGTTGCGCTCGTCGAGGTGGGAGCGGATTCCGGCGGCGCGGAGCCGCTCGTGCAGCGCGCGCGCCGCCGCCGCCTGGGCGTCCGAGATCGGGAGCACCCGCACCTGCTCCGGGGCGAGCCAGAGGGGGAACGCGCCAGCGAAGTGCTCGATCAGAAAGCCGCAGAACCGCTCCAGCGTGCCGTAGATCGCGCGGTGAATCATCACCGGCTGATGCGGCCGGTTGTCCTCGCCCGTGTACTCGAGCCGGAACCGCTCGGGGAGTTCGTAATCGAGCTGGATCGTCGCGCCCTGCCACTCGCGGCCGATCGCGTCGTTGAACTTGACGTCGATCTTCGGGCCGTAGAATGCCCCGCCGCCCTGGTCCATGCGGTAGGTGAGCCCGCGGCGCTTGAGCGCCTGCTCCAGCGCCCGCTCCGCCTGCTCCCAGACGTCGTCCGTGCCGAGCTTCTTGGCGGGCCGGGTCGCGAGATCGAGGCGGTACGAGAGGCCGAACGTCTTGCCCAGGACCAGCTCCACGATGTCGAGCAGCCGGAAGATCTCCTCCTCGATCTGGTCGGGCCGCAGGAAGATGTGCGCGTCGTCCATCGTGAGCCCGCGCACGCGCAGCATCCCGTGCAGCGTCCCCGAGCGCTCGTTGCGGTACACGTTGGCGATCTCGGCCAGCCGGATCGGCAGGTCGCGGTAGCTGCGCTGCTGCGAGGCGTAGATCAGGATGTGCATCGGGCAGTTCATCGGCTTCACCCGGTAGCGCACGTCGTCCGCCTCGCCCTCCCCCGCGCCCATCGCCGGAAACTGGTTCTCGGCGTAGAGCGGCAGGTGTCCCGAGCGCAGGAACAGCTGCTCGCGCGTCACATGCGGCGTGTAGACGAGCTGGTAGCCCCGCTCGAGGATCGTGTCCTCGATGAACCGCCGCAACTGGAACTGGAGCATCGCCCCCTTGGGGTGCCAGAAGACGAGCCCCGGGCCCACGTCCTCCTGGATCGAGAACAGGTCGAGCTGCTTCCCCAGCACGCGGTGGTCGCGCTTCTTCGCCTCCTCGAGCCGCCGCAGGTAGGCATCGAGGTCGTCCTTGGTGAACCACGCCGTCCCGTAGATGCGCTGCAGCATCTGGCGGCGCTCGTCGCCGCGCCAGTACGCGCCCGCGGCGTGCAGCAGCTTGAAGTGCTTGATGCGCCCGGTGCTCGGCACGTGGGGGCCGCGGCACAGATCGACGAACGGGCCGTCGGTGTAGACCGAGATCACCTCGTCCGGGCCCAGATCCTCGATGCGCTCGAGCTTCAGGGGATCGTCGGCAAAGCGCTTCTTGGCTTCGGCGCGCGATACTTCTTCGCGGACGAACGGATAGTCCGCCTTCACCACCTCCACCATCTTTTTCTCGATCGCCTCGAGATCCTCGGGTGTAAACGGCGTCGGGACCTGGAAGTCGTAATAAAAGCCGTCCTCGATCGGCGGCCCGAAGCCGATCTTGGCGTGCGGGAAGAGCTGCCGCACCGCCGTGGCCAGCACGTGCGCCGACGAATGCCGCAGCACGTCGAGCGCCTGCGGGTCCTTGTCGGTGAGGATCGCCACCTTCACCCCGTCCGGCAGCGGGCGGCCCAGATCCCACACCTGACCGTCCACCCGGACGGCGAGCGCCGCCCGCGCCAGCCCGGGGCCGATCGCCTTGGCGAGGTCGGCGCCCGTCGCGCCCGCGGGCAGGCGTTTCTCGCTCCCGTCGGGGAGCGTGATGCGGATCTCGGAAGCGGCCATCAGGTCAGTTGGTCGACTGCCCGGGCGCGGGCGCGACGGGGGCGGGGGCGGGGGCGGGGGCGGAGCCCGCGGGCGGTGCCGTGAGCGGCGCGAGCCGGCGCCCGTCGCGGAAATAGAGCGCGACGGCGAGCAGGATCAGCGCACCGATCGCGAGCCAGCGGGCCACGCGGCTCGTGGGAAGGACGTTTGATTCGTCGGGCATCGGGAGGTATTCTAGCAACCCTTTCTATATTAAGGAATGTCGCAGCCCACCTTCGCGCTTCCGCCCCAGTACGACGCGCACGCCGTCGAGCGCCCGCTCTACCGGCGCTGGCTCGACCGGGGCGTGTTCACCGCGCGCGTCGATTCGCCCAAGCCGCCGTACGTCATCGTGATGCCGCCGCCCAACGTGACGGCTATCCTGCACGTGGGCCACGGGCTGAACAACGTCATCCAGGACGTGCTCATTCGCTTCGAGCGGATGCGCGGGCGGGAGGCGGAGTGGCTCCCGGGCACCGATCACGCCGGCATCGCCACCCAGAACGTCGTGGAGCGGCTCCTCGCCGAGGAGGGGAAGACCCGCTTCGACCTCGGTCGCGAGGCGTTCGTCGAGCGGGTGTGGGCGTTCGTGCGCGAGACCGGGAACGCCATCCTCGAGCAGCTCAAGGTGATCGGGTGCTCGTGCGACTGGAGCCGCACCCGCTTCACGCTCGACCCGGCGTACTCGCGCGCGGTGCGCGAAGTGTTCGTGCGGCTGTGGGAAGAGGGGCTGATCTACCGCGGCCACCGCGTGATCCACTGGTGCCCCCACTGCCTCACCGCGCTCTCGGACGAGGAGGCCGAGTTCGCCGACGAGACCGGCAAGCTGTACTACATCCGCTACCCCGTGGACGGCGGCCCCAAGCCCTCCCTCACCGTCGCGACCACGCGTCCCGAGACGCTGCTCGGCGACACCGCGGTCGCGGTGAACCCGAAAGACACGCGGCACGCCGGCTTCATCGGCAAGACGGCGCGCCTCCCGATCACGAATCTCCCGATCCCGATCATCGCCGACGCGGCGGTCGATCCGGCGTTCGGGACGGGGTTCGTGAAGGTGACGCCGGCGCACGACGCCAACGACTTCGAGATCGGGACACGCCACAAGCTCGAGATGCCGCTGGTGATGACGGAGGACGGGCGCATGCAGCACCCGACGCGCGTGCCGCAGGAGCTCGCGGGGCTCGACCGGTTCGACGCGCGGAAGAAGATCGTGCAGATGCTCGAGGCGGCGGGGCTGCTCGAGAAGGTGGAGCCGCACCAGCACGCGGTGCGCCACTGCTACCGCTGCGACACGGTGGTCGAGCCCCGGCTCTCCGACCAGTGGTTTGTGAAGATGCAGCCGCTCGCCGTGCGCGCCCTCTCCGCCTACCGCGCGGGGGAGGTGCGGTTCGTCCCGGAGCACTGGGGGGCGACCTACGAGCACTGGATGGAGAACATCCGCGACTGGAACATCTCGCGGCAGCTGTGGTGGGGGCACCGGATCCCCGTGTTCACCTGTCGCCAGTGCGGCGAACAGTGGGCCGACCGGGAGGATCCGCGGCGCTGCCGCAAGTGCGGCGGGCCGGTCGAGCGGGATCCGGACGTGCTCGACACGTGGTTCTCGTCGTGGCTCTGGCCGTTCGCGACGTTCGGCTGGCCCGAGCGCACGCCCGACCTCGCGCGCTTCTATCCGGGCCACACGCTGGTGACCGCCCCCGAGATCCTGTTCTTCTGGGTGGCGCGGATGATCATGGCCGGATACCACTTCCTGGGCGACCGGCCGTTCGCCACGGTGTACCTGCACGGCACGGTGCGCGACACCCTGCACCGCAAGATGTCGAAGTCGCTCGGCAACGGGATCGATCCCCTCGACGTGGTCCGGCTGTACGGTGCCGACGCGCTGCGCTGGACGGTGATCGGCGGCAGCTCGCTCGGCGCCGACGTAATCCTCGACCCGAGCGACCTCGAGACAACGTTCGCCCCGGGCCGCAACTTCGCGAACAAGCTCTGGAACATCGGACGGTTCATCCTGGCGCAGCTGCCGGAGCGGGTGCAGCCGCTCGAGAGCTTCGAGCGGGCGAAGCTTCCGCTCGCCGACCGTTGGATCTTGATGCGCGCCAACAGCGCCGTCCACGCGGCGACCGAATACATGGAGCAGTTCAGGCTCGACGAGGCAGCCAAGCGGTGCTACGAGTTCGTGTGGGGTGAGCTTGCCGACTGGTACGTGGAGGCAGTCAAGCCGCGCCTCGCTTCGGGCGACGCCGCCGCTGCTCAGGCAGTCCTCGCCTACTGCTTCGACACGGCGCTGCGGCTGCTGCACCCGGTGGTGCCGTTCATCACCGAGGAGTTGTGGCAGAAGATCCCCGGTCGAAAGCAGGACGAGCTGCTCGCGGTCGCTCCGTGGCCGTCGTTCAGACCCGAGCTCGTCGACTCAGAACTCGACGCGCAGTTCCTGCGCGTCAAGCAGGTCGTGGAAGAGATCCGCAGCATCCGCGCGGAGTACAAGGTCCCGCCGAAGACGCGTCTCCGGGCCAGCATCACTGCACGCGGCCGCGACAATCGGGAGGTCTTCGAGGCGGAGAGCGAAACCATTCGGCGTCTCGCGCAACTCGACGAGCTTTCGTTCGACGGCGGGTCGAAGCGTATCGGCGCCTATGCCATCTTCGGCGACGGCAGCGAAGTATTCGTCGCCCTGGAAGGAGCGATCGACCTCCAACAGGAGTGTCGGCGCCTGTCGGGTGACCTGGCCCGCCTCGAGCACCAGCTCTCGGGGCTCGCGGCGAAGCTCACCAACCAGAATTTCGTCGCCCGGGCGCCCGCCGACGTGGTCGCCAAGGAGCGCGAGAAGGAGCGGGCGTGGCGCGACCAGCGGCAGGTACTGGCCGACAAGCTCAAGTCGCTGGGCTGCTCCTAGCCGTCTTCGGGGGTGCGTGCGCCAACCAGGGCGACCCGCCGGGCGGCCCGCCCCGCACCACGCCGCCGGCGATCGTGCGCGTGGTCCCCGAGTCGGGCGCCGTCGTGTCCGACCTCAAGGACGACGCGGTCATCGAATTCGACGAGGTGATCGACGAAATGCCGGGCGCCGGGGGCGGGGGCGGGGGGGGCACGGGCGGGGGGGGCACGGGCGCGATCAGCGGGCTCGCGCGCCAGGTGATCCTGTCGCCGGTGGCGGGCCCGGTGAAGGTGTCCTGGCACCGCAGCGCGATTCATGTGAAGCCCGTCGAAGGGTGGAGGCCCAACCGCGTGTATCACCTCGAGCTGCTGCCGGGCATCGTCGACCTGCGGCGCAACGCGACCAAGCAGAGCGCGCTGGTGGTGTTCTCCACCGGACCCGCCCCCCCACTGCCCCGCGCCGCGCTCACGGGCACCGTGGTCCTCTGGGTCGAGCAGCGCGCCCTGGCGCAGGCAGTGATCCGCGCGGCACCGCTCCCCGACACCGCTGCCTACGTCACCGTGGCCGACTCGGCCGGGGACTTCCGGCTCCCCGACATCCCGCCGGGTCGCTACCGCGTCTGGGCGATCCAGGACCAGAACAGCAACCGGCAGGCGGATCGGCGCGAGGCGTTCGACAGCATGACGGTCACGGTCGATACGAGCGCGCGCGCCGTGCTGTGGGCCTTCGTGCACGACTCCGTGGGCCCGCGGGTGAAGAGCGTCGACCCGGTGGACTCCATGGCGTTCCGTCTGACCTTCTCGCAGCCGCTCGATCCCGCGCGGCCGCTCGACACGGCGCGCGTGCGCGTGTTCGCGCTCCCCGATACGACGCCGTTCCCGGTGCGGGCGGTGTACAGCGCGGCGCAATACGATTCGATCCAGGCGCGCGCGCGGGCGGCTGCCGACTCGCTGCGCCGCGCGCGCGATACCACGGCGCAACCGGGGGCCCGGGCTCCGGCAGCCCAGCGGGCGCCCGCCGTCGCCCGGCCCCCTGGTGCGCCGCTCGGCCGGGACACCACCGCGACCGGCCTCGATACGAGCCGCGTGCGTCAGCTTCTCAAGCAACGTCCCGTCCCCTCCGACCGGCTCGTGGGACAGACGGCGCGGCCGCTCGCGCCCGGCGGCAAGTATCTGGTCCGGGTGCGCGGCGCGACCAACTTGAGCGGCATCGCCGCCGATGCGGAGGGCGTGCTCGTGGTGCCGAAGCCGAAGGCCCCGAACCCCGAACCCCCAGCCCCTCGTCCCCCACAATGACCGATCCCCGGCGACGGCTCCCGGCGGTCGACGCCCTGCTCGCCGAGCCCGACGTGGCGCCGCTGCTCGCGGCGCATCC
>DASWDP010000064.1:0-9311 GCA_036395195.1 Gemmatimonadales bacterium | reverse complement strand
GATCCTCGACGCGATCATCGCCAAGGACCCCGCCGCCCGGGTGGCCTGCGAGACGCTGGTCACCACGGGCATGGCCGTCGTGGCGGGCGAGATCACCACCTCCACCTACGTCCACATCCCCGACATTGTGCGGGGGACGATCAGCGCAATCGGCTACACCGACGCGAGCTTCGGCTTCGACGCGCAGACCTGCGCCATCCTCACCACCATCGATCGGCAGTCCGGTGACATCGCGATGGGTGTGGACAAAGGCGGGGCGGGCGACCAGGGGATGATGTTCGGCTACGCGTCGGACGAGACCCCCTCGCTCATGCCGCTGCCGATCGTGCTCGCCCACCGGCTGGCCGAGCGGCTCGCCGCGGTCCGCAAAGCCGGCGACCTGCCGTGGCTACGCCCCGACGGCAAGACCCAGGTGAGCGTGGTGTACGAGGGGGCGCGGCCGGTCGGGGTGAGCAAGCTCGTCGTGTCGACCCAGCACTCCGACAAGATCGACAACGTCGAGCTGCGCGAGAGCGTGATCGCGCTGGTCGTGCGGCCGGTGCTCGCCGATGCCGGGTTCGAAGTCGTGGACGGGGACATCCTGATCAATCCGACCGGCCGGTTCGTCGTGGGTGGCCCGCAGGGGGACGCCGGCCTCACCGGCCGCAAGATCATCGTGGATACCTATGGCGGCATGGCGCGCCACGGCGGCGGCGCCTTCAGCGGTAAGGACCCCTCCAAGGTCGACCGTTCCGCCGCGTATGCGATGCGCTGGGTTGCGAAGAACGTCGTGGCTGCGAAGCTTGCCCAGCGGTGCGAGGCACAGGTCGCATACGCCATCGGGGTCGCGCAGCCGGTTTCGGTGATGATCGACACGTTCCGCACCGGCGCGGTGCCCGACGAGGCGATCGAGGACGCGGTCCGCGAAGTGTTCGACCTCACGCCGCTCGGCATCAACAAGGCGTTGAACCTGCGCCATCCGATCTACCGCGCTACCGCCGCGTACGGCCACTTCGGCCGCGCCCCCGAGCGCCGCCGCTACGTGGACAAGGACGTGGATCGGGAAGTCGACCTGTTCACCTGGGAGCAGGCGAACCGCGTGGAGGACCTGCGGCTCGCGGTGCAACGCTCCCGGCACTACGACGCCAAGAAGGTGACCGCATGACCACGACGGCGCACGCCGCCGCTTCCGACATCAAGGACCTGGGTCTCGCGGCCGAGGGGCGCCGCCGCACCGAGTGGGCGGAGCGCTCCATGCCGGTGCTGCGCCTCATCCGGGAGCGCTTCGCCCGGGAACGCCCCCTTGCCGGCCGTCGCCTGGCCGCCTGCCTGCACGTCACCACGGAGACCGCGAACCTGGCGGTCACCCTGAAGGCGGGCGGGGCCGACGTGGCGCTGTGCGCGTCCAATCCGCTCTCCACGCAGGACGACGTCGCGGCACACCTCGTCAAGGATCACGGCATCAAGGTGTTCGCGATCAAGGGCGAGGACCACGCGACCTACTACGAGCACCTCCGCGCGGCGCTCGCGCACCGGCCCGACATCACGATGGACGACGGCGCGGATCTGGTGGGCGCGCTGCACATGATCGCGCTGAACCGGTTCGACGACCTGGCGCCGCCGGTGCGGCGCTGGGTGGAGACGCTGTCTCCGGCGGAGCGCGCGGCGCTGGTGGGGAGCGTGATCGGGTCGACCGAGGAGACGACGACCGGGGTGATCCGCCTGAAGGCGATGGCGCGCGACGGCGTGCTGCAGTTCCCGGTGATCGCGGTGAACGATTCCGACACGAAGCACCTGTTCGACAACCGCTACGGCACCGGCCAGTCGACGCTCGACGGGATCCTGCGCGCGACGAACCTGCTCGTCGCCGGGAGCACCATGGTGGTGGCGGGGTACGGGTGGTGCGGGCGCGGCTTCGCCATGCGGGCGCGCGGCGCGGGGGCGAACGTCCTCGTGACCGAGATCGACCCGCTGAAGGCGCTCGAAGCGCGGATGGATGGGTATCGCGTGATGCCGATGGCGGAGGCGGCGCGAGTCGGCGACGTGTTCGTGACGCTCACCGGAAACACGCACGTGATCCGCGTGGAGCACATGCGCGCGATGAAGGACGGAGCGATTCTCGCCAACTCGGGCCATTTCAACGTCGAGATCGACCTCGAAGGCCTCAAGCGGGTTGCCCAGGGGCCGACGCGGGTGCGCGAACACGTGGACGAGTGGCGGCTCGACGGCAAGCGGATCTTCGTGCTCGCGGACGGGCGGCTCATCAATCTCGCCGCCGCCGAGGGCCACCCCGCGAGCGTGATGGATATGTCGTTCGCCAACCAGGCGCTCGCGGCGGAGCACGTGGTCGCGCAGGCGCAGCGGCTGTCGAAGGACGTGCACCGGATCCCGCGGGAGCTGGACGCCGAAATCGCGCGGCTGAAACTCGCCGCGATGGAGGTGGCCATCGACACGCTCACCCCCGAGCAGCAGAAGTATCTCGCATCGTGGGAGATGGGTACCTGAGCGACACCGTGATCCAGGTTCGAGTCGCGCATCTGGGCCTCGACCGCACGACGAACACGCCGGTCGTCATCCTGCAGGAACAGGAGGGGGAGCGGGTGCTCCCGATCTGGATCGGGCCGGCGGAGGCGAGCGCGATCGCGATGGAGCTCGCAGGGGTCAAGTTCGCGCGGCCGCTCACCCACGACCTCCTGAAGCAGGTCATCCTCGGCCTGGGCGCGGATCTCCGGAAGGTCATCATCACCCAGGTCAAGGACAACACCTACTACGCCGAGCTCCACATCTACCGCGGCGACGCGGTGATCCAGATCGACGCCCGCCCCTCGGACTCGATCGCGGTGGCGCTGCGGCTCAAGGCGCCGATCTTCACGAGCGAGAGCCTGCTCGCGCTCACGTCCGTCGAAACGGGCGAGCCTGGCGGCGAATCGGGCACGGGGCCGCTCGACCCGGACGCGCTGAAGACCTACCTCCAGAACCTCGATCCTGAAGACTTCGGGAAGTTCACTCCGTAGCGTTGCCGTCTTTGCCGTCCTTGCCACCCTCGTGGGGCGGGGGAGCGTGGGGTTGGCGGCGCAGGGAGTCGTGGTCTCGGGTCGCGTGCTGCGCGGCGGCCCGGCGGCGCGGCCGTTCGCCGGCACGTGGGCGGTGCTCCATCAGGTCTCGATGGACGGCGGCGGGAAGCCGATCGACTCGATGCGCACCGACGCCCGCGGCGGCTTCCGGCTCACCATCGCCCGCGCCGACACCGGATCGCTCTACGTGGTGAGCAGCTGGTACGCCGGGATCGCGTACTTCTCCGAGCCGATCGTCGGCGGCCGGCGCGCCGCCGATACGCTCCGCCCCATCCACGTGTACGACACCAGCTCGACCGGCCCCGCCGTGCGCCTCGTCCGGCGGCTCGTGACCGTGGCCCGGCGCAAGCGGGACGGCACCCGTGACGCGCTCGAGCTGCTCGAGCTCGAGAACCCCGGCTGGACCACGCGCATCGCCCCCGACACCCTGACCCCCACGTGGATCGGGGCCATACCCTCGGTCGCGATCCAGTTCCAGGTGGGGCAGGGGGACGTTTCGCCCGCCGCCGTGGAGCGGCGCGGCGACTCGGTCGCCGTGTTCGGGCCGATTCCCCCCCACGAGCCCAAGCAGGTGAGCTTCGCCTACGTCATCCCGGCCGACGCGCGGCGCGTGGAGGTGCCGATCGACCAGCCCACGGCCGAGGTGGACTTGCTGCTCGAGGATACCGCCACGGTCGTGACCGCCGCGCGGCTCGACTCCCTCGGCATCGAGGACATCCAGGGCCGCCGCTTCGCGCGCTACCGGATGCGCGACGTCGCCACCGGCGCCGCACTCGCGCTCGCGCCTCCCGCGGGCGGACTTCAGGCGCAGGCGCTCGTGCCGGTCATCGTGGCGCTGGCGGCCCTGGCGCTCGGCGTGGGGTTCGTCATGGCACTGAGACGGAAGCCGTATCAATCCCCAGGCTGAAGCCTGGGCTCGGCGGGCACTGTCCTTAAGGACAGCGTTGGCCGAGCCCACCCTTCAGGGTGGGACAACGACGCGCTTGCGTCTCTGAAGCAGGCTCGATAGACTAGCTCTCGTCGTTACAAGCGAATGGGGATTCACGGAAGCCGGTGCGAATCCGGCGCGGCCCCGCCACTGTAACGGGCACGTTGTAGCGGCTCAACGCCACTGGGTGTGATCACTCGGGAAGGCGAGCCGCCCGCCCGAAGCCAGGAGACGTCTCCGTTCGCGCCACCTGTAGATCCCTCGCGGGAGGGATGGTGGCGCTGCGCACGAGGCGCAGGCGCTAGCCCATCTCCGCTCCGTCGGGGGTGGGCGTTTTTGCCATGCGCCGTTGGGCACATCGCACCCACCTCGCGGGTCTCCTCGCGCTCGCCGTCGCGGCCTGCGCGCGAGGCGAGCGCGCCCCGGCCGACGGGCCTATCGCCGTCACCGACGACGCCGGCCGCACCGTCGCGCTCGCCGCGCCGGCGCACCGCATCGTGTCGCTCCTGCCGTCCTTCACCGAGATCCTCTTCGCGATCGGCGCGGGCGACCGCGTCGCGGGCCGCACGACCTGGTGCGATTATCCGCCCGAGGCGCGCGAGATCCCGAGCGTCGGCGATGGCATCCCGCCTAACGTCGAGGCGGTCGCCGCGCGACGGCCGGACCTCGTGGTCGTCTACCGCTCTGGCCCCAACGTCACGGCCGCGGAGCAGTTGGAGCGGCTTGGCATCAGCACGGTCCTCTTCGATCTGAACCGGCTCGAGGACCTGGGCCCCGTGATTCGGCGCCTCGGCGTTCTCACCGGCCGCCGCGCCCCCGCGGACTCCCTCGCGCACGTCATGGACAGCCTTGCCTCCGAGCCCCCAGCCCCTAGCCCCCAGTCCCTGGTCTTCATCGTCTGGGACAACCCGCCGATCGTCATCGGCGGCGGGAGCTACCTCGACCGGCTCGCCGCGCTCGCCGGCGCGCGCAACGTGTTTCACGACATCGGCTCCCCTTCGGCCCAGGTGTCGATCGAGACGATCGCCGCACGCGATCCGGACTTCGTCGCGGTGCTCGCGGACACCGCTCGACCGCCCGCCTATGCGACGCGTCGCGAGTGGCGCGCGGTTCGCGCGGTGCGGCAGGGACGGTTCCTGTATCTCCCGGGGACGCTTTTCGGGCGCCCGAGCCCGCGGGCCGCGCTGGCCGTCCGCGAGTTCCGCCGGCTGCTGGAGGTGGCGCAGTGAGGTGGCTCATCCTCTGTCTGCTCGGCCTGTTCGCCGTTGCAGCGGCTCTCGCCGTCGGCCCCGCGGGGGTGCCCCTGCGGGAGCTCGCAGGCTCCGGCATCGTGTGGGACCTCCGCGCTCCCCGCGCGGTGCTGGGCTTCCTGGTGGGCGGGTCGCTCGCCGTGGCGGGCGTCGGACTCCAGGCGGTCGTGCGCAACCCACTTGCGGATCCGTTCCTCCTGGGCCTTTCCGGGGGCGCCGGGCTCGGGGCGGTGGTGGCCATCGCGCTCGACGTCTCGGGCCCGTGGGCCGTGCCGCTCGCCGCGTTCGCCGGCGCGCTCCTCGCCCTCGTCCTGGTCTACCGCATGGGCCACGTCGGCGGATCGGGGCTCGATCCGCGCATCCTGCTGCTCGGCGGCGTGGCGGTAGGTGCGTTCGCGGCGGCGGTGACGACCGCGATCGTCTCGCTCGCCGAGGCCACGGCGCTCCGCAACGCTTTCCTGTGGCTCTGGGGCGGCCTCTCGGGCGCGTCGTGGGACACCGTGCTCGTGCTCGCCATCTACGCACCCATACCGCTCGTGATCATCGCAGCGGCCGCACGGCCGCTCGACCTGATGACCCTGGGGGAGGAGCCGGCGCGCTACCTGGGTGCGGACGTCGAGGCCGTGAAGCGCCGCGTCTACGTCGCCGCCTCGCTGCTCACCGCCGCATCGGTCGCCGTCTCCGGCGTCATCGGGTTCGTGGGACTCATCGTCCCGCACGTCGGGCGTCTGGTGTGGGGTCAGCGCCACCGGACCCTCCTCCCTGCGGCCTTCCTGAGCGGTGGGACGTTGCTGGTCCTGGCCGACACCCTCGCGCGCACCGTGGTCGCGCCCCGCGAGCTGCCGGTGGGCATCGTGACCGCCCTCGTCGGCGTGCCCCTGTTCGCGCTGCTGCTCCGCCGATGGACGATCGCGTGATCCTCGCCGTCCGGGACGCGACGTTCCGCTACCCCGGCGCCGAGCGCGACGCGCTGATGGGCGTGTCGCTCGAGGCCCGGGAGGGCGAGTTCCACGCCGTCCTCGGGCCCAACGCGAGCGGGAAGACCACCTTGTTGCGCGTCGCGCTCGGCGCTCTCGAGCCGGCCGCGGGAACGGCGGAGATCCTCGGGCGCCCGGCTCGAAGCTGGCCACGCCGTGAGCTGGCCCGGCTCGTGGGCGTCGTGCCGCAGCGGGAGGACAACCTGTTCCCCCAGCGCGTGCGCGAGACGGTCCTGCTGGGGCGCTATCCGCACCTCTCGCTCTGGGGCGCCGAGCGGCCTGCGGACCACCGGGCGGTGACGCGCGCGCTGGAGCGATGCGACGTCCTGCACCTCGCCGACCGCTGGATCTGGACGCTCTCGGGCGGCGAGTACCAGCGAGTTCGGCTCGCGCGCGCGCTCGCGCAGGAGCCCAGGCTCCTCGTGCTCGATGAGCCGGGCATCTCGCTCGACGTGCGCCACGAGATGGAGCTGTTCGAGCTGGTGCGCGGGCTGGTGGACCGCGCGCGGCTGGCCGTCATCATGATCACCCATCACGTGAACCTTGCCGCGCGGTTCGCCGATCGGGTGCTCCTCCTCGCGGAGGGCCACGTCGCCGCGAGTGGCGCCCCGGGCGACGTGCTGACGCGCGAAACGGTCGCCCGGGTGTTCTCGTGGCCCGTCGCGATCCAGGAGTTCGAGGGTCGTCCCCAAATGGTGCCGCTACGTCGCCCCCCCAACCAGTCCTGACCGGAGCCTCTCATGCGAGACGTCTCAGTGCTACGTCTAAGCGCGACGCTGTTCGCGCTGACGCCGTCTGGCCTTTCTGCCCAGGGGCGAGACACCGTGACGCTCGAGCCCGTCGTCGTAACGGCGACCCGCGTGCCCGCGCCCGCGACGGCGGTCCCCGCCGGCGTGACGGTGCTCACGGGCGACGCGCTGCGCGCCAGCGGCATCCGGACCGTGGCGGACGCGCTGCGACTCGTGCCGGGGGCGGCCGTGATGCAGGCCGGTTCCTTCGGCAGCCAGACGTCGCTGTTCCTGCGCGGAGGGGAGAGCGACTACGTCAAGGTGCTCGTGGACGGCGTCCCGCAGAACCAGCCCGGCGGCGCGTTCGACTTCGCGAATCTCACGACTGAGGCCGTGGAGCGGATCGAGATCGTGCGCGGGCCCGTGAGCGTGCTCTACGGCTCGGACGCCATGACGGGCGTGATCCAGGTCTTCACGCGGACGGGGCAGGGGGGGCGCGGGCCGCGGGGACGGATCGGGTTCGCCGGCGGGCGGTACGGGTCGGAGACTGGCACCGCGGATGTGAGCGGGAGCACGGGCGTCTGGGCGTACGGCCTCGCGGTCTCCCGGTTGACGACCGACGGCGTCTATCGCTTCAACAACCAGTACCGCAACGGCACGGCCAGCGCCCGCGTGCGGTTCGCGCCCGACACGCGGACCGAGGCGAGCGTCTCCGCCCGGTACTCGGACGGCGTGTTCCATTTCCCCACGGGCGGCGGTGGCGTGCGCGAGCTGGTCGACTCGAACCAGTACAGTACGGAGCGAGGGCCGTCGCTCGGGCTCGACGCGGGACGGCAGCTGTCATCCCGCGTCTCGGTCCGCATGAACCTGGGCTGGCACCAGGAGGAGGACCGCTATGACGACGACCCCGACGGGCCGACGGATACCAGGCTCCCCTATCACAGCAAAGATGTGGTTCAGCGCTTGGTCGCCGGGACGCGGGCCGACGTGCACGTCTCGCCCGAGGCGCTCGTGACCCTGGGGACGGACTATGAGCGACAGAGCCAGTTCGGCAGCACGCTCGACACGACGCGCCACAACGCCGCGGCGTACGCCCAGCTCCTGGTCGGCGCGGACCAGGCGTTGTCCACGACGCTCGGTGTGCGCGTGGACGACAATCAGCAGTTCGGTGCCCACGCGACGGGGCGGGCCGGCGTCGTCTGGCGGATCGCGCCACACACGCGCGCGCGCGTCGCGGCGGGCACCGGGTTCAAAGAGCCCACGTTCTACGAGAACTTCGCGACCGGGTTCGCGACGGGGAATCCGGATTTGAAGCCCGAACAGTCGACCAGTGGGGAGATAGGCGTCGAGCAGGGTCTTGCGGGCGACCGCGTCACCGTGAGGGCCACGTACTTCCACCAGCGGTTCAAGGACTTGATCCAGTACAGCGCCACGCCTGTCGGCCCGAACTCGGCGAACTTCGTGAACGTCGCGGACGCCGCCGCGCAGGGGGTGGAGGTCGGCGTCCAGGCCGCGCTCGGTGCAGGCCGCTCGCTCGATGCGAGCTACACGTACCTCGAGTCGCGCGATCTGGCGACGAACGAGCGGCTGCAGCGGCGGCCGTCACACGCCGGCAGCCTGCGGCTCGGCTCGACCTTCGCGGCGCGCGGCAGCGCGTCGCTCTCCGCGATGTTCACCGGGGATCGGGACGACTTCGACTATTCGACCTATCCGTTTCCGCCCGTCACGTTGCCGCCCCACACCCGGGTGGACGCCGCGGCGACGTACGCGCTGATTCGCGGCCCCGCGCCAGGCCTCGCGGTCAATGCCCGGATCGAGAATCTGCTCGATGCCCGCTACGAAGACGTCAAGAACTTCCCCGCGGCCCGGCGTACCCTCTGGCTCGGGGCGGAGCTGCGCTTCGGACCGTGAGCGGCCACAACGTGCTCGTCGCGTGGAGCGGCGGCAAAGACAGCGCGCTCGCGCTGCGAGAGATCGTGGGCGACGGCGGCTACCGGGTGGCGGCGCTCCTCACCACCGTGACGGGCGAGTACGACCGGATCAGCATGCACGGAGTGCGTCGCACGCTGCTGCGCCGCCAAGCCGAGTCCCTCGGCCTCCCCCTCGAGGAAGTGGTCATCTCGCCGGGCGCTTCGAATGACGAGTACGAAGCGACGATGGAGGCTGCGCTCGGGGCGCTCCGGGCGCGGGTCCCACGTCTCGACACGGTCGTCTTCGGCGACCTGTTTCTCGCCGACATTCGCGCCTATCGGGAGCGCATGCTGGCGCGAATGGGCATGCGGGGGCTCTTTCCGCTGTGGTTACGGGACACGCGGGCCCTCGCGCACGAGTTCGTCCGGCTGGGATACCGCGCGGTGCTCGTGTGCGTGGACTCG
>DASWDP010000063.1:0-7120 GCA_036395195.1 Gemmatimonadales bacterium | reverse complement strand
TCGGCGTCTACCTCGACGTCTGGGCGTCTGAGCCGGTATAATTGCCGCATGACATTCGACTACGACGTCATCGTGGTTGGCGCTGGCCATGCTGGCACGGAGGCCGCGGTCATGGCCGCTCGCCTGGACGCCAGGACTCTGCTTCTCACCTCCAACCTCGACACCATCGGCCAGATGTCCTGCAATCCCGCGATCGGCGGGATCGCCAAGGGCACCGTCGTGCGCGAGGTGGACGCCTTGGGCGGCATCATGGGCCGCGCCACCGATCGCGCGACGATCCAGTTCCGTATGCTCAACCGCTCCAAGGGTCCCGCCGTGTGGGCGCCGCGCGCGCAGTGCGACCGCACCCTCTACCGCCGGGCGGTGCGCCAGCTGCTCGAGGAGCTCGCGCCGCTGGACCTGGCGCAGGGGATGGTCACCCGGCTGCTCGTGGACGGAAACCGTGTGACGGGCGTCGAGACGGGCGACGGGCGCAACTACACGGCGCGCGCTGTGATCATCACCGCCGGCACGTTCCTGCGCGGCCGCATTCACCTTGGCACCGACACCCAGATCCCGGCCGGTCGCGCCGGTGATCAGCCTGCCGTCGAAGTCGCCCAACATATTGAGTCACTTGGACTTACGACATCACGTTTCAAGACCGGCACGCCGCCTCGGGTGGACGGCCGCACCGTGGACTGGTCCAAGGTGGAGCGCCAGGACGGCGACGGGACAGGGTACCGCTTCTCCTTCTATGAGCGGGTCGAGCTGCCCCGACAGGTACCGTGCTGGATCACGTGGGCCGGCGAGGAAGTGAAGGACATCATCCGCCGCCACCTCCGCGAATCGGCGCTGTACGGCGGAGCGATCAGCGGGCGGGGTCCCCGCTACTGCCCGTCGGTCGAAGACAAGGTGGTCAAGTTTCCCGACGCCAAGCGTCACCAGGTGTTCCTGGAGCCCGAGGGCCTCGACACCCAGGAGCTGTATGTCAACGGGCTCTCCACTTCCCTGCCCGTCGCCGTGCAGCTCGAGTTCCTCCGCGCCGTTCCCGGGCTCGAGCGCGCGAAGATGACCCGCCCGGGGTACGCGATCGAGTACGACTACTACCCGCCGACGCAACTGACTCCCTGGCTCGAGACGAAGGCACTCGAGCACCTGTTTTTCGCCGGGCAGATCAATGGCACGACCGGCTACGAGGAAGCCGCCGGGCAGGGGGTGGTGGCGGGGATCAACGCGGTCCGTCGGATCCACGGCCAGGAGCCGGTGGTCTTCGGACGGGACGACGCGTACGTCGGGGTGCTGGTGGACGACCTGGTGACCCGCGGGGTCGACGAGCCGTACCGGCTCTTCACCTCGCGCTCCGAATTCCGGCTGCTGCTGCGCCAGGACAACGCGCTGCGGCGACTCGTGCCGCTGGCTGAGCAGCTTGGCCTGCTGACGCCGGCGGAGCTGCGGGTGGCGGAGCGGCGGCTGCGTGACGAGGAGGACCTGCTCGCGCGCGCCCGGGCGACGACGATCACTCCAGCGGCGGCTGCGGCGGCGCTCGTGGCGACCGGGACGACCCTCGCCGCACCCGAACGGGTGGCGAGCGTGGCGCGGCGTCCCGGGGCGTCGCTGCGCGCCCTGCTCGCAGCGGCGGGCGTCGCCGTCGCTGCCGACGACCAGACGGTTGCGAGCGCGGAGATCGAACTCAAGTACGACGGGTATCTGGCGCGCGAGCGCGAGGCGGCGGCGCGGCTCGCCGAGCTTGCGGCGTTCGCGCTCCCTGTGGACCTGCCCTACCTCGAGCTGAAGAGCCTCGCTACGGAAGCGCGGCAGAAGCTGGACCGAATTCGTCCCAGCTCGCTCGCGCAGGCGGCGCGCATCCCGGGCGTCTCGCCCAGCGACCTCCACAACCTGGTGGTCGAAACGGCGCGCTGGCGCCGGCGGGTCGCGTAAGCTCAGCGATTCCAGCGGAGTGCCAGCAAGCGCCAGTGTTTCACGTGAAACTATCACCCCGGTTTCACGTGAAACTTGCTCTTTACGTCAGGTGTACCCATGCGTATATTTTGACCCTTAAAACCGGCCAGCAATATAACTTATTTATTGGCAACTACTTACAAGATGGCACGCGTCATCGCTATCGCAAACCAGAAGGGCGGCGTCGGGAAAACGACGACGGCCGTCAATCTCGCAGCGTCGCTCGCCACCGCGGAGCGGAAGACGCTGCTCATCGACGGGGACCCGCAGGCGAACTCGACGAGCGGCGTCGGCATCGAGCGCGATCGCATCCGTCACTCGCTGTACGACGCGCTGCTCGACGGCCGCGCTCTCGCCGACACGCGCTTCGCGCACGTGCACTTCCCCTATCTCGACGTGGTGCCCGCGACCCAGGACCTGGTCGGCGCCGAGGTGGAGCTGGTCAACAAACAGGCGCGCGAGACCGCGATGCGCCACGCGCTGCGTGACGTGCGCGACCAGTACCAGTACGTCATCATCGACTGCCCGCCGTCGCTCGGCCTCCTCACCCTCAACATGCTCGCGGCGGCCGACAGCGTCCTCATCCCGATCCAGTGCGAGTACTACGCCCTCGAGGGCCTGTCGCAGCTCTTGAACACCGTCAAGCTCGTGCAGCGGAATTTCAATTCCGCGCTCGCGATCGACGGCGTGCTGCTGACGATGTACGACGCCCGGCTCAACCTGTGCAAGCAGGTCGCCGACGAGGCGAAGGAATACTTCGGGTCGCAGATGTTCAGCATCACGATCCCGCGCAACGTGCGGCTCGCCGAGGCACCGAGCTTCGGTAAGCCGATCCTGCTGTATGACGTGCAGTCGGTGGGCGCGAAGAGCTATTTGGCGGTGGCGCAGGAGCTGATCCGCCGCGTCGAGCGCGACGCCGCCTCGACCCCTCCCGCCCCCACCTCCCCTACCCCACCTGCCGCTGAACCGCTGCCGGAGGTGCCCGCATGACGGAAACCATCGCTGGTCGCCGTCGTCTCGGCCGGGGCCTGGAAGCCCTGCTGGGACCCACCCGCGAGGAGGCCGAACGCGAGGGGAGCCTTGTCGAGCTGGCCATTGCCGACATCCGCCCCAACCCGTACCAGCCACGCCGCGACGTCGATCCCGCCGCGCTCGAAGAGCTCGAAGCCTCCATCCGCAAGGCCGGTTTGCTGCAGCCGGTGGTCGTGCGCCCGGCGCCGGGAGGCAACGGCGGCTTCGAGCTGATCGCCGGTGAACGGCGGTTGCGTGCCTGCCAGGCGCTCGGGTGGAAGAAGATCCCGGCGGTCAAGCGCGAGGTGGACGACCGCACCGTGCTGACGCTGGCGCTGGTCGAGAACCTGCAGCGCGACGACCTCTCGCCCGTGGACGAGGCGCGCGGCTATGAGCGGCTCATCGCAGAGTTCAGCCTTGCGCAGCAGGACGTGGCCGACGCCGTGGGCCGGGATCGCTCGACCGTGGCGAATGCCCTGCGGCTCCTCAAACTCCCGGCGGCGGTGCTCGGGCTGCTGCACGACGGCGGGCTGTCGGTCGGCCACGCCCGCGCGTTACTCGCCCTGGAAGATCCGCGCATGGCCACGGCGCTCGCCAAGGAGGCGGTGGACCTCGGGCTCTCGGTGCGCGACGTGGAAGACCGGGTGCGTGGCGGCCGGGCGCCGGTGCGCCGCCCGCGCCTGAAGAAGGGCGTGGGGCAGGCGCCCGAAGTGCGGCGCATCGAAGACGCGCTGCGCCGGCGCCTGGGCACGGACGTGCGCGTGACGCTCCGCGCCAAGGGCAAGGGGCAGATCCACGTCAACTTCTATTCGAACGACGATCTCGCGCGCCTCTTGGAGTTGATCCTCGGAGCGCCGTTCGACGGATGAAGAAGAAGAAAAAGGATCGCAGCGTCACGATCGTCGTCCATACCGACGGTGAGGTCGATTCGCGGACCTACCGTGTGCCGCTGTGGGTGTTCGAAGCGGGGAAGTGGGGGGCGCTCGTCTTCGGGCTCCTGGTCGTTCTGTTCTTCGCGTTCGCGGGACCGATCTCCCGGGCCGCGGCGCGCGTGCCGGGGCTCGAGCGCGAAGTTTCCAGGCTCGAGGAAGAGAACAGCCGCGTGCAGCAGCTCGCCGCGGCGTTGAACCGGGCGGAGGCGAACTACCAGGAGCTGCGCCAGCTGCTCGGGGTGAAGGCGCCGCCTGAGAAGGTCGTCGCGACCGCGGACCTGCTGCGCGCCGGCGCGGTGCGCGCCCGGCCTCCCGCCGCCCCGGCGCGCTACGAGACGGGACCCTCGGCGCCCGCGCACTGGCCCCTCGACCTCCCGGGCTTCGTGACCCGCGGCCAGGTGCGCCCCGGCGATCCGGCCGAGTCGCACCCCGGGATCGACATCGCGGCGCCCCTCGGGACGCCGGTGCGGGCGGCGGGCGGCGGGCTCGTGGAGGCCGCGGGCACGGATCCCGCGTACGGGCTGTTCGTACTCTTGCGGCACAGCGGGGGGTATGAGACGATGTATGGACATGCGTCCCGCCTCCTCGTGCGCGAAGGCGACTCGGTGCAGGCGGGGCAGGTGATCGCCCTCTCGGGCAGCTCGGGGCGGTCCACGGCGCCGCACCTCCACTTCGAAATCCGCCGCGAGGGCCGGTCGCTCGACCCCCTCGCGGTCGTGAAACAGGAGAACTGACATGGCGATCTTCACCGAGAAGGGACACGGCGCGCCGGATACCGAAACGGGGCTGTCCATCATCGGCACCGGGATGCGCGTCGTCGGCGACATCACCGCCGAGGGAGTGGTGAAGATCGAAGGCACGGTCGTGGGAACCGTGCGCGCCGGCCGGCAGGTGCTCGTGGGGAAGGGCGGGGAGGTCGAAGGGGACGTGATCTCGCGCGAAGCGATCATCGGTGGCGAGGTGCGCGGCTCGATCCGGGCCGACGAGCGGGTCGAGATCCAGTCCACCAGCGTCGTGCACGGTGACATCGCCGCGAAGCGACTGCTGGTCCAAGAGGGCGGGGAGATCAACGGTGTCGTGCGGATGGGGGAGGGCGCCCTCGAGGCCGAGCCGGCGGAGAAGGCGGGCGCGCCGAGGTCGTACTGAGCCCCCAGGGATAGATATCCACACGCCGGCCGTTCCCGCGTGTGGATTTCTTATCTCTCTTTGCCAGCGGTAGTTACGACGTCAGCCGTGTGGGAATCTCGCAGCACTGTCGATAATCTGGCCAAATAATGTCTCCATACTGTCGCCACCTTTAACCTGATGGACCTCGCCCGGCTCGTGGCCTATCTGGACGACTACCTGCGCGTGCGGGAGGTCCCGGACGCCCCGGAGGCCCTGAACGGGTTGCAGGTCGCGAACGGGGGCGAGGTCACCCGGGTCGCTGCAGCGGTGGACCTGTGCGAGGCGACGGTCGGCATGGCGGCGGAGCAGGGGGCGGATCTGCTGCTGGTTCATCACGGGCTGTTCTGGGGCGGGTTGAAACCGCTCACGGGGCCCGGGTATCGGCGCGCGGCCGGGCTCATCGGAAAGGGCATCGCGCTCTACAGTGCGCACTTGCCGTTGGACCTTCATCCGGAGGTCGGCAACAACCCGGTGCTGGCGCGCCGGCTCGGCGTCACGGTGCGCGGCGAGTTCGGGGAAGAGTACGGGGTGCGGATCGGTGTGTGGGGCGAGTTGGACGCGCCCCGGGCCGCGCTCGGCCAGCAGCTCGCCGCCGCGCTCGGGGCCTCGGCCCCGCGGCTGATGCCGTTCGGGCCCGAGCGGGTGCGGCGCGTGGGGGTCGTGACGGGCGGCGCGGGCTCGATGATCGCCCAGGCTGCCGCCGCCGGGCTCGACACGTACATCACGGGCGAGGGCGCGCACTACACCTTCTTCGACGCGGAAGAGCTGCGCCTGAACGTCTTCTACGCCGGGCACTACGCCACGGAAACGGTGGGCGTGCAGGCGCTCGCCGCGCACCTGGAAGCGAAGTTCGGCCTCTCCTGGACGTTCCTCGACCATCCCACGGGCTTGTGAGCCCGCGCCGCGTCCTCGGGGTGCTCGCCGCGGCGGAGCTGTGCGGGATGGCGCCGTGGTTCAGCGCCTCGGCCGTCGCACCCACTCTCTCCAAGCTGTGGCGGCTCGAGGCCGGGGGCGCCGCGTGGCTCACGATCTCCGTCCAGCTCGGCTTCGTCGCCGGCGCTCTCGTCTCGGCGGCGCTCACGCTTTCCGATCGCTGGTCGGCGCGCCGGCTGTTCGCGGGCTCGGCCGCGCTCGCGGCGGCCGCGACGCTCGGGGTCGCGTTTGCGCCCGGACCTGCAGTCGGCATCGGGCTGCGGGTGCTCACCGGTGCTGCGCTCGCGGGCGTGTATCCGCCGGGCATGAAGATCGCGGCCGGCTGGTTCCGCGACGGGCGCGGCCTCGCCATCGGCGTGCTCGTCGGGGCGCTCACCCTCGGCTCCGCGGTTCCGCACCTCGTGCGCTGGGCGGTCGCGGCGGCCCACTGGCGCGCCGTGCTCGCCGTCGCAGCCGGTGCGGCGCTCGCGGGCGCGGCCCTGGTGCTGCGCGTGCCGCACGACGGGCCGTTCGCGGCGCCCGCCCCCAGGTTCAGCTGGAGCGCGGCGCCGCGCATCCTGCGCGATCGCGCCATGTCGCTCGCCAACCTCGGCTACCTCGGCCACATGTGGGAGTTGTACGCGATGTGGACGTGGATGGCCGCCTTCGTCGCCGAGAGCGAGCGCGCGCATGTCGGGGGCAACCCGGAGGCGGGCGGCGTGCCCGCGCTCGTCACGTTCGCCGTCATCGGCAGCGGTGCGCTGGGGTGCTGGCTGGGCGGCCGCTACGCCGACCGCTGGGGTCGAACGCTCGTGACCAGCTTCGCGATGGCGCTCTCGGGGAGCTGCGCGCTGGCGGTCGGCGCGTTGTTTGGGCGCTCGCTGACCGTCCTCGTCCCCGTGCTGCTCGTGTGGGGGGTCGCGGTCGTCGCGGACTCGGCCCAGTTCTCGGCGGCCGTGAGCGAGCTCGCGCCGCGTGACCTGGTCGGCACGGCGCTCACGCTTCAGACGAGCATCGGCTTCCTACTCACCTGTCTCACGATCTATCTGCTCCCCTGGGTCGCCGGCCAGATCGGCTGGCGCTGGAGCATGGCGGTGCTGGCGCTGGGGCCCGTAGGCGGCGTGTGGGCGATGCAGGCGCTGCGGCGGCGGCCGGAGGCG
>DASWDP010000062.1:0-2930 GCA_036395195.1 Gemmatimonadales bacterium | reverse complement strand
AGCTCTTGCCGACCGCGGCCGACACCGGGAACGGATCGCCCAGGCCGAGCTCGTAGAACACGAGGTGCCGCGTGTCCTTGGGCAGCTGGTCGGCCTTGTTGGCGACCAGGATCACCGGACCGCGTGCTTTCCGCAGGTACTCGGCGATCTCCAAATCTGCGGGGTGCACCCCCTCTTCCACGTCTACGAGGAACAACACGACGTCGCTCGCGGCCACCGCCGCCTCGACCTGCGTCCGGATCGCGCGGTTGAGCTGGTCGTGCGCGCCCGGCACCATCCCGCCCGTGTCCACCAGCCAAAAGCGCCGTCCGTTCCACTCCGCCGCGCCGAAGTGCCGATCGCGCGTGACGCCCGGGCGGGCGTCCACGATCGCATCCCGGCCCCCGATGAGTCGATTGAACAGCGTCGACTTCCCCACGTTGGGGCGGCCGATGATGGCCACGGTGGGCGCGCCCCTCACTGCCCCGCCTCCCCAATTGCGGATTGCGGATTGTGGATTGCGGATTCTGAGGACCGCCCATCCAATCCGCAATCCGAAATCCGCAATCCGCAATCGACTAGCACGTCCGCAAAGTCATACGACAGGTGCATGGGAACGGGCAGGCGCACCGCGAGGTCGTCGGCGCTCACGTCGTCCATGAACAGCAGGTCGTCATTCGTGGCCTCGCCCGGCAACAGCACGAAGTCCAAATCCCTCCGTCCGGCGAGCGCCCGCTCGATCGCCGCCGCCGGCAGGAGGCCCGCCGTCGTCACGGTCGGGCCGAACAGCGTATTCTCGATCACCACCAGCTCGAAGCGCGCACTGGTGGCGGCCGTCAAATCCTCGAGCACCGCCGGCAGCAGCGGCCCCATGGCCGCCCCGGTCACGACCCCCACCCGCTTCCCCGCCAGATCCGGCAGCCGGCCCCGCGCTGCCGCGATCCGCGTCTGCAGGTAGCGCACCGACCCTACACCGTTCTCGCGCTGCTCGAAGTCGCCGTACCATTCGGCCGCCGGGAGCGCCTCCCCCGCCTGCAGGTACAGGTCGTCGGCGCCGTAGCACCACGGCACCCCGCGCTCGGCGAGCGCGTGGGTCGCGAACCGGTCCACCGTCGCGAGCGCCGCGCGGCACTCCTCCCGCGTGGGCTGGCGCACGAGCCGGCGCTTCGAGAACTCGGTGAGCGCGACCGGGACCACGGACACGGAGAGGACCGCGGCACCGAGCCCGTACAGATCGGTCAGCGTGCGGACCAGCTCCGCGCCGTCGTTCACCCCCGGCACGAGCACGACCTGTGTGTGGAAGGCGATCCTCCGCTCCGCGAACCCCCGGAGTTGCGAGACGATCTCTGGGGCCTCCGGATTGCGCAGCAGCCAGCGGCGGATCGTGGGCTCCGTGGCGTGCACCGAGACGTACAGCGGCGACAGCCGGTACTCGATGATCCGCTCGACGTCCCACGGCTTCAGGTTGGTGAGGGTCGCGAAGTTGCCGTAGCGGAACGACAGCCGGTAGTCGTCGTCGCGGATGTAGAGCGGCTCCCGCATGCCCTGCGGGTTGCCGTCCACAAAGCAGAAGTCGCAATGGTTCGCGCAGCGCCGGATCCGGGGCGGCTCGAGCGTCACGCCCATCGGGAGGCCCTCCGGCCGCTCGATGTCGTACTCGACCGCCTCCCCCGTGGGCAGCCTCGCGGCCAGCACGAACCGCTCGTCCGCCGTGAGGAACTCCCAGTCGAGAAAATCCTCCAGCGCGCGGCCGTTCACCGCCAGCAGTTCCGTTCCCGGGACGAGCGCCAGCTCGGCACCGAGTGAGTCGGGGGCCACCGATTGGATGCGAATCACGTACTCCCCTGACCTTCAAGGACTTTATGAAGCCTGACCTCGCAACTCCAATACAGGTCATGACTTCCGACAGCCAGATAATATGGCTCAGGAAGCGCGAATGCGCCAGCCGGCGATGCCCTTCCCGTCCGCTTTGACGTCGAGCTCCTGGCTCTGAAGCGGGGGCAGGCTCGGGATGTCCTGCGCCACCGCGGCGACCACCTGGCCGCGCGCGTCGAGGAACTCGAAGGTGACGTGGAAAGCCTTGGAGGGGGCGGACTTCAGGTTCGTGGCGAGCGCGCTGAGCGACCCCCCGGCCGAGTCCGGGAGGAAGACCGACACCGCCACTTCTACCGCCAAGCCGGAATCAGCGCGCGCCAGATAGGCGACGGTCGAATCGCGCCGCCCCCGCAGGTCCCAGCCCGCGGCCACCAGTTTGAGCGACGCGCGGTTCAGCGGGTCGAGCGCCAGCACGCGTTGCGCGACGGGAAGCACGCGGGCGGAGTCGCGCACCTGGTAATACGCGACCCCGAGCGAAAACAGCGCCTCGCGGCGATACGGATTCTTGTCGAGCCCCAGCGACAACGCCCGGATCGCGGGCCGGTAGAACCCCTGCCCCACGAAGCGCTCGCCCGTGCCGAACAGCTCCGTCGGGTCCAAATCGGGCGCGTGGGCGGCGAGAGAGTCGAAGACCGCCGCCGCTTCGGCGGGCCGGCTGCTCTGGGCGTACAGCGTCGCGAGCGAAATGACGGCGTCCATCTGGTCGGGATAGGCCGCGAGGCACTCGCGCAGCGCGGCGATCGCGGGGGCGAACGCCGTCGCGAGCGTGGCGCTGTCGGCCGCGAGCTGGTCCCGGAGGGCGCCGCGGGCGGCCCGGGCCTGCGCGACGGCCTGGGCGCGGGCGGTCGAGTCCCGCGTGAACAACCGCTGGTCCGCCGGGGCGAGCGTCCGCCCGCGGGATTTGCGGGACTGCGACGACGCGATGAGCTTCGCCAGCACCGCGGAGTCGCCCGGCAGGGCGCGCGTGATCGAGTCGAAGCGAGCCCGGAGCCGCAGAACCTCCTGCGCTGCCGGATGGCCCTGCACCCGCCGCACCAGGAGCCGCCAGGCGTTCGACAGCGCGTCCCGCTTCTCTC
>DASWDP010000061.1:0-7172 GCA_036395195.1 Gemmatimonadales bacterium | reverse complement strand
AGTCCATGATCGAGGCGGCACGCCAATCCTCGCCCTCGACCCGCACCCGGCCCTTCCCGGTCTCGGGATCGATGCGCTCGGAGACGATCCCCATCCTCCCCGCGAGGGCGTCGACGTTCGTCTTGATCTCGGTCCCGACGGGGTGGAGGTGCCTGAGCAGGAATGGCCGGATCCCGACGAGCGACAACAGCGTGCCCGCGGCGAAGGTGAGCGCCGGCACCAGCGCCCCCGGGACCACCAACGAGGCGAGCCCCGCTGCGAGGCAGCCTACCGCGACCGACAGCAGCCAGAACCCCGGCGCGACCATCTCCGCCACGAAGAGCAGCAGCGCGGCGACGAGCCAGACTTGCCATTCGTGCACGGATGGAACTTAGCGCGCGATTGCGCAGCTGGTAATGCGACGGAAGGACGGAAGGGCGGAAGGGGGATGCGCCGCTAATCTGCCGGCGCCGCCTCGGCTTTCGGAGCCGAGCCGGCGTGGACGAGCGCCACCCGTCCCAGCCGCCGCTGCAGGGCGTCGAGGTAGGTGTAAATGACGGGCGTCACGTACAACGTGATGAACTGCGAGAAGGCGAGCCCGCCTACGACGGCGATGCCGAGCGGCCGCCGGGATTCGGAGCCTGCGCCGACGCCCAGCGCGATCGGGAGGGTGCCCATCAGCGCCGCCATCGTCGTCATCATGATCGGCCGGAAGCGGATGCGGCAGGCCTCGAGGATCGCGTCGCGCGCCGTCTTGCCCTCCGTGCGCTGCGCCTCGATCGCGAAGTCGATCATCATGATGCCGTTCTTCTTCA
This sequence comes from Gemmatimonadales bacterium, assembly GCA_036395195.1. Classification (GTDB taxonomy): domain Bacteria; phylum Gemmatimonadota; class Gemmatimonadetes; order Gemmatimonadales; family GWC2-71-9; genus AG41. Next base: position 6,378 of record DASWDP010000061.1, on the reverse strand, counting down.
CGAGGCCGACGAGCATGATCACTCCCACGAACGCGTAGACGGTGAGGTCGACGTGGAAGAGCAGCAGGGTCAGGAGGGAACCGAACCCCGCGAACGGCAGCGCCGACAGAATGGTGAGGGGGTGAATGAAGCTCTCGTACAGGATACCGAGCACCAGGTAGATCACGAGCACGGCGAGGACCAGGAGGAACACCAACCCGGCCTGGCTCGACTGGAACGCCTGCGCCGTGCCCGCGAAGCTCGTCGTGATGGTCGAGGGCAACGTCTGCCGGGCGACGCGCTGCACCCGGGCGACCGCCGTGCCGAGCGACACGCCGGGCTTCAGGTCGAAGGAGATCGTGACCGCCGGCAGCTGCCCCGCGTGGTTGACGGTGAGCGGGCCGACGCTCGAGCCGAGCGTGGCGAGGGAGGCGAGCGGCACCAGACTCCCGCTGTTCGAGCGGATGTAGAGCAGGCTGAGGGCGGACAGATCCCGTTGGTAGTCGGGAAGCAGCTCCATCTCCACCCAGTACTGGTTCGTCGGCGTGTAGATCGTGGACACCTGGCCCGAGCCGTACGCGTTGTACAGCGCCCGCTCCACCTGCTCCGCCGTCACGCCCAGCGCGGCGGCGCGGTCGCGGTTGATCTGCACCGTCGCTTGCGGGTTCGAGATCTGCAGGTCGCTCGTCACGTTCACGAGGTCCGGCAGGTCGCGCAGCTTCGCTTCGAGCTGCTTCGCCCCGTCGTACAGCGCGGGCATGTCGGGACTCTGCAGGGTGAACTGGTAGAGGCTCTTCGTCAGCTGTCCGCCGATGCGGATGGGGGGCGGGTTCTGCAGAAACACGCGGATCCCCGGCACGGTGGCGAGCTTGGGGCTGAGCTCCTGGATCACCCCGTCGGCGCTCAAGGTGCGCTGCTTGCGGGGCTTCAGGTGCATGAAGATCCGCCCCTGGTTCATGGCGCCCCCGCCGATGAACGACATGAAGTCCTGCACGTTCGGATCCTGGGCGACGATCCCCATGATCTGGAGCTGATGGTTCTTCATCTCCTCGAACGAGGTGCCCTGGACGGTCTCCGTGATGCCGAAGACCTGGGCGTTGTCCTCGCTGGGCAGGAAGCCCTTCGGCACCACGACGAACAACGCCACGGTGCCGAGCAGGATCGCCGCCGAGACGGCGAGGGCGAGCGGGCGCCGGTCCATCACCCAGGCGAGCGTGTCCGCGTACCATCCGAGCGCGCGCTCGTACACGCGCTCCGACGCCGCGTACAGCCGCCCGTGGCGCCGCTCGCCGGGCGGCCGCAGGAAGCGGCTGCACAGCATCGGCGTGAGGGTGAGCGAGACGAACCCGGAGACGAGGATGGCGCAGCCGATGGTCACGGCGAACTCGTGGAACAGCCGTCCCACGATCCCGCCCATGAAGAGCACGGGGATGAACACCGCGGCGAGCGACAGCGTCATCGACAGGATGGTGAACCCGACCTCCCGCGATCCCGCGAACGCCGCCTCGCGCACGCCTTTCCCCAGCTCCATATGGCGCACGATGTTCTCGAGCATCACGATGGCATCGTCCACCACGAAGCCGACGGAGAGCGTCAGCGCCATCATCGAGAGGTTGTCGAGACTGTACCCCAGGAGCGCCATCGCCGCGAACGTCCCGACGATCGAAAGCGGCAGCGCGAGGCTCGGAATGACGGTGGCGGAGAAGTTCCGCAGAAACAGGAAGATCACCAGCACGACGAGGCAGAGCGTGAGGAACAGCGTGCCCTTCACGTCCGCGAGCGACTGGCGGATCGAGACGGAGCGGTCGTAGAGGTTGTGGACCTCCACCGAGGCCGGGAGCTGCGCCTGGAGGCTCCCCATCAGGGCACGCACGCCGTCCGCCACGGCTACCGTATTGGTGCCCGGCTGGCGCTGCACGGCGAGCACGATGGCGCGCGTGCCGTTGAACCAGCCCGCGGTCTTGTTGTCCTGCACGTCGTCGAGCACCTGGCCGATGTCCGCGAGCCGCACCGGCGCCCCGTTGCGGTACGCCACGATCAGCGGCCGGAACGCCGCGGCGTCCTGGAGCTGGCCGTTCGCCTGCACGGTGTAGGCACGGTGCGGCCCCCACAGGATGCCCGTGGGCAGATTCACGTTCCCCGCCGCCACCGCCGCCGCCACCTCGTCGATGCCGAGACCGCGCGTGGTGAGCGCCTTCGGGTCGAGCTGGATGCGCACCGCGTACTTCTGGGGCCCGTACACCAGTACCTGCGCCACGCCCTGGACCATCGAGATGCGCTGCGCCATGAACGTCTCGCCGTACTCGTCGAGCTGTGAGAGCGGCAACGTCTTGGTGGTGAGCGCGTAGTAGAGGATCGGCGAGTCTGCCGGATTCACCTTCTGATACGACGGCGGGATGATCCCCTGCGGCAGCTGCCGCAGCGTCTTCGAGATCGCCGCCTGCACGTCCTGCGCGGCCGCGTCGATGTCGCGCTCGAGGCTGAATTGCAGCGTGATGTTGGTGCCGCCGAGGCTCGAGGTGGACGTCATCTGGTCGAGCCCGGCGATGGTGGAGAACTGCTTCTCGAGCGGGGTGGCGACGGCGGCGGCCATCGTCTCGGGGCTCGCCCCGGGGAGGCTCGCGCTTACGTTGATCGTGGGGAAGTCCACGTTCGGCAGGTCGCTCACCGGGAGCCGGCGGTAGGCCATCAGCCCGAACACGAGGATCCCCGCCATGACCAGCGTCGTCATGACGGGCCGCCGGATGAACAGCTCGGAGATACTCATCGGTCGGCTTCCACCTCGCGGGCGGGCTCCGCCACGCCCTTCACTTCCACCGGGGCGCCGTTCACCAGCCGCAACTGCCCGTCTGTCACCACCTCGTCTCCCGGCCGCACGCCCGCCCCCTCGCCGGCTTGTGCGATGACGGTGTAGGCGTCGGCGGTGCGCTCCACGGTCACGGGCTGAGAGCGCGCCGTGCCGTCCTGATTGAGCACGAAGAGATAGGTGCCCTGCTGCCCCGTCATCACGGCCTGCGTCGGGACGACGAGGGCCTTGTCCTCGATGTAGAGCTGCAGCCGCACGTTGAGGAACTCGCCCGGCCACAGGACGTTGTCCCGGTTCGGGAACTCCCCCTTGAGCAGCACCGTACCCGTGGCCGTATCCACGGCGTTGTCCACGAAGTTCAGCACGCCCTCGGTGAACACGGTGTCCGTCTTCGCGGGGCTCACGAGCACCGGCAGCCGGTTCTTGCGGTAACGCTGGATGTCGGGGAGGTGCTGCTCCGGGACGGCGAAGCGGACCAGGATCGGCCGGATCTGGTTGATGACCACGAGCGGCTCCGCGTCGTTGGCGCGCACCAGGTTCCCCTCGCGTACGAGCAGCCGCCCGGTGCGGCCGGCGATCGGCGCCCGGATCGTCGCCCAATCGAAGTTGAGCCGCGCGTTGGCGACCGCGGCGGAGTCGGCCCGCACGGCCGCCTGGAGCGCCTCGGCGGCGGCCCGCTTGGCGTCGTAGTCCGACTGCGTCACGTAGTCCTGCTTGACGAGCGCCGCATAGCGCTGCGCGTCGAGCACGGCGCTCTGCGCCTGCGCCTGATCGCGGGCGAGCATCGCCAGCGCCTGGTCGAGCGCCGCCTGGAACGGCCGCGGGTCGATCTGGAACAGCACCTGGCCGGCCGCGACCTCGTCGCCCTCGTGGAAGGCGACGCGGATGAGCACGCCGGTCACCTGCGACTGGACGGCCACGGTCTGCCGCGGCTCGACGGTGCCCGTGCCGACGATCTCGTACGGCACCGCGCGCAGCTCGGCCCGGGCCACGGTCACGGGCACGCGGGACGGGCCCCCCGCGCCTTTGCGGGAGCAGCCGAGGGGAAGGAGCAGGCACAGCGCCGCGGCGGCGGCGATCGTCTTCATCACTATTTGTTCGTCCCGGTCGTGTCGGTTTGGAGGCGGAGCGGGCTCTTCCCGTCGAGGCCGAGGATGCCGGCATCGTGCGCCAGCTGCGCGAGGGCAATGTACCACGAGAAGCGCGCCTGGATCGCCTGCGCGCGCGCGCTCGCCAGCGCGGCCTGCGCCGTGAGGAGATCAAGCAGGCTGCCGGCCCCGGCCTTGTAGCGCCCCAGGGCCACCTGCTCCGACTGCGTCGCGCTCGCGAGCAGGTCGGCGCTCGTGCGGACCTGCTGGGTCGCCGTGCGGAGCGCGTAATAGGCGGTGAACACTTCGTAGACGACCCGCTGCTCGAAGCCCTGCGCGCGCCGCTCCGCAGCCTCCGCCGCCGCGGCCGCGGACTTCGCGTTGTAGATCTGCGACCACCCCGAGAACAGCGGGATCGAGAGGGTGAGGGTCGCGGAGTAGCTGTTGCCGAAGTTGGAGCTGTTGGCGAAGTACGTCTCGCCCGTGTTGCCGCCCACGCTGAGCGAAGGCAGCGCCTGGGAGCGCGCCACGCTCAGCCGGGCGCGCGCGGCGCGCGCCTCGGCCCGAGCCGCCGCGAGATCGGGGCGCTCGCGCACGGCCCGGTCGATCAGCGTGTCCACGCTCTCCATGATCCCGAGCGGCGGGGTCGTGTCGGACGGCAGCGCGATGTCGTAAGGGACGTTGGCGGGCAGCCCCATCGACAGGGCCAGCGCGCCGCGGGTGCTCTGGAGCTGGCCTTCCGTGAACTCGAGCGCGAGCTGCGCCTGCGACAAAGCGGTCTTCGCCTGGAGCTCGTCGGCGATCGTCGCGAGCCCCACCTGGTGCCGCTGCTGGGCCGCCTGCAGGTTGATCTGCGCTTCCTTGAGCGTCGTCTGCTGCGCCGCGAGCAGCGCCTTCGTCCCGAGATACTGGAAGTAGGCGCCTTGCACCGCGAGCACGACGCCTTGCAGCGTCGCGTTGTGCGTCCAGTCGGCGGCGAGCAGCGCCTCGCGGGCCTCGCCGATCGAGCCCGAGCGTCCCCCGAAGTCGAACAGCAGCCACGACAGGTTGAGCGTCGGCCCGTAGAACTGCTGCTTCACCGCCGCCCGCCCGGCCGACGGCACCGTCTTGATCGCTGTCACGCTCCCGTCGATCGAGATCGTAGGGTAGTATTGCCCCTTCGCCGCGCCGTAGCTCGCCGCCGCCGCCCGGGCGTCCGCCCATGCGGCGCTTGTTGCCGTATTGTTCCGCAGCGCGACGTCGATCACGTCCGTGAGCGTGAGCCGCGCGATCCGCTCGGCGAGGTCGGTTGGAAGCTCGAGGGAGAGTGCGGGCCTGGGGGCTGCGGCCGACTCGCGCGGCGGCGTCCACAGCACGTTCGGCGCCGGCGCGGTCCCGGCTACGCCCCGCACGCCCGGCGTGCCGCACCCGAGCAGCCCTCCCGACACAGCCGCAACGAGAGTTGCAGAGCGCAACCCGCGGCGCCGGGTGACGCGACGGGGCGGGGGCGGGGTCCGGGGCCGGACGTCTGGCAGGCGAGCGGTCACACGCGCAGGCATTAGACTCTGTGCGAAAGGGTTTGGGAGGGGCCGCGGTTCCCATTATACGCACAACCGGGGGTGGCCGTGGAGACCGAGGTTTCGCGCGTGCGGCTCGACCGCTGGCTGTGGGCCGCGCGCTTCTTCAAGACCCGCGCGCTCGCGTCCGCCGCGATTGCGGGCGGCAAGGTCGAGGTGAACGAGGAGCGCGCGAAGCGGGCCAAGCTGCTCGCCGTCGGCGACCGGCTGCGGGTGCGGCGCGGGCCGTTCGAGTACCGCGTGACGGTGCGCGGCGTCTCGGAGCACCGCGGGCCCCCTGCGCAGGCCGCCGCGCTGTACGACGAAGACCCGGAGGGGAAGCGGCTGCGCGAGCGGCTCGCGGAGCAGCTGCGCGTGGCGCCGTCGCTCCGCTACGAGGGAAAAGGCAGGCCGACGAAGAAGGACCGGCGGGAGATCGAGCGGCTCAGAGACGAGTGAGGACCCCCGCCGCCGCGCCCGCGAGCACGAGCCAGGCCGAATTGATCCGAAAGCGCAACAGCACCGCCGCACTCGCCAGCGCCAGCGCCACCGTCGGGAGATCGACCAGCGCCGCGCGGCCGAGCTGCCAGGTGACCACGGCCATGAGGGCGAGCGACGCGACGTTGACGCCGTCGAGGAACGCCCCCGCGACGGGGGAGCGCCGCAGCCGGGGCACGAGCGGCCCGCTCGCCGCCACGAACACGAACGCCGGGAGGAAGATCCCGAGCGTCGCGACGAGCCCGCCGCGCAGGCCGCCGAGCACGTAGCCGATGAACGTGGCGGTGGTGAACAGCGGTCCCGGCGTCACCTGGCCGACCGCGACGGCGTCGATCAGTTGGCCCTCCGTGAGCCAGCCCCAGCGCGTGACGAGATCGGCGCGCAGGAAGGCGAGCAGCACGTAACCGCTGCCGAACAGCACCGAGCCGACTTTCAGGAAGAAGAGAAACAAGGGCCCAAGCCCGAACGCCGT